>DATATJ010000187.1:0-3005 GCA_036268855.1 Vicinamibacterales bacterium
CCGAGGCGCAGGCGAAGGTCGAGGAGCGCAAGAAGCTCTGGTCGCCCGAGCTGCAGGCGGACGTCACGCGCCGCTGGACGGCGCTTCTCGCCGACGTCGAGGCGGCGCTCGGCAGCGACCCGGCGGGGCCGATCGCGCAGGCGCTCGCCGCGCGCTGGCGCACGCTCGTCGAGGGGTTCACCGGGGGCGATCCCGAAATTCAGAAGGGGCTGAACAAGATGTGGGCGGACAAGGCTCAGTGGCCCGCCGAGACGCAGGCGGCGCAGTTTCAGATCAAGCCGGAGGTGCAGGCGTTCATCGTGAAGGCGATGCAGGCGACGGAGAAATAACGTTCACGCGGTGATCACGTTTCACCACGAAGGACACGGAGGACACGAAGGACACGAAGGACGCTCAACGGATTGCCGGCGACCACGCGCCGCACGGCGGCTGGCTGCGCCAGCCGCCCGCCCGCTCGGCATGAACGGCGAAAACGCAAACTCGCAGGCTGTTGTCGAACGTTTGCGTTTTCGCCGCTCATGCTGAGCGGTGCCGTCGCGAAGCGACGGCGTGCGGCGCGTTCGCGTTCGCTGTCTGTTGTCTTCTCCGTGCCTCGGTGACTCTGTGGCGAGAGATGTTCTTCGTGACGCCAGCTACGCCTCGCGCACACCGTGGCTGTTCACCAGGAAGTACGCCGCGACGATGACGAGCAGGACGCCGTTGATGCCGATGACCAAGGGCGCACCGATGAACGTGGCGAGATAGCCGCTGAAGAGACTGCCCAGCGGCATCCCGCCGCGGAACGCGAGCATGTAGATGCTCATCACGCGCCCGCGCATCTCGTTCGGCGCGATGAGCTGAATCAGCGACGTCACCGTGGAGAAGACCACCATCAGCGACGCGCCCGTGAAGAACAGCAGGATATCGCTCAGCCACAGCGTCCGCGACATCGCGAAACCGAGAATGAAGATGCCGTAGATCGCCTGGACCAGCAGCGCCGTCAGCCCCATCCGCTTGAATTTTCCGAGCCACGCGACGATCAGCGCCCCTATCACCGAGCCGGCGCCCGAAAACGCGAGCAGGTGGCCGTAGGTGCTCGCGCCTTCGTGAAACACCTTCTGCGCGAAGATCGGCAGGAACGTCAGCACCGAAAAGCCCAGGAACGTCGTCGTCGCCGCGAGCACGATGAGCGCCACCAGGCTGCCGTGGTGCCGAACGTAATCCAGCCCGCCCCGCATCTCGTCGCGCATCCGCGTCGTCCCGGTGTGCGGAATGTGCTTCAGGTTCAGCGACATCAGCGCGTAGATCACGACGAGGAAGGACGCCGAGTTGAGCGCGAAGCAGATGCTCATCTGCTGCGGATCGCTGAAGCCGACGCGGGCGGCCACTGCGAGCGTGGCGGCGAAGACGAGCGGGCCGATCACGCGCGCGACGTTGAACTGAATCGAGTTGAGCGCGACCGCGTTCGGCAGATCTTTCTTGTCGACCAGCGACGGGATCAGCGACTGGTAGGCGGGACCGCCGAAGGCCTGCGCCAGCCCTGTAATGAAGGACAGCAGCAGGATGTGCCAGATCTTGACGACGTCGAAGTAGACGATGATCGCGAGCGCCGCGGCCGTCGTCATCTGCACGTACTGCGACGACAGGAGCGTCTGCCGCCGATCGCGCCGGTCGGCGAGCACGCCGCCGATGAGCGTGAAGAGCATGATCGGCAGCTGCTGAAGGAACGCGTCGAGGCCGAGGAAGAACGCCGACCCCGTCAGCGACAGCACCATCCAGTTCTGGGCCGTAATCTGCGTCCACGTCCCGATGCTCGAGGTGCAGGCGCCGAACCACTGCACGCGGAAGTCGCGGTACGTGAACGCGGCCAGCATCCGGCGCGCGGCGCGGGAGCCGAACGAGCCTTGGGGAATGGGCGCGGGAGGAGCTTCAGCCTGGGCGGTGTCAGCCAATCAGCGGTCCATGAAGAGTGTCTAAACGGATGTAGGGCAGGGCTTTAGCCGAACCCGATACGGCGTATCTTACCTCACTTGATCGCGGGGAACGTGTGCCGTATACTGCGCGGGAAAGGCGAACATAAGGCGAAACTATGCCGCTCGTACGCGCCGACCTCGAATCGCTCCTCCGCACGCGCCGGCTGGATCGCACGCTCACCACCGCGCTGCCCGCCCCCGATCCGCTCGACGATGCCGCCGTGGCGCCCAGTGGCATCACGGCGTTAGACGCGCGGCTGTCCGGCGGGTTCCCGCGCGGCCAGTTGTCGGAACTGGCTGGACCCCGATCGTCTGCACGCGCCAGCCTGCTGCTCCAGCTGCTGGCGGCGGCCACGCGTCGCGGTGAGCTCGTCGCTCTCGTCGATGTGCTCGACATGTTCGACGCGCCGTCGGCGGCAGCGGCCGGCGTCGATCTCGAGCGGCTCTTGTGGATCCGCGGGCACGTCGTCGTCAACCCGGGGATGTGCCGCGATCTGAATCAGCGCGCGCTGGAGCAGGCGATCAAGGCGCTGACGCTCGTGCTGCAGGCGGGAAATTTCGGCGTCGTCGTGTTCGACGCCGCCGAGGCGCCGGCGCTGGCGCTCAAGCGGCTGCCGTTCACGACGTGGCTGCGGCTGCAGCGGATGATCGAAGGGACCCAGACGGTCTGCGTGCTCGTGGGGCCTGCGCCGATGGCACGGAGCTCGGCCGGGCTCACGGTGCGGCTCTCGAATCTTGAAGGGCTCAATTCAGAGGGCTCAGTGTTTCCTGACGGGTTTCTTGACGGCTTCGCGGGTCAGGCGTGCGTCGTCCGCGCGCGCTTCCACGTGCAGGAAACGCCGGTCGCGCTTGTGCTCGGAGCGGCGCCTGATGTCTGCTGATCCCCGCGCGCCGATTCCCGATCCCGGGTCTCCGATCCCGGCTTTGTATGCGTGTCTCTACCAACCGCTGCATCCGGATTACGCGGCGCATGCGGCGTCGGGCGACAATCCGCTCGTCCGCATCGCCGCCGATTTCTCGCCGCGCTTCGAGCGGCACCGCGAGGATCTCCTC
>DATATJ010000188.1:0-24318 GCA_036268855.1 Vicinamibacterales bacterium
TATGCCTGGATGCAGGCGGTCGGCATCGTCAACGACCACTCGGCCGACTGCTTCCGGCGGAGGCAGGTCGCTAGATCCTAGGCGGCGCGGTCGCCAGGCGAACCGACGTCCGGAGCTCCGCCAGGACACGATCGCCCGCGACGCGGGCCGCCGAGGTTTCGTATCCGCGCGCAGACCGCCGGTCAAGGGGACGCCGATGTGCTCGTACAGCGCATCGAGCCGACGACGCTGATCCGGACCGTCCATGGCTTCGGTTACGCCTTCGCCGGGGAGGCGGGCGAAGGCGCACCGACGACGATCGCCGCGACGCGGCACTGGATCATTTGCAGCGGACCCGATCATCCCTCGGCTCGTTCGAGCTGACGATTCGGACGCTGACCGAGCGGGGATCGACCGAGGCCTGCAGCTGATGCGGAGGCCGGCCGTGCTGCCGGCATCCGTTCGGTCGCCGCGCTCGTGGCCTGGTTTGTGCACGCGGGGTTACCGTGAATTTCGATCACTACAAAGCCCTGCTGTTGGAGAAGGAACGCGAGCTGGTCGCCCGGCGCTCGCAGATCGGCAGCGAAGAACTGGAGCCTGCCGACGGCGCCGCGGGAGATATCGGCGACGACAGTGTGAAGGACGAGCAGCAGGCCAAGCTGTTCACCGAGGACGAGGCCGACGCGGACGTGCTCGATGAAGTCCGTCTCGCACTCGGCCGAATCGCCGACGGATCCTACGGACGATGCCTCGTCGATCAGCAGCCCATCGACGAGCCGCGTCTGGAAGCGATCCCGTGGGCTCGCTACTGCGCGACGCATCAGGCTGCGCTCGAAGGCCAGCGCCTGCGCACACCGACGCTATAGATCCGAACGCGAATTACATCGGCGTCAACTGGAAGTCGGCGACGGGACTCCCGACCTCCACCGTCACCGAGCGCTCCTGGCTGGCGTAGCCTTCCTTGCTGATCCGCAAGCGGTACGTGCCGGGAGGCACGCCGAGGATCCGGTAGTAGCCGGGCCCCCCGAAAGGACCGAGGTAACCAGGCAATAAGGCCGGCGGCATACCGCTGGTCGCCGTCTGGCCCTGGACCAGGCCGTCGAGCACCTCAATCACGGCGCCGGTAACGGGGCTGGAACTGGGCGTTTGCCCGGCGATGGAAACGTTACCGAAGATCTCGTAGGTCGGTAGCGGGGCCGTTCCCGGAAATACCGCGACCGGCGTACGGCCGAAGTTGTCGGAGTCGAGGCCGTGCCACGTGCCGTGCACGAACGTATGCCCGGCGGCGAGCGCCGTAAACACGCCGGGCGCCGCGGCGCGAATCACCGTGCTGTCGCCGGCGATCCACTCGGCGGCCTGCGTGACGTCCTGCTGCATAGGACAGTAGACATACAGGCCCTGGACGAAGGCGTCGGCCTCGCACTGGAGCTGGGCGCCGCTCGCCGCGCACGACACCTTGATGCTGTTCAGTGTGGTGTCGCCGCGTCCTTGCTGATCGGTGCACGGCGCGGTCGGACTGCCTCCGCACGCCAGACCGACTGCCGCCGCGCCGAGCGCCAGCGTCAGGACCGAATGTCTGAGGCGAACACGCATGGCGCATTGTATCGATGGGCTGCGTCGCGTACGCTGCGTTTTCAGTTCGATCCCTTAGCGGCGTACGGAGTCACTGCAGTCCGTTCGTTTCGTATCCTTTGGGACGGAAGCGCGTACGGTGTTTGTCGCGCTTTGCAACTGAGCCTTTGACATCTACACACTGCGGCTGGCTCGACACTTCTTCGATTTTGCCGGGCGAATCTATGCGAGCGACCGATCACGCTGCCAATTCACATCAGGCGCCGTGTAAATTCCGTCCAACCGATCAGTTGCACTTCTGACATTCCTTTCGCCCCATCTCCCTCGCGCGAAGCGAACGATTGATTTCAGGCGACTTTTCCCGGGTGGTTGCGAACTTGCCTGGGCTGCCGTGCTTTCTCCCTTCAACACCACGCGCGTTCGCTGCCGGCAGGCGGCGAGGAGGTACGCCATGAGTCGCCCTCGATCGATGAACGTGTCACTGCTCTTCGTGTGCGCCGCTTCGATCGGACTGCTCGAACTCGCGGCCATTGCGGCGCAGGCCCCGGTCGCCGTGGGTCAGCACGTGAGCGCCGCTGGTTCGCCGGCTGCGGCGACCACGGCGAAGGCCAAGGATCCGGGGGTGCGCCAGGGCGCCGCAGCGGCCGGCGGACCACTGGCAGGCCTGACCGCGTCGCAGGCGGCGTACTTCGCCGCGAGCGCCGAGGAGTTCGCCGCCGAAGATGGATTGACAGATGGTCTCGGTCCGCGGATGAATCTCGATAGCTGCGGCGGTTGCCACGCGCAGCCGGCGCTCGGCGGATCGAGCCCCGCCGTGAATCCCCAGATGGCCTTCGCGACCAAGAACGGCGGGACCGATGGCGCGCCGTCGTTCATCACGGCCGACGGGCCGATTCGAGAGGCGCGGTTCGTGCAGAATGCGGACGGATCACCCGATGGAGGCGTCCACGCGCTCTTCACGATCACGGCGCGCCTCGGCGCGAGCGCCTGTTCGCTCGCACAACCCGACTACGAGACGCAGATTGCCAACCATAACGTCATCTTCAGAATTCCGACGCCGACGTTCGGCGAGGGGCTGATCGAGCAGATTCCCGACAGCGCCATCGCCGCCAACCGCGCCAGCAGCGCGGCGGTCAAACGCGCGCTCGGCATTCGCGGCCGCCCGAACTTTCAGGTATCGGGGCGGACGATTACCGGTCAGACCAACAACAACGGCAACGATGGAACGATCGCCCGGTTTGGCTGGAAGGCGCAGAACAAGTCGCTGCTGCTGTTCTCGGGCGAAGCCTATAACGTCGAGATGGGCGTCACCAACGAGCTGTTTCAGACCGAGCGCGAGGAGATCGCCAGCTGCCAGTACGCGGCGACACCGAACAGCCTCACGAACATGGAGGCGGCGACGCCCGTGGACGCGATGAGCGACATCGAGAAATTCGCGCTGTTCATGCGGTTCCTCGCGCCGCCGGCGCCCTCGCTCGATTCGCCTGGTGGAGCGGCGTCAATCGCGAAGGGCCAGCGCCTGTTCGCGTCCACCGGATGCGCGTTGTGCCATACGCCGTCGTTCCAGACGGGTAACTCGGCCCTCGCGGCGCTGCGCAATCAGCCGGTGAACCTGTTCTCGGATCTGCTCGTGCACGACATGGGGACCGGGCTGGCCGACGGCATCAGCCAGGGCGAGGCGGGACCCCGCGAGTTCCGCAGCGCGCCGCTCTGGGGTCTGGGGCAGCGCATGTTCTTCCTGCACGACGGGCGGACCAGCGATCTCGTCGCCGCCATCCGCGCGCATTCAAGCTCAGGGTCTGAGGCGAACGGCGTCGTCGGCAACTTCAACGCGCTCAGCGAAGGCCAGAAACAGGATCTGCTGAACTTCCTGCGGGCGCTGTAGTCAGCGGCCTGCGATTAGGGTCTCGCCCTACTCGGCGCGCAGGGCGATCGTCGGATCGACGCGCGTGGCTCGCCTCGCCGGAATGTAGCTCGCGATCAGGCCGAGAAGTCCGAGCAGCACGACGACCGCCATGAACGTCACGGGGTCGGTCGGCGGGACGCCGACGAGCAGGCTCGTCACCAGCCGCGTCAGGACGAACGCGAACGCCAGGCCGATGGCCGTTCCGGTGACCATCAGCGTGAGCGCGTTGCGAAACACCACGCTCAGGACGTCGGCCGGCGCGGCACCGAGAGCCAGCCGGATGCCGAACTCGCGCGTGCGTTCGCCGACGTTGTTCGCCACGACGCCGTAGATGCCGAGCGTCGCCATCAGGAGCGCGATCCCGCCAAAGGTCACCAGCAGGGTGGTGGCCAGGCGGTGCGTCGCGCGCTCGTCGGCGCGCGCGTCGGTGAGCGTGCGGATCTGGAAGAGCGGCTGATCGGCGTCGATGGTGTGGGCGGCATCGCGGATGACGGACGCCAGCAGCGCCGGATCGCCCTGCGTACGAACGACGATGGCCGCCGCCGCCTTCGGCGCCTGAGGGAACGGGAGGTACACCTGGCCCACGCGTCCTTTCAGGAGCGTGATCAGGGGGCCCTCCTCGACGTCGGCGGCCACGCCCACCACTTCCCGCCGCGGCTGATCGCCACCGAGCTTCAGCCATTTGCCGATCGGCGTCTCTCCCGGCCAGTTGCGCTCGGCGGTCGAGCGATCCACGATCGCCACCGGCGCCGCACGGTCGCGATCGTCGTCCACGAACGCGCGGCCCTGCAGGAGCGGGACGCGCATCACCTGAAAGTAATCGCTCATCACCGAGGCGTAGAGCACGACCTGACGATCCTCGGGGCGGTCCACGCGCTCGTCCGACGTGCGCAATCCCGCCATGCTGTAGTTGTCCATCGTGGGGATTTCGTCGGCCGCCGACGCCCCGGTGATGCCCGGCAGGCTCTTGAGGCGATCGAGTACCCGATTGTAGTACGCGAGCTGCGCGTTCGCGTTGCCATACCGCGCCTCATTGAGCGCCACGCGCATCGTCAGGACGTGGCGCGGGTCGTAGCCCGGATCCGACGATCGCATCTGCAGGAAGCTGCGGATCAGCAGCCCGGCCCCGACGAGCAGCACGATAGCCAGCGCGAATTCGACGACCACGAACGCACCGCGGAGCCGATGGTGGACGGTTCCGGCCGCCGATCCGATTGCCGCTCTCAACCCGCGCTGGAGATCGATCTGCCACGACTGCCATGCGGGCACTGCGCCGAACGCGACGCTCGCGAGGAGCGAGAGCGCCACGTTGAACGCGAGCACCGGCGGGCTCAAGCGGACGAGATTGGCGTTCGGCAACTGCTCCAGTTGAAACGACGCCACGAATCGCATCACGGCCATCGCGGGCAGCAGCGCGATGGCGCCGGCGAACGCGCCCAGAAGGACGTGTTCGGTGATCAGCTGGCGGCCGATGCGCCAGTGGCTCGCGCCGAGGGCGGCGCGCAGCGCCATCTCGCGTCCGCGCGCGACGCCGCGCGCGAGCAGCAGGTTCGCGACGTTCGCGCAGGCGATGAGCAGCACGAGTCCGACCGCGCCGAACAGGATGGTGAGGATCACGTGCGAATCTTCGACGAAGGCCTCCTCGACCGGTTGCAGGCGCGCGGCGAACTGGCCGTTGGACCCGGGAAAGGCCTCGGCCAGGCGCCGGCTGATCACGTCCATCTGCTGCTGTGCGGTCTCGAGGCGGATGGCCGCGACCAGGCGGCCGACCACATTGACGGTGCGCTGCCTTCGATCCGTGGCGATCGGCGCGCTGAGCACCAGCGGGGTGTAGATCGCTTCGTGGTCAAGCCGCGGAAAAGATGCCGGCAGCACGCCGACGACTTCGTGCAGCGAGCCGTCGATCACGATCTCTCGACCGACGATCGACGGGTCGGCGCCGAAGCGCGACTGCCAGACCGCATACGTGAGCACGGCGACGTGCTCGTGGCCGCCCGTGGCATCCTGCGCGCGGAACGTGCGGCCCAGCACGGGCGCGATGCCGAAGACGTCCAGTCCCTCGCCGGTGATTTGCATCCCCTCGACGCGATCAGTGCGGTCGCCCACGCGCACGTTGAATCCTTTGCCGACGAAGGCGCCGATCTTCTCGAACAGGCCGCTCGCGGCCCAGTCCTCGAAGTCCGGGACCGACGCGGGGAACTTGCGCCAGCCGCGCTTCGCGTTGTCGGTCCACACGAACACGACGCGGCTCGGGTTGTCGATCGCCAGCGGCGTCAGCACCGCTCGGGAGAGGCTGTAGATCGCCGTGTTGGCGCCGATGCCGATCGCGAGCGTCAACACGACGACCGCCGAGAAGCCAGGCGCTCTCGCCATCATCCGCAAGCCGAAACGCACATCGGCCAGCGTGGTCTCGATGAAGGGAAGCCGGCGTTGCTCGCGATATGCGTCGGTCGCTTGGGGCAACCCGCCCGACGCCAGCACCGCCTCGCGCCGCGCCTCCTCGGCGCTCATGCCCGCCCGGAGGTTGTCCTCGGTCTGCATCGCCAGGTGCGTCTCGAACTCTTCGGCCAGCCGCCGATCCTGTTGACGGCGATAGGCAACTGCGCGCAGCCGCGCCAGCGTCCGGCGGATGATCCTCATTGGGCCTCCGAGCGGGGACGAAGGAATCGTTCGAGGATGTCGGTGGTCTGCTCCCACTGCTCCGCCTGCCGGGCGAGATGCTTCCTGCCCGCGCGCGTGATGGCGTAGTACCGCGCACGACGCTTGTTGTCGGAGACGCCCCACTCCGACGACACGAAGCCGTCCTGTTCCAGTTGCAGAAGACCGGGGTACAGGGTGCCGTAGTTGACGACGAGCCGGTGGCCGCTGGTCTGCTCGATGCGGCGCGCAATCCCGTAGCCGTGCAGCGGTCCCATGGTGTCGAGGGTCTTCAGCACCATGACCGCCAGCGTGCCGAGCCAGACGTCGACGCGTGGCGCCATGCAGTCTCCTATGCGAGTCCCATACTAGTAGTCCGCCATATGGGAGTCAAATAGGAACGATTGACCGATCCTCGAGGTTAGCGGGGCGGCTCGCTGTTCTTGCGGTGTTCCGGCCTGCGCACGTAGACGAGGTACGTGGCGGTGTCCCAGGCGTTGTGGATGCCGATGAACAGCAGAAGCATCGCCGCGGCGGCGACGATGAAGAGGGCCTCGGCCATGTGCGAGCGGGCGGCGACTGCCGCCGCCATCAGGATCGCATACGCGGCGAACGGTAGCAGAACGTGGAAGAGCCAGTCTTCGAACACCGGCTGATAGTCCGACTGGGCTCGCAGCCGCCGCATGACAATCGCCGTGTAGACGAAGCCGGCTGCGCCGACGACGCCGCACAGGATCATGGGTGCGGCGATTCCGCTCCAGGGAGCGCTCAGGATTCCGGACAGCAGCAGGACCACGCCGAAATGGACGACCGTCGGCGTCGAAAAGGCGCCAGCCGTTTGCGGGTCTCGAGTCAGCGGCAAGTCTGCGACGAGCGCCATGACCACGAACTGCAGGCCGGTCAGCCCGCCCGCCGACGAGCCGACGATCACGTAGAAGTTCTGCCACCCAGCGAGTGCCGTCACGCGCTCATGATCAAGCGACACCGCGCGGGGCGGCAAGCATTATTTCCGCGGCGCGGTCGAGGGCGCGATCGGCCGACTCGCATCAGCGCTTGTTGATGTCCTGCGTTTCAAGAACGGGTTTCGGCGCATGTCGCACACAGCGTTTCGCCGATGCGTCCGCTGCGATGTGCTAGGATGCAAGACGCCTTAGGTGCCCACGAGGGCATAACAGGGAAGTCCGGTGTGAATCCGGCGCGGTCCCGCCACTGTAAGTGAAGGTGCGTCGCTTCTAAATGCCACTCGGCTAACCGCCGGGGAAGGTGAAGCGGCCAGCGAATCAGCCGTTCGATTCGCTCCTTCCGAGCCAGGAGACCTACCTAAGGGTTCTGCGGTCGACTTTCTGCGACGACAGAAGGTATGCACTGGAACTGCCGGCCTTCGCCAGCCTCCACGCGCACGCTCGTCGTCCAGTGAGTCCATCGCCTTGCTCGAGGGGTGGCTCGATGGATCGCTGCGCGTTCCAGCGCGTGTTCGTTTCTCTATTCCTGCTTTCGATTGTGACGGGCCTTCGAGCTGCCGCTGCGGCAGACGCGGCGGCCATCAGGGGCGCGATCGTCGATCCGGCCGGCGCGCGAGTGGCCGGTGCCACGGTCACGCTGCTCCGCGACGGCGCCCTCGTCGACGCGACGGCCAGTGACGGCCGGGGCGCTTATTCGTTCGAGGGCCTGGCCGAAGGCCGCTATCAAATTCAGGCGACCGCCGAGGGATTTCAATCGCGGGTGACCAGCGCGATGTTTCTCGCCGCCGGGGCCGTCGCGATCGTGGACGTGTCGCTGCCGCTGGGGCCGCTGGAGACCGACGTGACGGTGACGGCGGCCGCGACCGAGATCCTGCCCTCTCAGATCGGCGCCCCCGTGACCGTCCTCGACGAGAAGACCCTCGGCGCGATCGGCAAGGTGGACGTGCTCGAAGCGCTGCGCCTCATTCCCGGGACGTCGCTCGTGCAGACGGCAGGCCGCGGCGGGACGACCTCGATTTTTGTTCGCGGCGGCAATTCCAATTTCAACAAGGTGCTCGTCGACGGCATTCCGGCCAACGACATCGGCGGCGGGATCGACCTTTCCGCGCTGCAGATGGCGGGCGTGGAGCGCATCGAGGCGCTGCGCGATGCCAACAGCGTAATCGCGGGCACGGACGCGCTCTCCGGCGTCATCAGCATCATCTCGCGGCGCGGACGAACGCGCGTGCCGGAAGCGTCGCTCTCGCTGGACGGTGGCAATCTCGGCACCGGTCACGAAGACGCATCGCTCGGCGGCGTCGTGCAGCGCGTCGACTACTTCAGCGAGCTCTCGCATTTCACCACCGACAACGAAACGCCCGACAACGCCTACCGCAACAACACGTACGCGGGGCGCTTCGGCGTCGCGGTCGGCCACAGCACCGACGTGAGCGGCACCGTCCGCTGGATCGACAAGCGCTACGAATCGCCGAACGGCATCAGCCTCTACGGCATCCCGGACGATGCGTACCAGACGAATCAGCTGCGGCTGATCGGCGTCGGCAGCCAGACGCAGATCACGGACCGATGGCAGGCATCCGCACGCGTGGGCATCAGCGATCAGCGCGGGCACTTCGTGAACCCGACGCTCAGTGGTCAGGACATCGCGGGTACTGGCTTCGGCACGCCTGTCACGATCACCGGCGCCAACGGCTATTCGGCGACCGGACAGGGCGCACTCGATTTCGGCCCCTACGACACGCAAAGCCGCTCGGTGCGGCAGGGCCTGTACGCGCAGACGACCTACCAGGTTCGGCCGGCGCTCGGCGTGTCTGGCGGCGGCGACTACGAACGCGAACAGAGCTTCACGAATCCCGACGCCGATCCCGCGGCGACGCGCCACAACGGCACGCTTTGGATCGAGGGGCGTGGTTCGCTCGTGGACCGCTTGAACGTGACTGCAGGCCTTGGCTACGCGCACATCGAGGGATATGCGACGCGGTATGCGCCGCGCCTCTCTGTCTCGGTGTACCTGCGCAAGCCGGCGGCGGCTGAATTCTGGAGCGATACGCGACTGACGCTGAATGCGGGCCAGGGCATCAAGGCCACGACGGTCACGTCGGTGACGAGCTCCCTTTATCGCCTGCTGCAGAAGACTCCCGCTGGCGCCGCGCTCGCGGCCAGCGCCGGCATCGGGCCGATCGGTCCCGAGCGTGGCCGGAACTTCGATCTCGGCGTCGAGCAGGGCCTGTGGCGCGGACGGGCGCGCGTGCGGGCGTCCTACTTCAACAACGAGTTCTTCGATCTGGTCGAGTTCGTGAGCCGGAACCTGCTGCCGCAGTTCGGCATTCCAGCTGACGTGGCCGCTGCGGCGGGGTCTGGCGCCTATGTGAACTCTCAGTCGTACACGGCGAAGGGCGTCGAGATGTCGGGCGATGGGATGGTCGGCCGCGTCCGCGTCGCCGCGTCGTACACATACCTCGACGCGTCCGTTACCAAGTCGCTGAGCAGCTCGGTGACGCCGCAATTCAACCCGCTGTTTCCAGGCATCGCGATCGGCGGGTTTTCCGCGCTCGTCGGCCAGCGGCCGTTCCGAAGGCCGGCCAACACGGGAAGCCTTCTGGTGTCGTACACGCAGGGGTCCGGGACATTTGCGCTCACCGGCTACTTCGTGGGCAAGTCCGACGACAGCACGTTTCTCGTCGGGTCGGACGTCAACTTCGGCAACACCCTGTTGCTGCCCAATCACGATCTCAACCCGGGCTATCAGAAGGTGGACGCGAGCGGCGCCTGGCAGATTCGTCCGCGCCTCAAGTGGTTCGCCACGATCGAAAACCTGCTGGATCAGCACTACGAGCCCGCGTTCGGTTTCCCGGCGCTCTCCATCAACGTACGGACCGGCGTGACGATCGTCGTCGGCGGGCGCTCGAGGTGAGGTGGATCGCGCGTGGCACGTTTGGCGCGTGGGCGATTGCCGTCGTCGTGTGCGTGGCGATGCCGCAGGCCGGGACGCAGCGTCGCGCGCCGGCGAATCGGACGACCGGATGTATTGGTCAGTTCGATCCCGCGACCGATTACTTTCCGGACAAGGCGAAACTCGAGAGCGCCACCACCTTCAGCGTCCGCTACGAGCGATCGTACAAGGTCGTCAGCGTCAACGAGAGCTACCCAGGGGGACCACCCGAACGATACGCGCTCGTGCAATGCGGGGCGCCGCCACCGCCGCTCACGGGCGATCTGGCAGGCGCCCAGCTCGTCACCGTGCCGATCGCATCGTTGTTCGTGCTTTCGCCAACGCACCTGTCGCTGCTGGCCGACCTCGACCGGATCGGCGTGTTGGCCGGCGTGGCGCGTCGCAACATGGTGACGGATCGCGACGTCGTGCGGAAGATCGATGCAGGCGCGGTCGTCGAGTTCGCGAAAGGAGGCGCCTTGCTCGACGTCGAGCGTGTGGTGGCCTCGAAGCCCTCGCTGGTGATGTCGGGCGGAACGTCGAACGCCACGTTCGCCGTGCTCCGGAACGCCGGGATTCCGGTGGCCGCCGATACGGAATGGCTGGAGCCGACCGCCCTCGGCCGTGCCGAGTGGCTGAAGTTCATGGCGCTCTTTCTGAACGAGGAGCGAAAGGCGCAGGAGCGATATGGCGCGATGCGGGATCGTTATCGTGCGCTCAGCGCGCGCGCGGTGGCGCTCCCCGAGGCAGAGCAGCCGTTGGTGATGACCGGCCGCAGCACGCGCGGCCTGTTCGTCATCGCCGGCGGACGATCCTACGTCGCCTCGCTCATCAGGGATGCCGGGGCGAGGTACGCGTGGGCAGACAACACGGCCGTCGGTACGGCGACCGTGGACCTCGAGGCGCAGATCCAGCGCGCGGCGGGCGCCGACATCTGGATCAACGGCGGCGGCTGGAAGAATCTCGCCGCGATGCTGGACGACGAACCACGCTACCGAGCCTTCAAGGCGTATCGAACGGGGCAGGTCTGGGTCTACGAGCGTCGCGAAACGTCGTCTGGCGGAAACGACTACTGGTCTCGCAGCGCCATGCGCCCCGATCTCGTGCTCGCTGATCTCGTCAGGATTTTTCATCCGCGGCTCAATCCCGATCACGAGCTCGAGTGGTACATGCCGGTGGCGGCGGGTGGCCAATGACGAAGGCCGACCTCGGCAGGCTGACGGCGCTCGTGCTCACATTGGTCGCCGCCATCCTGCTGTCACTCGCGCTCGGCTCGACGCGGATTCCGTTGCGCGGCGTGTTCTCTGCGCTGATGGGTACCTCGCGAGGCTCCTCCGGCGCGTTCGTCGTGACGACGATCCGCCTGCCGCGCTCGCTCACGGCGATGCTCGCGGGGGCGTCGCTCGGGATCGCCGGCCTGCAGATGCAAACGCTCTTCGAGAACCCGTTGGCCGATCCCTTCGCGCTCGGCATTTCGTCCGGCGCGAACCTCGGCGTTGCATTGGTCGTCCTCGACGCGGGCTACGGTCCCGCGAGCGCGTTCGGCACGGCCATGGGCATGCGCGGCGACGCCCTCGTCACCGCCGCCGCCATCGTCGGCGCTGGCGCCGTGCTCACCGTCGTCCTGATCGTGTCGAATCGCGTCGCCAGCCCGACGACCGTCCTCGTGCTCGGCCTCATGTTCGGTTACGCCGTGTCGGCCGTCGTCACGGTTCTCGTCGGCGCGAGCCGGCCGGAGCGGCTCCAGCAGTGGGCGCAATGGGGATTTGGTTCGTTCTCGGGGGTGACCTGGCAGCGGCTGCGGCTGTTCGCGCCGCTCAGCATCGTCGGCGTGCTCATCGCCCTCGCGACGACGAAGCAGTTGAACGCGCTGCTGCTCGGCGAGCGCTACGCGCGATCGATGGGGCTGAAGGTCAGGCAGGCGCGACTCCTGACGATGGTGGGCGCATCGCTGCTGGGCGCGGTGGTGACGGCCTTCTGCGGTCCGATTTCGTTTCTCGGCATCGCGGTGCCGCATCTCTGTCGCGGCCTGTTCGGCACATCGGACCACCGCGTCCTCGTGCCGGCCGTGGTGTTGATGGGGAGTGTGCTGGCGCTGCTCGCGCAGATGCTCTCGCTGCTGCCGGGAAGCGCGGGCATGCTGCCGCTGAACGCCGTCACGTCGCTGCTGGGCGCGCCGGTCGTCGTCGCGGTGCTGCTGCGCAGCCGACGCGGAGCTCTCGCATGACGATCGCCCGGACGGTCGCGTGCCTTCCAGAGGCCGCACTGCGGACGCACGATCTCGCGGTCGGATACCGTACGCGTCGCACGACGCACGCGGTCCTCGAGCGGATCAACCTCACCGCGCGTGCCGGAGAGCTGACCTGCCTCATGGGGCCGAACGGCATCGGCAAGTCGACGCTGCTGCGGACGCTCGCGGGAATGCAGCCGGCGTTGTGGGGCGTCGTCGAATTGAACGGCGTCAACCTGCGCGCGATGACGCAGGCCGGCCTCGCCCGTCGGCTGGGCGTCGTCCTCACTGACCGCGTCGTTGTCGATGCCTGGACGGTCCGCCGCGTCGTGGAGCTCGGGCGATATGCGCACTCCGGCTGGTTCGGCGGGATGGCGCACCGCGATCGAGAGGTGGTCGAGTGGGCGATAGACGCCGTCGGCGTCCGGCATCTCGCCGACCGCGATTTCAGCCGGTTGTCGGACGGCGAACGTCAGCGCGTGATGGTCGCGCGGGCCCTCGCTCAGGAGCCGGCCGTGCTCGTGCTCGACGAGCCGACCGCGTTCCTCGACGTGCCGTCTCGCGTCGAGATGATCGGTCTGCTGCGGCAGTTGACGCGCAGCACGGAACTGGCCGTTGTCGTCTCGACGCACGATCTCGAGCTCGCGCTCCGCACGGCGGACGCGGTGTGGCTGGTGATGCCCGGCGGCGAAGTGGCCACTGGCGCACCAGAGGACGTGATGCTGGCCGGCGGCATCGCGCAGGCCTTCGAAGGGCAGCACATCCGCTTTCACGCGGCCGAGCGCGGGTTCCGCCTCCTCACCGGCGATTGCGGCGCGGCACGGATCCGCGGCACGGGGCTGCGTGCGGTTATGGCGCACGCCGTGCTCGAACGGGAGGGCTACGCCACGCCGATTGAGGCGGCAGCTGACGCGTGCGACGTGTCCGTTGAAGTTCATGACAGTGGGTGGCGCGCGTCGGCGCACGAAGTCGTCTATGCCGGATCGGACTTCGCATCGTTGGCGGCATTTCTTCGTGCAAGGAGGGTGGCGGCATGAGCATCAGCACCATGCGTGGCGACAGAGGAGAGACGAGCCTGGCGGGCGGCGTGCGCGTGTCGAAGGCCTCGGCGCGCGTCGAGACCTACGGCACGATTGACGAGCTGAACGCGAGCATGGGATTCGCGCGCTCGATCTGCGACGACGGGGAGCTGGTGGCATTCACGAAGGGCGTCCAGCAGGATCTCTTCAGGATCGGATCGTCGCTGGCGACGCCGACCGAGAGCCCGAAGCCGCAGATCGTAATCGAGCCGGCGCTGGTCGATCGGATCACCGTGGAGGTGCATCGCGTGGAAGCGATCGAGGGCCTCCTGGCGGACTGGTCGATCCCCGGGGAACATCGCGCCGCGGCGGCGTACGACGTCGCTCGCACGATCTGCCGCCGCGCGGAGCGCGCGCTCGTGCGCCTGCAGGAGTCGGGCGCGATCGTGCAGCCAGCGATTCTGGCCTACCTCAATCGGCTGTCGGATCTCCTGTGGCTCTATGGCCGCAAGCTCGAACACGACGCTGGCGTCAGCGGATCGCTGCGCGCGGCGACCGGGAAGCCGGGCAATCGGTTTTCGCGCGCGTGGTGAGTGGAAAGTAGAAGTTAGAAGGCAGAAGGCAGAAGGCAGAAGGTAGAAGTAAAAAGTGGAAAGGAGCATCTTGTGACTAGTGAACGAGCCATTGTGGATCCTGGTGAAATCGGTCGGAACCGCGACGTGGTCTCGGCCGGCACGCGCGTGCTGCCGGCGTTGATGACGATCGCGTGCGGATTGTTGATCCTGTTCTGCGTCGGGTTCATGCAGATTCCAGCCGTGCACAACGGCGCGCACGATACGCGGCACGCCAACGGGTTTCCCTGCCATTGAGCGCGATGCGTGTGTTTCGGCGGCAGATGACGGGCGCACTGGCGGCGGGTGCGCTGGCTGGGGTAGTGCTGTTTCTGATTCAGTGGATCCTGATCGCCCCGCTGATCCGGCAGGCGGACACGTACGAGCGGCTGGACGCCGTGCACGCTGACGGCCGTGCCGACGCGGGCTGGGAGCCTTCGGACGGTTTCGAGCGCATCGCGTACACCGGCGTCGGTACCGTGCTGGCCGGCGTCGGCTTTGGCACCTTCTTCTTCGGCGTCGCGTCACTCATCGGCGTCGATCTGAACGCTCGCACGGGTCTCTGGATGGGGGCGGCCGGCTTCTTCTGTTTCGCGATCGTGCCGTCCATCGGTCTGCCGCCGAAACCGCCGGGTGTGCCTGGCCCGACTGTGCAGGCGGCGCAGCTCTGGTGGGTGACCGCGGCGGCGTGCTCGTGCGTCGCGCTCTGGGTGTTCACGCACGCGGGCCGCTCGAAGGGACGTCTGGGCATCAGCGCGCTGGCGCTCGCGGTGCCGTTCCTGATCGGCGCGCCGCCGGCGCAGGCGTCTTCGGTCGTCCCTCTGGCGTTGGTGTGGCGATTTGCTGCGATCTCGATCGCGACCCGCGCGGTGTTCTGGATGACGCTCGGCGTCGCCGGCGGTCGGATGATGCACGGCTGCGATCGTGCGTAACCGAACGGCGCGGCTCGGGCGAGCCGTCACTCTCACGCTGGTCGTGTGGACCCTTGGGACACTGACGCCGCGCGCCGCGACGCCACCGGCGCGCATCGTCTCGACGTCGCCGAGCATCACGGAAACGCTCTTCGCGCTCGGCCTCGGCGATCGCGTCGTCGGCGTGTCGCAGTATTGCCGCTTTCCACCACAGGCCGCGACGCTGCCCAAGGTCGGCACCTTCCTCAAACCGAATGCCGAGCTGATCGCCGGCCTGCGCCCCGACCTGGTCATCGTCCACCAGGTGGCCGACGGCGTCGATCGCCGGCTCGCCGCCCTTCGCATCCCATATGTAGTAGTCGAGCGGGGCGCGTTGACCAGCGTGTTTTCGTCGATTCGACACATCGCGTCGGCAGCGGGCGTGCCTGCGCGCGGCGACGCCCTGGTTGCCGATCTCGAGCGGAAGCTCGAGGCGGTTCGGGGCAGGGCGGAGACGCCGCGTCCACGCGTCCTGTTTGTTGTCGGCCGCCGGCCGGGCACGCTCGCGGATCTCGTGGCGGTCGGCCCGGGTTCGTATCTGGACGATCTGATCGGGATCGCCGGCGGAGTCAACGTGACGGCGATCGCGGGACAGCCGGAGTATCCGCGCCTGTCGATGGAGACTGTCCTTCGGCTCAATCCCGACGTGATCGTGGACACGGTGAACATGGGCGACACCGACGCCGCGTTCACGGCGCACCGGCGCGCAGACGATGGGCTGTGGAGCCGCTATGGCACGTTGACGGCTGTCCAGACCGGGCGAGTGTTCTCGGCGACGACCGACGCGCTTGTCGTGCCCGGGCCGCGCGTCGTCGAAGCCGCCGAGTGGATCGCCGCGCTGCTGCATCGCAGGCCATGACGCCGAGCCTGCGAATCGATCACGTCTGCTGGTCGGTGCGAGGTCGCACCGTGTTGGCGGGTGTCACGTTCGACGTGCGGGGCGGCGAGCTCGTGGCGCTGATGGGGAAGAACGGCGCGGGCAAGAGCACCCTGCTCGACATCGTCGCAAGCCTTCGCCAGCCGCACGCCGGCACGGTCCGCCTCGACGACCAGCCGATTCAGGCCTGGGATCCGCGCGCGCGCGCCAGACTCGTGGCGCATCTGCCCCAGGCGGTTCGTCCGGATCTGCCATTTCTCGCCGGCGAGCTGGTGTTGATGGGCCGCTACCCGCACACCGATCGGTGGTTCGAGTCCGGCGACGATCGTACCGCCGTCGAGCGCGCCATGCGGCGAACGGACTGCTGGGGGCTGCGCGATCGCGTGGTGCAGACGCTGAGCGGAGGCGAGCGCCAGCGCGTGCTCCTTGCGGCATGTTTCGCGCAGGCGCCGGCCGTGCTGCTGTTCGACGAGCCGTCGACGTACCTGGACATCGACCAGCAGCTGCAATGCTTCTCGCTGCTGCGCGAGGAGTGCGCGCAAGGCGCCGCCTGTCTGGCCGTCACCCACGACCTCAATCTGGCACTCGCATATGCGACGCGGATCGTCGTGCTCGGAGAAGGGCGGGTCGTTCTCGATCTGCCGGTCGAGACCGCGACGACGACATCGGATTGGCTCCCGCTCTTTTCGACGCGGCTGACCCTTGCCGACACGCCGTCCGGCCGGCCGCGAGTGTATTACTCATGACGCGAATGTCAGATTGCGGGAAGCGGTGGATCGCGGGCTTTGCGATCGCCTTTGCAGCGGCCGCGCTGCTGCTCCCGCTCGTCGGGCCGTTCGGCCTGAGCGTCGAGCGATTGCTCGCGCGCAAGGAGCCCGACTGGTCGATTTTTGTGCAGCTCCGCATCTCGCGCACGCTACTGGGGCTGTTTGCGGGAGGGGCCCTGTCGCTCGCCGGCGCGCTGTTTCAGGCGATGCTGCGGGATGCGCTCGCCACGCCGTACACACTCGGCATCTCGGCTGGCGCGTCGCTTGGCGCGGTCGTCTCCCTCTGGCTGGGATGGCAGCAGATCGCCGGTCTGCCGGCGATCTGGGTTGCGGCGCTCGCCGGTGCTGCGCTCGTCCTGACGCTCGTCGTCGGCGCGGCGCTTCAGGAGCGGCGTCTGTCGTCGTTCAGCCTCCTGCTTGCCGGTCTGGCGGCCAACAGCGTCTGCTCCGCGCTCATCATCACGATCCACGGGTTCGTGGGGAGCGCGCAATCGTTCACGATCGCCCGATGGCTCATGGGCAGCGTCGATTCCACCGATGCGACGACGCTCGTCACGTTCATCGTCGTGGTGAGCCTCGCATCGGCCGTGGTGATGCGGCAGGCGAAGCAGTGGAACCTGATGGCTGTCGATCCCGCCTGGGCGGCGACGCGCGGGGTGCGCGTCACACCACTGCTGTTGAGCGGGTACGGCGCGGGATCGCTTCTCACGGCGGCGGCGGTCGCGCTGACCGGCCCGATCGGATTCGTCGGCCTCGTCGTGCCGCATCTGATTCGGACTCGCGTCGGCGCCGATCACCGGCTGCTGATGCCCTGCGCCTTCCTGGGGGGCGGCGTCCTGCTGGCCGGCTGCGACGCGATCGGACGACTCGTGGCGCCCCCGTCCGAAGTGCCTGCCGGCGCCATCATGGCGATGATCGGCGGCCCGTATCTGGTCTGGGTGCTTCGGCGACGGTCGGCAGCATGAGGACGAAGCGATGAGCACGTTCCATCGACAACGCGTCGTGCGCGCAGACGGCCGGGCGATCAACGTGGTCCAGCGGCGGGCGCATCTCTCGTACTGCTTCAGCGGCTGCTGCTGCGGCCGGACGGAGCGTGGGTACGCGGCTGTTCCGTCGGAGGCCTTCAAGCGCGAGTGGCTCGACCGCAAGCTCCGGAACGTCGTCCACCTGACGAAGGCCGGCTGCCTGGGCCCGTGCGCGCTCGCGAACGTCGCCAGCCTCGTCTTCGACGGCCACGCCGTCTGGTTCCATTCGGTGAACACGGCCTGGCACGTGCGTCTGATCTTCGATTACATCGAGACGATGATCCGCGCCGATCGCTTCGTGGCGCCGCCTTCCGATCTCACGGAGCACGTCTTCAATTACTACGACTGGGACGTCCGACCGAAGACCGCGTCTCCGTCGCTTGCGCGAAGCGACGAGAGATCGGGTGTGCGCATGGCGCTGCTCTCGCACGCGGACACCGACCTGCTGGCGCTTCGTCACGCGTGCGGCGCCCTCCCGCCGGACCTCTCCGCGGTCGGCGTCTCGCTCCTGCGCATTCAAACCGGCGAGCAGCTGGCGATCGTGCTCGAGGGCGACCTCGCGCCGGCGCAGATCATCGTGCTGCGGCTGCATGGCGAGCTGACAGGCGTCTCGTGGTTCGTGCAGCTGCGGGACTGGGCGCTCCAGCGCCGGGTCCATCTGGTCGTCGTCAGCGGCACCGGCGAGCCGCGCTCGGACTTTGCGCGCGTCAGCACGGTTGGCCTCGACGTCGTCGACGCTGTCCGGATGTATCTGACGATCGGCGGCGAGCGAAACATGGGCGAGTGCCTCAAGTTTCTCTCCGACCGCCTGCTGCTCACAGGATTTGGAAGCGCGCCGCCCGCCGCTGGACCCGAGCACGGCGTCTACCTTCGAGACGTCGAAGACGCGACGATGGAGGACTGGCTGCGGACGGCGGACGCGAGCCGGCCCACGGCGGCGGTCCTCTTCTATCGAGCGCATGTGACGAGCGGCAATCTGGCATTCGTGGACGCCCTCGTCGAGGCGCTGGAAGATCGTGGGCTGAACGCGCTGGCCGTGTTCACGTCCAGCCTGCGCGCGCGCGAAGGCGGAATCCCAGCGGCGCTGCAGATCGTGGGCGATCGCGCCGACGTGATCATCTCGACGCTGTCGTTCGCGCTGGGCGATGCCGGAGCAGGAAGTCCGCCCGTGCTCGAGCGCCTGGGGATTCCGATCATCCAGGCGATGACCAGCGGCATGCCGCGCGAAGCGTGGGAAGTCTCGCATCGCGGCCT
The DNA here is from genome assembly GCA_036268855.1 of Vicinamibacterales bacterium. Lineage (GTDB taxonomy): Bacteria > Acidobacteriota > Vicinamibacteria > Vicinamibacterales > CAVVIG01 > DATATJ01. The sequence goes on from DATATJ010000188.1 coordinate 18,722, forward strand.
GAACCCGATCGAGACGGCGATCAACGTCGCGATTCCGGAATTCGACGGCCGCATCGTGACGGTGCCGATGTCGTTCAAGGATCGCGCGCCCGAGGCGCCAGGCCTCTATGCGCCGCACGACGAACGGATCGGGCGGATCGCGGGCATCGCGCGCGCGATGGCGCGGCTGCGGCATCAACCACGCGGGCTGATGCGCGTCGCGTTCGTGCTGACGAACTCGTCGGCGAAGGCGTCGCAGGTTGGCAATGCCGTCGGTCTGGATGCGCCCGCAAGCCTGCTGACGCTGCTGCGCGCCATGCGGCGTGACGGGTACGCGGTCGAGGGCCTACCCTCAACGAGTGATGAACTGATGGCGGATCTGCTGGCCCGCGGCAGCTACGACGATCGGCATCCGCTCGATCCAGGCCAGGCGCACCGTTTTTCCCGCAGCCAATACCTGGTGGAGTTCGATCGCCTGCCGGCCGCGGCGCGCGCGCGCATGGAAGCGTGGTGGGGCGTGCCGGCCGTGCGCGGCGACGCTTTGCGAAGCGCGGATCGCCGCATCGACAAGAAGATGGCATCGAAGGCGTCTGCGGGCGCCGCCCTGCCGACAAAGGAACCGTGGAGCGACGAGCATTCCTACCTGTTCGCGGCGATGAGCTTCGGGCACGCACTCGTCGCCCTGCAGCCGCCGCGCGGCTACGGCATGAACCCCGACGCGATCTACCACACACCGGACTTACCGCCCACGCATCAGTACGTCGCGTTCTATCGGTGGCTCGGAACGGCGGTGGAAAATGGCGGATGGGGCGCCGACGCGATTGTGCACGTCGGCAAGCACGGAACCCTCGAGTGGCTGCCGGGCAAGGGTGTCGGCCTCTCGAACGAGTGCTTTCCCGATGCCCTCCTCGGCGATCTGCCGCTCGTGTATCCGTTCATCGTCAACGATCCGGGTGAAGGCAGCCAGGCGAAGCGGCGCGCGCACGCGGTGATCGTCGATCACCTGATGCCGGCGATGACGAACGCCGACACCTATGGACCGCTCGCGTCGCTGAACGATCTGGTGAACGAGTACTACGCGCTCGAGAAGCTCGAGCCCGCCAAGCTGCCGATCGTCCAGCAGCAGATCTGGGATCTCATCCAGCAGACACAATTGCACGCGGATCTGGACCTGCGCGCGATGCTCACACGCGATCACGGCGATCACACGCACGATTGGGACGACGAGCTGACGCCGGAAGGCGTCCCGGCCTCGCTCGCGGAGATGAGCGGCAACGACGTCGCCCATCTCATCGAGGATATCGACGGCTATCTGTGCGAGTTGGGCACCGCGCAGATTCGCGACGGCCTGCACGTGCTCGGCGTCATGCCCCCGCTGCCCGATACGCTGCGCGCGCTCACGCGGTTGCCGAACGGTCCGGTTGTGGGTCTGCAGTCGGCGCTCGCCGACGCCTTCGGCCTGGATCTGCCGGCCTTGCTCGCGGCGCCAGGCGCGCGGTTCGACGACGATCGCGACGTGGCTGGAACGACGTGCCGGACACACGCCGACGCGATTGAACACACCGAGGCGCTCGCCCGGGAACTCTATCTGCGGCTGGAAGGCGTCGGATTTCAGGAACGCGCCATGGGCGAAGTCGTCGTGTCTGTTCTAGGTCGCCCAAGCGATCCGGTCGTTGCTTCTCTGCGATTCGCCTGTCGCACGCTGGTGCCCGCCCTCGAGCAGGTGACCGACGAGGTCGATCACGTGCTCGATGCGCTCGCGGGACGCTACGTGCCGCCGGGGCCAGCTGGCGCACCGACGCGCGGCATGGCCCACATCCTGCCGACGGGCCGGAACTTCTTCGCGGTCGATCCGCGCGCCGTGCCGTCGCAAGCCGCTTGGCGGGTCGGCGAGCAGCTGGCGTGTGCGCTCCTCGATCGATACCTGGCCGAAGAGGGACGGTACCCCGAGATGATCGGGCTCGGCGCCTGGGGCACGGCACAGATGCGCACCCAGGGCGACGACATCGCCGAAGTGCTCGCGCTGCTCGGCGTCGAGCCGGTGTGGGATCCACGCTCGCGGCGCATCCAGGACCTCGCGGTGGTGCCGCTCGAGCGGCTCGGCCGTCCGCGCATCGACGTCACGCTGCGCATCAGCGGGTTCTTTCGCGATGCCTTCCCACACCTCATCACGCTGGTCGACCGCGCAGTCGAGCTCGTCGTGCTGCTCGACGAACCGATCGAGCAGAACTATCCGCGCAAGCATTACCTGGCAGAGGTGCAGGGGCCCGGCGAGGGGAATGCGTCGCTCGACGACGTCGAAGCGCGTGCGCGGTACCGCATCTTCGGCGCAAAGCCCGGCACCTACGGCGCCGGCATCCAGCAGCTGCTCGAAACGCGCCATTGGGAGACGGAGCACGATTTCGCGGCGGTCTTCGTCGAGTGGGGCGGCTACGCCTACGGGCGTGAGGCCGACGGCGTCGATGCGCGCGATGTCTTCGTCGATCGCCTGCGCAGCGTCGAGGTCGCCGTGCACAACCAGGACAATCGCGAGCACGACATCTTCGACTCGGACGACTACTATCAGTTTCACGGCGGCATGATCGCGACGGTCCGATCGCTCACCGGGCGCCAGCCCAAGACGTATTTCGGCGACAGCTCGCGTCCCGACGCGGCGCGCGTGCGCGATCTCCGCGAAGAGGCGCTGCGGGTGTACCGATCGCGTGTGGTGAACCCGAAATGGATCGAGAGCATCCGCCGCCATGGCTACAAAGGTGGGCTGGAGCTGACGACCACCGTGGACTACATCTTCGGGTTCGACGCCACCGCCCATGTGGCGCCCGATCTGATCTACGAAGGCCTCGCGGCGGAATACGCGCTGTCGCCCGACATGCAGCGATTTCTCGAGCAGTCGAATCCCTGGGCGCTGCACGCCATCGCCGACCGCCTGCTCGAAGCCGCCGGCCGCGGCCTGTGGGAGCATCCCGACCCGGCCACGCTGGAGTCGCTGCGCGACATCCGTCTGAAAGCGGAATCGTTCGTGGAGGCGCGCGGCGACGCGCCGCGGGCGCGCTCGTGAGGACCCCAGGATTTCCGTTTCCGGCGCTCGTCGGCCTCGACGCGTTGACGATGGCGCTGCAGCTGACGGCGATCGACTCGCATCTGAGCGTGGTCGTCCGCGGCGACAAGGGCGCCGGCAAGAGCACGGCCGTTCGCGGCCTCGTCGATCTGCTGCCCGAAGGCGCGCCGTTCGTCACCCTGCCGATCGGCGCGACGGAGGACCGTCTGCTCGGCGGGTTGGACGTCGAGAAGGCCCTGAAGGGCGAGCCGGCACTGAAGCCGGGACTCCTCGCGGCGGCGAACGGCGGCGTGTTGTACATCGACGAGGTGAACCTGCTCCCCGATCATCTCGCCGACGCGCTTCTCGACGCAGTGGCCAGCGGACTCCATGTCGTCGAGCGCGAAGGCTTCAGCGTGACGCAGGCCTCGCGATTCACTCTCGTCGGATCGATGAATCCTGACGAGGGCACGTTGCGCCCGCAAATGCTCGACCGGTTCGCGCTGGCCGTCGATGTGTCGGCCCCGGTGGATCCGGTGATGCGGCGTGAGGTAATCGATCGGCGTCTGCGCTATGACGCCGACCCGCAGACGTTTTGCGCGGCCTGGCGGGCCGAGCGGCTGCAGATGGCGCGCCGGCTCGGCGACGCCCGCACGCGGCTGCCCGGCGTGACGGTGCCGGGCCAGATCCTCGAGCTGATTGCCGCGCGTGTGACCGCACGCAATGTGCGGTCGCTCCGCGCGGACCTCGCCGTCGTCCGCGGAAGCCGTGCGCTGGCGGCGCTCGAGGGCGCCGCCGCCGTCGACGCGTCTCATGTGGAGGCGCTGCTGCCGCTCGCGCTGGCACACCGGACGAGTACGCCGCCGCCCGAATCACCTCCGGCGCCGGCGCCGGCCGCTGGAGAAGCGAATTCGGCGCCAGACGCTGCGGATCGCCCCGGCGCCGTGCCGGAGCGCATATTCCCGCCGCTCGCCGGGCGCTCGCCCCGGCTGATCGTCGAGCATGCGGGAAATGAGGCGGGCTCATCGTCTCGATCGACAGGACGTGCTGCCGGCGTGACGATTGGGGTACGCCAGACGGCCGACCCGCGCGAGCTCGACGCGCGGACGACCGTGCTGCACGCAGTGGTTCGCAGCGGCTCGACAGCTCTCTGTGGGGACGACCTGCACGAACGCGTGCGCCGCCCGGACGCCGGCACGCGATATCTGTTCGTCATCGATTCGAGCGGGTCGCACGCCCTGCAGGAGCGCATGAGCGCCGTGAAGGGTGCCGTGAAGGGACTGCTCGAGAGCGTTCACGGCCGGCGCGACGAAGTCGTCGTGATCGCGTGCCGCGGCGGGGTGGCGAGCCTGCTCGTCGGCCCGACGTCGATACTCGACGATGTGCAGCGGGCGCTCGAGTGCCTGCCGACGGGTGGCCGGACGCCGCTCGCGCACGCGCTCGAACTGGCGGCCACCTACGTGACGGACGCCGCCGTCGTCGTGATCGTGACCGATGGGCATGCGAATGTGCCAAGCCGAAGCGACGATCCATGGGCGGACGCGCTGGATGCGGCCCGCGCGATCGCGTGTCCGTCGATCGTGATCGATTCAGAGGATGAGCAGAGTGCGACTGGAAGACCGCGACAACTCGCTGACGCGATGCGCGGCGGCTACGCGCGCTTGACCGATCTCGATCGCACGCCGGTGCTGCAGGTCATCCGGAGAATCCTGTGAGCGCACGGCCGTTGTTCGTCGGCGGCACTTCGTCGAACGCCGGAAAGAGCTGGATGGCGACGGCCATCTGCGCCTGGCTCAGGGAGAGAGGCGTGTCGGTGGCGCCGTTCAAGGCGCAGAACATGTCGAACAATTCGTATCCCTGCCGCGGCGGCGGCGAGATCGGCCGTGCGCAGGTCGCTCAGGCCGAGGCGTGCGGGCTCGAGCCGGAGCCGGCGATGAATCCGATTCTGCTGAAACCGAGCGGCGGCGTCAGCCAGGTGATCGTGCAGGGACGCCTGTGGAAGACATTGGCGCCGCGTGCGTACTACGAGCATGCCGCGGAACTGCGCGGCGAGGTGCTCGACGCCTACGAACAGCTCGCGAGCCGCTTTGACGTCGTCGTCATCGAAGGGGCGGGCAGCGTCACCGAGCTGAACCTGCGTCGTCACGATCTGGTCAACCTGAGCCTGGTGACGACACTTCGAGCGCCGTGGCTGCTCGTGGCCGACATCGAGCGCGGCGGCGTGTTCGGCTCGGTGGTCGGCACGGTGCATCTGTTGACGCGCGAGGAGCGCGCGCTCTTTCGCGGCTTTGCCATCAACAAGTTTCGCGGCGACGTCACGCTGTTCGACGAGGGCGTGCGGATCCTCGAGCAGCAAACGGCTGCCCGCTGCTTCGGCGTCTTTCCATTCGCGACCGACGTCCACCTCGACGCCGAAGACAGCCTGTCGCTGGAGACGCGTCCGCGCACCCGGCCGCCCGCGGGCGCACGGATCGCGATCGTCCACTTCCCCCTGCTGTCGAACGCAACGGATTTTCGGCTGCTCACATGGGCGGACTGGGTCGTGACGCCGCCTGTCGCCGACTATGATTTCGTCATCCTG
>DATATJ010000189.1:0-8642 GCA_036268855.1 Vicinamibacterales bacterium
CGACAAGGATGTCGCCGATTTTCCCGCCGGCTACGACACGATGGTCGGCGAGCGCGGCATCACGCTCTCAGGCGGCCAGAAGCAGCGGACGGCCCTGGCGCGTGCGGTGGCCATCGATCCGCGCATCCTCGTGCTCGACGATTCGCTGTCGGCGGTGGACACGTATACGGAGGAAGAGATTCTGTCGCGGCTGCGCGCCGTGCTGCGCGAGCGCACGTCGATCATCGTCTCGCACCGCATCTCGACCGTGCGCGATGCCGACCGGATCTTCGTCCTCGACGGCGGCCGCATCGTCGAGCGCGGTACGCACGACGAGCTGGTCAAGATGAACGGGCTGTATGCGGCGCTGCACAAGAAGCAGCTGCTCGAAGAAGAGCTCGCGGCGTCGTGAACCTTCAACCACGAAGGTCCGAAGGCCACGAAGGTGATTCGGAGGAGAACCCCTTCGTGTTCTTCGTGATCTTCGTGGTTTCAGATTCCCGCGCTACTTCGCCTGCGTCTTCGGCTTGGTCGGCGTGGTCGTGATCTGCGCGTACTCGTAGAACGCCGCCGCGGCGTTCTTTTCCGCGTTCGCCAGGCCGCCGCCCCTGCCGGTCGACTCGATCGTGTAGAACTCGTTGGCCGCGTGCGCGCGTCCGCCGCCGCCGCCGCCGCGCCCGCCCATCCCCATCGGGATGGAGACCGAGCCCACCTTCTGGCCGACTTCGCCGTCGGCGAACAGGTACGACGGCCAGTAGCCGCCGGCCGGGTCAGCAGCGGTCTCCGAATACAGCAGGTTCGGATTCGTCAGCGCCGCCGACGTCGGGAGCGCCGGCTGTCCGGGACGCCCGCCGCCGCCGCCCAGGCCAATCGATTCCATCACTTGGGCGGCTTTCTGGTGGGCATGCGAGATGTCGGTGTCGGGGGACGAGCCCCGCGACCACGGCACGTCGCCGATCAGCTTGACGTCGACGTCCTTGTAGTCGTTCGCGTCGAGCTGGGCGCGCAGCTTCTTGACGATGTCGAGGCCGTTCATGCGCGGGACGTAGCGGAAGTTGTGCTTCGACGTGATCTTGTTCGGCAGGATGGCGCCGGCGCCGCCCGCATACATGTTGCCGCCCCAGAGGCCGTCGAGGTTGAACGACGTCTTGAAGCGGCCGTCGAGCAGCACTTCGAGCGGATCATCGCTCATGAAGCGCGCGACGCCCGACGCCTTCGCCATCGCGACGAGGTCCATGCGCGCCGCCTGCGCCTTCATCGCCTCCATTTCCGCCTTCGTCGGCGGCTCGATGTTGTCGAAGAAGCCCTTGATGAGCGGCTTGTTGCCGTCCTTCGAGGTCAGCGACGCGAGCATCTGGATGTGACGCCACGCCGGGCTGTCGGTCGTGCGCTTCATCACCCCGTGCACGTCCGACTGCACGGGGCCGCGGCCCCAGCTCTTGCCGCTGGTTGTCAGCTCGACGTAGACGCAGCCCTCCGACGGTCCGCCTGTGAACAGCGCGTCGGCTTCGGCAAAGAGGTCCGAGTGGTCGATGATGAACTTGCGCAGGCCGATGTCCATGCGCTCTTCATCGCCTTCGGCGACGAAGATCAGGTTCACCGGCAGCTTGCCGCCGTTGGCCGCCTTCATCGACGTGATCGCGTTCAGCACGGCCATCTCCGGCCCCTTGGAGTTCGTGGCGCCGCGTCCGATGATCACGCGCGAGGCCGCCGGCACGACTGCCGTCGCACCGTCCACGACGCGCCCCTCGAACGGCGGCACGATCCACACGTCCGGCTGTGTGATCGGCATCGTGTCGTACTGCCAGTAGATCGCGACCGTCTTCGGCGCGCCCTCGTCGCACTTGGCGTACACCACGGGGTTGCCCTGGCTGCCGTACTCGGTCGTGCCGGTGTCATAGACGCGCGCCGTCTGGCATCCGAGCTTCTCGAAGAAGCCCTTCACCATCTCGGCGCTTTCAGGAATGCCCTCGCCGCTGTTGGAAATGCTCGGCTGCCGGATCCATTTCTGGATGTTCTCCGCGTGCTCGTCGATGTGGCTGTCGATGTACGTGAACGTCTTCTGCAATTCGGGTGAGAGCTTGCTGTAGTCGGGCTTGAAATTCGGGTCGCCGGTGCCGTACGGATGAATGCCGAGGGCGGTTTTCGTGGTCGGCGCCGCCGCCTGCTTGGCCGGTTCGGCCGGTTTCGAACAGGCGGATACGCCGGCGACCGTCGCGATGAGACAGGGCAAGAGCCATTGCAAACGCATAGTCATCTCCTGGATGGGCACTCTTATACACCCAACACCGTTCGTTCGACGTCAATTCTTTGTCTGCGGCTATGATCGAAGGGTCCGTCGGACCGGCACGCCGCTGACGCCACCACACACGATGCAAGACGACGACATCATCGGCAAGGCCTACGACGCGCGGCTGATGCGGCGCTTGCTGCAGTACCTGCGTCCGTACTGGCGATCGGTTGCGGTGGCCCTGGTCGCGATCATCATCGGCTCCGCCGCCTCGCTGGCGCAGCCCTACCTGGTGAAAGTCGCGATCGACCGCTACATCGCGGTCGGCCGCCTCGATGGTCTCGATCGCCTGGCGGCTCTCTATCTCGCCATCCTCGTCGGCGCCTTCGCCGCCGAATACGTCCAGACCTGGACGATGCAGCTGATCGGGCAGTGGATCATGTTCGACCTGCGGATGGCCATCTACGGCCGGCTCCAGCAGCTCGATCTGCGGTACTACGACCGCAATCCCGTCGGCCGCCTGATGACACGCGTCACCTCCGACGTGGACGTGCTGAACGATCTGTTCACGTCCGGTGTCGTCACGGTGTTCGGCGATCTGTTCGCGCTGTTCGGCATCATGGGCATGATGCTCGCGATGAACTGGCAGCTGGCGCTCGTCACGTTCGCCGTCCTGCCGCTCATCGTCGTGATCACGCAGTGGTTTCGCCGCCACGTGCGCGACTCGTACCGCGTCATCCGGGGTCTGATCGCGGGGATCAATGCGTTCCTGCAGGAGAACATCACGGGGATGTCCACCGTGCAGCTCTTCCGGCGCGAGCGGCTGAACTTCGCGCGCTTCGACCGGATCGACCGCGATCACCGCGACGCGAACATCGAGTCGATCTTCTACTACGCGGTATTCTATCCGGCCGTCGAGGCGGTGAGCGCCCTGTCGGCGGCGCTGATCATCTGGTACGGCGGCGGTCGCGTGCTGGGCGGGGCGCTGACGCTCGGCTCGCTCGTCGCGTTTCTGCAGTACTCGCAGCGCTTCTTCCGGCCGATCAGCGACATGTCGGAGAAGTTCAACATCCTGCAGTCGGCGATGGCCTCCTCCGAGCGCATCTTCAAGCTGATCGACGAGCCGGCTGCCGTCCGGCCGCCGGAGCGCCCCACGCCGCGCCCGGCGCCAGCGGCGGGGCACATCGTGTTCGACCACGTGTGGTTTGCGTACAACGACGAGGACTATGTCCTGCGCGACGTCAGCTTCGAGGTGCGGCCAGGGCAGCGGGTCGGCATCGTGGGCGCGACCGGCGCGGGGAAGTCATCGCTCGTGAATCTCCTGCTGCGGTTCTACGACGTCTCGCGCGGACGCATCACCGTGGACGGCGTGGACGTCCGCGATCTCGCGCTCGACGACCTGCGCGGCCTGTTCAGCCTCGTGCTGCAGGACGTGCACCTGTTCTCGGGTACGGTCGCCGACAACATCCGGCTGGGCGAGCCGTCGATCACCGACGCGCGCGTGCGCGAGGCGGCGCATGCGGTGCACGCCGATGCGTTCATCGACCGGATGCCCGGCGGCTATGCCAGCGCCGTGGCCGAGCGGGGCTCCACGCTGTCGGTCGGCCAGAAGCAGCTGCTGTCCTTCGCCCGCGCGCTGGCGTTCGACCCGCGCGTGCTGATTCTCGACGAGGCGACGTCGAGCGTCGACACGGAAACGGAGCTGCTGATCCGCGATGCCCTCCGCGTGCTGATGAACGGTCGGACGACGATCGCGATCGCGCATCGTCTGTCGACGATCCAGGACATGGATCAGATTCTCGTGCTGCACAAAGGCCAGCTGCGCGAGGCTGGAACGCACCAGGAGCTCCTCGCGCAGCGTGGAATCTACTTCAGGCTCTTCGAGCTGCAGTATAAGAGCGGGCAAGACGACGCCGATCTCGCCCGCGCGACCAAATAGCCAAGCGCTCTCGTCTACTGTTGCACCGACGTTCCCGTCGTCGACTGCGACTGCAGGCTCTGCCACGCCGTGCTCTGGGCGGTGATGCCGGCGGTGTTGCCCCAGATCACGGTCGTGCCGTTGCTCTGGCCGATCGTGTTGTTGCCCCAGATCACCGTGTCGGCCCACGACTGCGGATTGGTCCAGACGACGTTGTTGCCCCAGATCACCGTGCTGCCCCACGTCGTCGTGTTGTTGCCCCAGATCACCGTCGAAGCCCATGCCGCCTGATTGTACGGAATCGTGTTGCCCCAGATGACCGTGTTGCCCCAGATGACCGTCTGGCCCCACGTGACGGACTCGCCGTTGTTGAGCGTCGTGAACGGGCTCGGCGTCCGCATCAGCCAGTAGCTGCCGAAGGCCGCCGAGGTGTTCACGTTCCTGGCGAAATCGATCGCGCCCTCGGTGTTCAGCGATCCGGCGCCTTTGCGCAGCGGGTCGTACTCGATCCCCTGATCGTCGTGGATGCCCGTCGCGGTGTACTGCAGGATGGCCTTTACGGCGTTCGGCGTCAGCGACGGGTGATACGGGTAGTTGTTCGCCGTGCGGTTGGCTTCGAGCAGCAGCGCCACTGACCCGCTCGTGACGGCGGTCGCCATGCTCGTGCCGCTGAGCAGCATGTAGTCCGCGTCGGCCGCCTTCAACTGCGGGTACGTCTTATAGAGATAGCCGTTCTTCGCCGCGACGGCGACGATGTTATGCCCCGGGCTGACGACATCGGGCTTCAAATACGCGTCGTACCACGTTGGCCCCGACGAGCTGTAGTCCGGAATCCGATCGTCGCTCCGCGTGACGGTGTTCTGGATCTTCACGGCGCCCGCCGTGATCGCCGACGGCGCGTTACCCGGCGACGTGATGCCCGCGTAGCCGGGCTGATTCGTCTGCGGGTTCACGCCATTGTTGCCGGCTGCCGCGACGACGACGATGCCGGCCCGCGAGGCGGTCTCGACCGACTGCACCAGCGGATCGGTCGCCGCCGGCTCGAGGATGACGTGACCGAGGGAGAGGTTGATGATGTCGATGTGGTACTTGGCCTTGTTGGCGATCGCGAAGTCGATCGCGCGAATGACGTCGCTCGTGTAGCCGGCGCCGGTGCCGTCCAGCACTTTCAGAACGACGAAGTTCACGTGCGGCGCCAGGCCGTGGTACTCGGCGTTGCTCGAGAGCGCGCCCGAGCCGCCAATCGTGCCGGCGACGTGCGTGCCGTGGCCGTAGTCGTCGAACGGCGAAGTCGCGCGCGTCTGTCCGTTGGTGAAGTCGTAGAAGGCGAGGACGCGGTTCGAGAACTCCGTCGACATCTCGAGGCCGGAGTCGATGACCGCGACGGTCACGCCTTTGCCGCTATAGGGCGTGCTGTCCACGCCGAGCGTCTGGCGCAGGATCGCCGGCGCGACCGCCGGCCCTGAGGTGTCGGCGCCGTTGGGCAGCAGCACGTTGGCCACGGTCTGCACGAGGCCGCCGACCACGTGGCTGACGAGACCGAGCAGGCCGCCGAGCAGGCTGTGCGGACGGACGATCGCGTCGGCCGACACGGAGAGGATGGCGTCGTTGCTCCCGAGTTCCTCCAGGTCCTCGCCGTGGACCACCGCCGTCAACGCGTCGAGCGACTCGTGCTCGAACAGTACTTGATCGCCGTGCGCCGTGAGGCTGGTGTGCACCCCTGCCCGCGCGCCCGGACGAACGCGGATGATTACGCGCTGCGGATCGTGCGTCCCCTTGTCGGCCGCAGCACTCAGCTTCGCGTCCAGACGCAAGTGCCGCTGCGCCGTCATCCGGCCGCCTGCCGCCTGTGGCAGCGCGACGACCGCGACGAGAAGAACCAACACAAACCGGATCGCCCGAAAAGAGCGGCTCATACCAAACTCCCGTACCCGGAGTTGCTCCGGGTGCACATATTCACACCCTGCCCGAAAAGGGCCGGCACACGTGACTGAGCAATTCAGCGACCAGGTCGGTCGATCGTGACAAGTTATGCCGAAGCAACAACTTATGCGTCGGCGTCGCATGTGCGTGCCGCTCGCCGGGCAGCGTGGAGTGTGTCGAAGCGGAACAGGGCGACTGGAGTGACAGTATGGAACTTCATCTGTCACTGACACTTGCGGTTGTTCAGACGAATTTGTTACACGCGTGTGCTGTTTTGGAGCGCGGGCGCCCGTAACGGGGCGGCAGCTTCAGCGCGGAGGGCGGCGAGGATTGGCGCAACGGCCGCCGCCACGCCCATCACCAACGCTCGATGCACGTCGTCGAAGGCGGCGGGCGCCTCCGCGTACAGGCTCAAGACGGCGATCGGATGCTCCTGCGAGACGACCGGCACGGCAAGGGCGCTGCGCAGGGGCGACTGCTCGCGGATCTCCTCATCGAGATCCAGGCGCGCATCCGAGTTGACGACGGTTTGCCCGGTGGCCGCGACCCACCCGCTCAAGCGCTCGCCGAGCGGAATGCGCCTGGCGAATGCCGAGAACGGCTCGCCGGGCACCTGGTAGAGCGCGACGATCGAGTCGTCCGCGCGCTCGTAGCCGTACAGGACGAACAGCGAGGCGGGCAGCCGCATCCGAAATTGCGCCCAGAGCGCGCTGCCGAGCTCCGAGGTCGAAGCGGGCGATCCGATCGCGCGACCGAACTCGAAGAAGATGTGCGGCTCCAGATCGGCGCGGTGGTCTGCGCCGGCCCGCAGGGGCGTCTGCAGCGCCGAGTGCGGCTGGTCCGGCGCGGGGGCGACGGCGGCCACCTCCACGGCGGCGCCGCGCAGGGCAAAGAACGCGTCGACCACGCGCGGGTCGTACATCGTACCGCTGCGCTCGCTGACGATCTGCAGCGCCTCGTCATCGGTCATGCGCGGTCGATAGGGACGATCGGAAGTGAGCGCGTCGAAACAGTCGACGACGGAGAGGATCCGCGATCCGATCGGAATGCGCTCGCCGGCGATCCCGTCGGGATAGCCGGTGCCGTCCCAGTTCTCGTGGTGCGATCGGACGATCGGCGCCACGGCGAAGGGCAGCCCGATCACCGAGAGGATATCGGCGCCGATCGCCGCGTGGCGCTTCATGATGTCGTATTCCGCGGGCGTCAGGCGGCCGGGCTTGTTCAGGATGTGCTCCGGAATCGCGAGCTTCCCCACGTCGTGGAGCAGCGACGCCGCCTTGATCGCCTGGATCTCGCCTTCCTCGTCGGCGCCGAGCGCGCGCGCCAGGGTGACGGCCTGGTCCTGCACGCGGCGCGTGTGATCGTGCGTCACTTCGTCCTTCGCATCGACCGCATGCGCGAGCGCCTCGATTGCGCCGACGTACACCCGGTTCACTTTCGCGAGGTGATCGATCTGATCGGTCGCACGCCCGACAGCGTGGCGGAACGTGATGTAGAGGATGACCGGCAGCGGTACGATCAGCAGCACGACGTCGAGGCGGCTCGATTTTGTCAGCACGAGCAGCAGCATGGCGCCGAAGACGCCGCCGAAGTAGCTGACCCAGAGCGTCAGGAAGTGCTCGCGCCAGATCGTCGTCACCGGCACCTTGCGCTCGAAGCTCACCGCCATCGCGACGATGCCGGTGTTCAAGCCGAAGTCGATGAAGCCGAACACGCAGAGCACGGCCAACAGACGCACCGCCGACCAGGGGCCCTCGAGCGGCAGTCCATGGCCGTGCAACAGGAAGAAGATCTGCGTCGCCACCCACATCGCCAGCGCGGGCGTCGCGACGTTGAACAGCACGCGCTCGACGGTCCGGTTCGACGTCAGGCGCGACGACAGGACGAGGGCGTCGAGCGCCGCGGTCACCGCGCCGGCCGAGGGGCCGAACAACAGCCCCGCCGCCATGATGAAGATGTCCGAAATGGAAAAGCTGATCGGCATCGCCGGATTACGCAGCGTGGCCCAGCCGCTCAGGACTGTGAGGGCCAGCAGCAGCATCCAGCTGACGCCGACTTGATGGCGGGCCAGGTCGACGGCCGCATAGAAAAGAATGGCCATGCCGACCGTGATCGTGGCCAGCACGTAGGCGCGAGCGCGCCGATCGACCGCCTGTGACTTGTCGCGCGGCGACGAGGACATCCGCATCTCCTTATCGGACGATCCGCCGCAACTGTTCAATGGTTCGTCGTGTTTCAGCGCCCGTCGGCGCCGACGCTCGGCTATGGCGGTTTCGACATCAGCGTACACGTAGCGCGACGGCGTTAGCCGAGCGTTTCTGGCGACGCGCGGCGCCCGGCTAAAGCCGTCGCGCTACATCGAATCGAGAACCGCGCTAAAGCCTTCGCGCTACGTGGAAGGGGGCTACGTGGAAGGGCGCTACGGGGCGGGCGATTGAATCACCTGGGGCAGCGGCCTCGCCGGCAGCGGCGGCGACGCCGCGTCGCGCTTCTTGAAGAAGCGATCCAGCAGGGTCGGCGCGGTGGCGGTGGCGCGCGGGTTCCAGCCGAGGCGCAGGACTTTCAGGTGAATCGGACGTCGGCCGAACTGGA
>DATATJ010000190.1:0-2132 GCA_036268855.1 Vicinamibacterales bacterium
ATGCGGATGTCGGGACTGACGCCGGCCGTCTTCAGGATGTTGTTCGAGCGCACCCGCCCGATGCCGTAGATGTACGTGAGTCCGATCTCGACGCGCTTGGTCCGCGGAAGATCGACGCCTGCGATACGTGCCATAAAAATCTGACCTCTGAAATCCGACCTCTGAAATTCTAGCCCTGGCGCTGTTTGTGTTTCTGATTCGTACAGATCACCCGCACGACGCCCCGGCGCCGAACGATCTTGCACTTGTCACAAATCCGTTTGACCGACGCTCGAACTTTCATGGCTTTACAATCCTCAAATTCCCAAATTCCCAAATTCTCAAATCTTCCTGACGATCCGCCCGCGTCCCGAGTCCACCGGCGAGAGCTCGACGCGTACTCGATCGCCGACCAGGATCCGGACGAAGTTCCGGTCGATCCGCCCCGTCACGTGCGCCAGCAGCGGCGGTCCCTCGTCCAGCCGCACCCGATACATCGCATGCGGCAGCGTTTCGACGACGACGCCCGTTACTTCCGGGCCGTGACCGGCACCGCCCGCGCCGTCAGAATCCACGGGTCCCCCGACGTCACCGCCACCGTATGTTCGAAGTGCGCCGACAGGCTGCCGTCGCGCGTCACCGCCGTCCAGCCGTCCGCCAGCACTTTCACCGCGGCCTTGCCGGCGTTCACCATCGGCTCGATGGCGAGCACCATCCCCTCGGCGAGCCGTGGTCCGCGCCCCGGTTCGCCGTAGTTGGGCACCTGCGGCTCTTCGTGCATCTTCTGCCCGATGCCGTGCCCCACGAACTCGCGCACGACCGAGAACCCGAACGCTTCCACGTGCTGCTGCACGGCGTGGCCGATGTCCGAAATCCGCGCCCCCGGCCGCACGCACGCAATCGCCTTGTACAGCGACTCTTCGGTCGCGCGCAGCAGCGTCGCCGCGGCTTCCGTCACCCGTCCGACCGCCAGCGTCACCGCGCTGTCGCCGAAGTATCCGTCGAGCGAGGCGCCGACGTCGATCGAGATGACGTCGCCCGCATTCAGGATCCGGCGCCCCGAGGGGATGCCGTGGATCACTTCCTCGTTGACCGACGCGCAAATCGTCGCGGGATACCCGTGATAGCCCTTGAATGCGGGCACCGCGCCGGCCGCCAGAATCCGCTGTTCTGCCGCCGCGTCGAGGTCGGCCGTCGTCATGCCCGGCGCCACCATCGCTGCGAGCTCGGTGAGCACCTCGCCGACCAGCCGGCCGGCTTCGCGCATCCGCTCCAGCTCCGACGCCGACCGGCAGACAATCACCGTCGTCCTCCCAATGCGGCCCCGCTGCTGGCCGCTTCGATCGCCGCGGCGAGATCTGCGGCCACACGCTCCATCGACTGCACGCCGTCGATCGATCGGAACGCCGGCCGCGCCTTGTAGTACTCGACCAGCGGCTGGGTCTGACGGTGATAGACCTTCAACCGTTCGCGCACGACGTCCACGTTGTCGTCCGTTCGCTGCACAATCCGTCCCCCGCAGCGCCGGCAGCGCAGCGGCTCGGTTTGCGCCTGCACCGCCGCGGCGGTTTCCATCGAGGCCTGCCCGATGGCGGCCGGCATCACCATCTTGTCGGCCGCCGCGGCCACCGACTGGGCGAGCGCGGCGGCGTCGGCGCCGCACTCGTCGCAAATCATCCGCGACGCCAGCCGCCGCACCAGCTCGGTATCCGGCACCACGATGTCCACGATGATGATCGCGTCGCGTCCGTCCATCATCGTGTCGAGCGCGGTCGCCTGGGCGACCGTTCGCGGAAACCCGTCGAGCACGAACCCGCCGAGCGCGTCCGCGCGCTGCAGCCGCTCGGTGACGATCGCGATCATCACGTCGTCGCTGACCAGCTCGCCGCGATCCATGATCGCCTTCACCTGCCGGCCGATCTCGGTGCCCGCGTGGACGGCCTCCCGGAGGATGTCGCCCGTCGAGATCTTCGGAATCCCGCGGCCCCGCGCCAGCCGCTCGGCCTGGGTGCCCTTCCCGGCGCCCGGCGGTCCGAGCATGATCAGGTTCAGCGCCATATATGCTCGTACGTCCCGGGCCGCCGATCAGACGCCGTGTCGCTGCCCACCAAGCGCCACTGGCGACTGCCGACCGACTAATGACTGCCGACTAA
>DATATJ010000191.1:0-8999 GCA_036268855.1 Vicinamibacterales bacterium
ATTGCCGAGGCCGTACGCGAAGAACAGCTTCGCCACGCTGAAGCAGCGGTCGCTCGCGGCAATGCCCAGCACGCCTTTGGCGAACCGCTCCGCGCAGATCACCATGTCATGCTGCAAGTGGACGCACCCCTTCGGCGCGCCGGTGCTGCCGGACGAATACAGCCAGAAGGCGGGCGCATCGCGGCTGGTCGGCTCGGCGTCGAGCAGGGCCGATCCGCGCGCCAGCAGATCGTCGAAGGCGAAGCGCTCGTCGCGGCGCTCGGCATGTCCGACGACCACGACATGCCGGAGGAATCGGAGCGTGTCGGAAGGAATCTCGTCGATCTTCGGCAGGAGCTCCGCGCTGACGATCAGCACGCGCGCGCGCGAATCGTTCAGGACGTGGCGGTACTCGGGCGGCTTCCACAGCGTGTTGATCGGAATCGGCACCGCACCGATTTTGATCGCGCCGAAAAACGCGTACGCGAACGCCGGGGTGTCGAGGAGCAGCAGCGCCACCCGCTCCTCGCACCGGACGTCCAGGGTCTCCCGCAAGGCGCGGCCCACACGATTGACGGCCTCGGCCAGCTCCGCGTACGTGACGCGCTCGTCGCCGCACTCAATCGCGACCGACGCGCCGCGCCCCTCGCCGATGTGGCGATCGACGAAATGCGACGCCGCATTGAAGGTGTCCGGTACGCCGAGATCCGCCGCGGACGTAGTAGACGTAGCCGCCTCCGGTTCGGGTCAGGCCTGGTAGACCGTCGCGCCGCCGACGACCGTCCGGACGATCGCGATGTCCTTGATCTTCTCGACGTCCATGGCATGCGGATCGTCGGCGAGCACGACGAAGTCCGCGAGCTTGCCTGGCGTGATGGATCCTTTGATGGCCTCCTCACGCGAGGCGTACGCGCCGTTGATTGTGTTGACGCGCAGCGCCTCCTCGATCGTGATCTTCTGGTTCGCACCCCACGTCTCGCCGTTCCACCCCTTGCGCGTCACCATACCCTGCATGCCCATCAGGGGCGCGAACGGGCCGGGACCGAAGTCCGATCCGGCGGCCGCTGGAATCCCGGCGTCGAGGAACGTGCGATACGCCATCATCCGCTTCATCAGGTCTTCGCCGTAGAAGTGAAACTTGTCGGAGTTGTAATACGCGTAAGTCGTGAACATCGCTGGGACGGTGCCGGTCGCCTTGAGACGCCGCACCAGGTCGTCGTTGATCAAGCTGCAGTGCGTGATCTTCGGGCGCGCATCGGCGCGTGGAAACGCCTGCTGCGCCCGCTCGACCGCGGTGAGCACCATCCCGATCGCGACGTCGCCGTTCGCGTGGCAGTTCGCCTGAATGCCCGCGCGATGGACCCGCTCGATCCACGCGTTGAGATCGTCCTGCGTCTGCGTGATGTTCCCCGTGTACGCCGGCTGAATCCCCGGATACGGCTTGCTCAGCGCCATCGTCCGCTCCGAGAACGAACCGTCGACGGTGTGCTCGGAAGTGGCGCCGAGCCGGATCCATTCGTCGCCGAAGCCAGTGGCGATGCCACCCGCGATCATCGCGTCGAGCACGGCGCCACTGGCCTCGTAGCTCACGCGGTGCAGCAGCTCGCCGCGCGCGCGCACCTGCTGGAGGGCGGACAGATTGCCCCCTTCGTGGTGCACGCTCGTCAGGCCATAGCGGACGAACTGCTTGGAGATGAACGCCAGGCCGTCACGATCGCGCTGCGCGACCTGGTCCGCCGTAAAAGTGGGACGATGGCCGGCCTTGGCAAACGCGCTTCCCGCTCGATCGGTCACGCGGCCGTTGAGTGCGCCGTCCGCGTCGCGGTCGAACGTTCCGCCCGGGGGATTGGGTGTGTGCGCGGTGACGCGGGCGAGCGCGAACGCCTTGCTGTTGTAGAACGACGTATGACCGCCGCGGTGATGGACCGCGACCGGATGATCCGTCGACACCTGATCGAGGTCGTGGATGTTCAGCTGGCGCTTGTCCTTCACCTTCGTGTCGTCGAAGAAGAACCCTTCGACCCACATGCCCGCGGGCGTGGCATGCGCTTTCGCGCGGAGCTTGTCGATGATGCCGGCGATCGTCACGAGCTCGACCTCGAACGGGTTGCCGACGAGCACGTCGAACATCAGCGTGTCGCCCGGCGCGTGGTTGTGGCAGTCGATGAAGCCGGGCACCACCGTCATCTGCCTGGCGTCGAAGGTCCTCGTGCGCTTGCCGGCGATCGCCTTGACGTCGCTGGTGCTGCCGACGGCGACGAACCGGCCCGCCTTGACCGCGAATCCTTCCGCTCGAGGCGCGCGCGCGTCGATGGTGTAGACCTTGGCGTTGAACACGACGAGATCCGGCTCAGGACCGGTTGCTGTGGCGCCCGCAGCAGCAGGCTGCGCGGCACCTGCGGCCTGTGCGGCAGCCAGCGGCGCCGGCTGCAGCCACTTCGCGCCGACGACGCCGGCGATGCCGGCCCCGGTGAGCCCCATGAATCGGCGACGGTCGTGACGGTGCTTCATGCGGTGCATCCTACACCGGCGCGGCGTCGCGCGACACCGGGACGGTTACGATGCGCTCGGCTGCAGGGCCGGCGTCAGCAGCGCCGTGAGCTCGGACGGAAAGGCGCGCGGTACGAACGACCGCGCGTCCACGCACGCGACGCGGTACGTCGCGTCGAGAATCCGGCGATCGGTGCCGCGCTCGCGGATCTCGAACGCGTAATGGATCCGCCGCTCCGTCATCGCGGCGATGCCGACGCCCACGGAAATTTCGTCTCCGAGCTTCGCCGGCGATCGGAAGCCACACTGCAGCGACGTGCGCGGCATGTAGATCCCCAGCTCGCGCAGGATGCGCGTACGGTCGCTCCCCAGCGCGCGGAACAGTTCTTCTTCCGCGTTCTCCATGTACCGGCAGAACACGCCGAACCAGACGATGCCGGCGGGATCGGTATCGGGCCACATGACGCGCAGGTCGAGACGATGGAAGGACGACACGCCGCGCAATCTACCACGGGTGCGGCGGTGTTTAGGCGGCAGGCGCTCCGACCGATATAATGAACGTGATGCCTCGCATCATTCCGCTCGTTCCGGCCGCGGCCCAGCCGCGCGCGCCAAAGCCCGAGTGGCTGAAGGTCCGCGCGCCCGGCTCGCCCAGCTACCTGCGGCTGAAGTCGATCATGCGCGATCTGAAGCTGAATACGGTCTGCGAGGAAGCGCGCTGTCCGAACATCGGCGAATGCTGGGCGCACGGCACGGCGACGTTCATGATCCTCGGCGACGTCTGCACGCGCGCGTGCTCGTATTGCGCCGTGTCGCACGGACGCCCGGCGGCTCTCGACCTCGCGGAGCCGGAGCGGGTTGCGCACGCCATCCAGACGCTCGATCTCGATTACGTGGTGATCACGTCAGTGGACCGCGACGACGTGAAGGACGGCGGCGCCTCCATCTTCGCCGAGACGATCCGCCAGACGCGCGCGCGGCTGCCCGAGTGCCGCATCGAAGTGCTGATTCCCGATTTCCAGGGCAACGAAGCGGCGCTGCGCACGGTGCTCGACGCACGGCCGGACGTACTCAATCACAACACGGAAACCGTGCCGCGCCTCTACCGCATGGCGCGCTCCGGCGGCCGCTACAGCCGCACGCTGGAGCTGCTCGATCGCGCCAGGCGCTACGCGCCGGACGTGCCGACCAAGACGGGATTGATGGTGGGCCTCGGCGAAACACACGAGGAGCTGCTCGCCACGTTCGCCGACCTGCGCGGCGCCGGCTGCGGCATCCTGACCATCGGTCAGTACCTGCGCCCGACCCCGGAACACGCGGAGATGGTCCGCTATTACCACCCGGACGAATTCGCCGACCTCAAGCGAGCCGCACTGGAGCTCGGCTTCGTCCACGTCGAGTCGGGTCCCCTCGTGCGCAGCTCCTACCACGCGCACGAAACAGCCGACGCATACGCCCAGGCCGCCGCGCTCTAGCGAACCTGCCTTCTAACTTCTAACTTTCTTCGGTCTGTACACATGCGTCGCCTGGCCGAAGAACACCTCGGCCGACTCCATCATCGTCTCGGAGAGCGTGGGATGCGGATGAATGGAGAGCTTGAGGTCGGTGGCGTTCGCACCCATTTCAATCGCGAGGACGCCTTCCGCAATCAGCTCGCCCGCGCCCGGTCCGGCCAGGCCGACGCCGAGGATGCGCTCGGTGGCCGGATCGAGCAGCAGCTTGGTGAGCCCGTCCGTGCGATCGAGCGTGATCGCCCGCCCGGAGGCCGCCCAGGGGAATTTCGCGATCGTCACGTCGCGACCTTCCTTTTTTGCCTGCGCCTCGGTGAGGCCGGCCCACGCAATCTCGGGATCGGTGAACACGACCGCGGGAATCGCGCGCGGAACGAAGGCGACGTTCTCGCCCGCAATCACTTCGGCGGCGACGCGGCCTTCGTGCGACGCCTTGTGCGCGAGCATCGGCTCGCCGACGACATCGCCGATCGCGAAGATCGACGGTTCGTGCGTGCGCCGCTGCTCGTCCACCATGATGAAGCCGCGCTGATCGACCTGCACGCGCGTGGTGTCGAGCCCGGGAATCGCCGAGTTCGGCCGGCGGCCGACGCAGACCAGCACGCGATCGAACAGCTGTTCGCCCGGACCCGCCTTGCCGTCGAAGCTGACGCGGATCCCTTTCGCTTCCGCCGCCATCTTCACGACCCGCGTCTCCAGCAGCACGCTCTTCATCGTCTGCGCCACGCGCTTGGCGAGCACGTCTACGAGGTCGCGATCGGCGCCGGGCAGCAGACCGGGTGTCATCTCGACGACGGTGACCGCGCTGCCGAGCGTGGCGTACACGCTGCCGAGCTCGAGGCCGATGTACCCGCCGCCGACAACGAGCAGCGATTTCGGAATGTCGGGCAGATCGAGCGCCGTCGTCGAGTCCATGACGCGCGGGTCGTCGAGCTGCAGCGAAGCAGGCATCGCCGGTGCGGAGCCGGTCGCGAGAATCGCGTGCTCGAACTGCACCGTCTCCTCGCCGCCGCTCGTCAGCGCGACGCGAAGATTGTGCGCGTCCACGATCGTCGCGAGGCCCCGGAGGTAGTGGATCTTGCGGAGCTTGACGAGCTGGCCCGTCCCGCCGGTCAATCGCGCGACGACGTTGTTCTTGAAGTCGCGCAGCTTCGCGAGATCGATTTTCGGCTCGGCGAATTCGACGCCCCACGCCTTGGAGTGCCGCGACTCGGTGATGAGGTTCGCGACGTGCAGGAGCGCCTTCGACGGGATGCAGCCGCGGTAGACGCAGACGCCGCCAGGGTTCGCTTCCGGATCGACGAGCGCGACGCTCAGCCCGAGATCCGCCGCGAGAAAAGCGGCGGCGTACCCGCCGGGGCCGCCGCCGACGACAACGAGTTGAGTGGAGATCATATGAGCGGCTGTGCGTAATTTTTCAGCAATCGTTCATCACGAAGTTATGAAGAACAACGGAGACCGCGAAGGTTCCTGTACGAGTTCGAGTTCGTGGCCTTCGTGGTTCTCCGTGACTTCGTGATGAAGGCCTATCCTTGCAGCGCCAGCAGAAACGGCTGCTCGAACGCCTCGACGACCCAGCGCAGGAAACGGATGCCGTCAGCGCCGTCGATGACGCGGTGATCGTAGGAGAGTGAAAGCGGCAGCATCAACCGCGGCACGAACTGGCCGCCCTGGTACACCGGCTCCATCCGCGCGCGCGAGATGCCGAGAATGGCGACTTCCGGCGCGTTGACGATCGGCGTGAACGACGTACCGCCGATGCCGCCCAGGTTCGAGATGCTGAAACAGCCGCCCTGCATCTCGTCGAGCGTAATTTTGCGGGTGCGTGCTTTCTCGGCCAGCTGCGCCAGCTCGACCGACAGCTGCGTGATGTTCTTCGTGTCCGCGTCGCGAATCACCGGCACCAAAAGCCCGCGATCGGTGTCCACGGCCACGCCGACGTTGATGTACTTCTTGACGACGAGCTCGCCCGCCGCCATGTCGATCGACGCGTTGAACTGCGAAAACACCTTCAGCGCCGCCGCGACGACCTTGACGGCGATCGCCGTGACGGTGAGCGCGCCGCCAGCATCCTCGGTCTGTTTTGCGAATTTCTTGCGCAGTTCGTCGAGCGCGGTGATGTCGGCGAGATCGTTCTGCGTGACGTGCGGAATCGTCGCCCACGCGCTGCTCAGGTGCTCCGCGGTCTTGCGGCGGACGGCGCGCATCGGCTGGCGCTCGACCTCGCCCCACCGCGAGAAATCGGGGAGCGGCTCGGCCGCTGCGGCGCCAGCGCCGCCGCGCACACCGCCGGTCACCAGCCGCTTGACGTGCGCTTTCACGTCCTCGACCGAGATGCGGCCGTCCGGGCCGGTGCCGGTGACCTGATCGATTTCGACGCCAAGCTCGCGCGCCGTCCGCCGTACGGACGGCGCGGCCGGAGCAGGCGGCGTTTCGGGCGCGGAGGCGGCTTCGGCAGCCGGGCGCGCACCGCGGCTGATGTCCACGACTTTCTGGCCGCGCGCGGGCGTCTCCGCCGCGGGCTCTTCGTCCTTCACGCCGGCCTTGTCCGGCTGCGTCGACCGGTCGCGCGGTTGGACCGCGGGCTGCACGTCCGGCACGCGCTCCGCCTGCGCACGATCGCGTTCTGCCGGCGCTGGCTTGGCGGCGGCCGTGGCCTCGCCCTTTTCGCCCGACTGGGGCTTCGACGCGGCCGGCGCACCCGCGCCTTCCTCGACGCTCAGAATCGCCTGCCCGACCTTGACCTTGTCGCCCGCCTTGACTTTGATGTCCTTGACGACGCCGGCGACCGACGAGGGCACTTCGATGGTGGCCTTGTCGGTTTCGAGCTCGAGGACGGCCTGATCCTTTGTCAGCGTGTCGCCCGGCTTCACGAGGACGCGCAACACGTCGCCCGCTTCGATCTGTTCGCCGAGCTCAGGGAGTGTGAAATCAGTTGCCACGAAAAGCTCTCCACCACAGCGGACACGGGGACACGGAGGTTCAATCAGGTACGAAACCAGATTTCTTCCTCTGTGTCCTCCGTTTCCTCGGTGGTTGCTAGTTGGTTGTCGTCACGAGACGGCGGGATTGGCCTTCTCGGGATTGATATTATGCGCCTTGATCGCCTGCTCCACGACCGACGCGGCGATCTTGCCGTCGCGCGCGAGCGCCGCGAGCGTGGCGACGATGACGTATCGGTAGTCCACTTCGAAGAACTCGCGCAGTCCCGCGCGCGTCTCGCTGCGGCCGAACCCGTCGGTGCCGAGGGTCGCGATCGGCCGCGGCAGCCAGCGATCGATCGAATCGGTGAGCGCCTTGACGTAATCGGACGCCGCCACCAGCACGCCAGGCGCGTCGTTCAGGCACTGCGCCACGTACGGGACGCGCGGCGTCTCTCCCGGGTGCAGCATGTTCCAGCGCTCGCACGCGTGGCCTTCGCGGTACAGCTCGCTGTAGCTCGTGACGCTCCAGATGTCGGCGCCGACGTCGTACTTCGACTCCAGGATTTCCTGCGCCTTGATCACTTCGGGTAGAATCGCGCCGCTGCCAAACAGCTGCGCACGGTGCTTCGCGCCGGCCTTCGACGAAGCGCGGAACCGGTACAACCCTTTCAGGATGCCCTCTTCGCTTCCCTCGGGCATCGCGGGCATGGCGTACTGCTCGTTCATCACTGTCAGGTAGTAGAAGATGCTCTCCTGATCGATGTACATCCGCCGGATGCCGTCCTTGATGATCACGGCCAGCTCGTACGCGAACGCGGGATCGTACGAGATGAGGTTCGGCACGGGGTACGCGAGCAGATGGCTGTTGCCGTCCTGATGCTGCAGACCTTCGCCCGCCAGCGTGGTGCGCCCCGAGGTGCCGCCGAGCATGAAGCCACGCGTCCGCGAGTCGGCGGCCGCCCAGATCAGATCGCCGATGCGCTGGAAGCCGAACATCGAATAGAAGATGAAGAACGGAATCGTGTTCACGCCGTGCGTCGCGTAGGCCGTGCCGGCAGCGATGAAGGACGACATCGAGCCGGCCTCGTTGATCCCCTCTTCGAGAATCTGGCCGTCGGACGCTTCCTTGTAGTAGAGCAGCGTGTCCATGTCCACCGGCTCGTAGACCTGGCCCGCGTGTGAATAGATGCCCACGGCCCTGAAGAGCGCTTCCATGCCGAACGTGCGCGCCTCGTCGGGCACGATCGGCACGACGAGCTTGCCGATTTCCTTGTCGCGCAGCAGCTTCGACAGCAGCCGCACGAACACCATCGTCGTGGACGCCTTGCGGCCGTCGGTGCCCTTGTGGAACTCCTCGAACGGCTCGTTCGAGACGTCCTTCAGCGGTTCGGTGCGCACCTTGCGGCTCGGGACGTAGCCGCCCAGCGCCTTCCGCCGCTCGCGCATGTACTTCACTTCGATGCTGTCTTCGGCGGGGCGGTAGAACGGCGTCTTGGCGATGTCGGCGTCGGCGATCGGAATCCCGAAGCGGGTGCGGAACGCGCGCAGCTCCTCTTCGTTCATCTTCTTCTGCTGGTGCGTGATGTTCTTGCCTTCGCCCGCCTCGCCCAGGCCGTACCCCTTGATCGTCCGCGCCAGGATCACGGAGGGCGCGCCCTTGTGCTCCATCGCCGCCTTGTAGGCGTTGTAGACCTTGATCGGATCGTGCCCGCCGAGCGTCATCTTCTTCAGCTGATCGTCGGACAGGTGCTTGACCATGTCGAGCAGACGTGGGTCGGCGCCCCAGAAGTGCTCGCGCACGTACGCGCCGTCGGAGACGGCGTACTTCTGGTACTGCCCGTCGACGATCTCGCCCATGCGGTTCACGAGCAGGCCGTCGCGATCCTTGGCGAGCAGCGGATCCCACTCGCGGCCCCAGAGCGCCTTGATCACGTTCCAGCCGGCGCCGCGGAACGCGGCCTCGAGCTCCTGGATGATCTGGCCGTTGCCGCGGACCGGGCCGTCGAGCCGCTGGAGGTTGCAGTTGATGACGAAGATCAGATTGTCGAGCTTCTCGCGCGCCGGGAGCGTGATCGCACCGAGCGCTTCCGGTTCG
>DATATJ010000192.1:0-11982 GCA_036268855.1 Vicinamibacterales bacterium
CGACGTTGTGAAATGATCTTCGATAGGAGAACTTGCCATGTCTGGGACGGTTCTCGTGTCAGGAGCCGGAGTGGCAGGCTCTTGCGTCGCCTGGTGGCTCGTTCGGCGCGGATATGCGGTGACCTTGGTGGAACAGGCGCCCGAACCGCGCACCGGCGGCTACGTCATCGACTTTTGGGGCCTCGGCTACGACGTGGCCGAGAAGATGGGCGTATTGGACGAACTCCGCCGGCATGACCTCAACGTCCAGGAATTCCGGATCGTCGATCGCGGCGGCCGGCGGATCAGCGGCTTCAACCAGGGAGCGGTGCAAGAGCTCATCAAGGGCCGGGGCATGAGCCTTCCGCGTTCGGCGCTGGCTTCTGCGCTCTACGAAGCGGTCAAGGACCGAGTCGAAGTACGGTTCGGGAACAGCGTGACCGGCCTCGAAGACAGCCCGCGCGGCGTACACGTGAAGTTTCGCGAAGGTGAGCCTCAGACTTTCGATCTGGTCATCGGCGCCGACGGCCTCCACTCCGCCGTGCGCCGGCTCTGCTTTGGTGAAGAAGCGCGATTCGAACGCTTCCTCGGATACTACGTTGCGGCGTTCACGGCCCAAGGCTACCCGTTCCATGACCCGGACGCATACGTGACTTACGGCGAACCCGGCCGGCAGATTTGGCGGATCACTGTCGACGAGGACTCGACGGTCTTCATGCTGGTGTTCGCCGACCCCGATCCCCACGCAGCGCCGATCCACGATGCCTCGCGTCAGAAAGAGATCCTGATACGCCTCTACGCCGGCGGTGGCTGGGAAACCGAAGAGATGCTCCACGCGCTTCAGGCAAGCACCGATCTCTATTTCGATCGGGTCAGTCAGATCGTGATGCCGAGTTGGACCAAGGGCCGCGTCGCGCTGATCGGCGACGCATGCGCGTGTCCGAGCTTGCTCGCCGGCGAAGGGTCAGCGATGGCCATGGCAGAAGCTTACACGCTCGCTGGAGAATTGGATGTCGCGCAGGGAAACCACGCCTCCGCATTCGAGATGTATGAACAGCGCCTGCGGCCCTATGTGGAGCGCAAGCAGAAGGGGGCGCGCGGTTTTGCTGCGAGCTTCGTGCCCAGGAGTGCTTACGGGCTCTGGCTGCGAAACGCATCCATCAATGTCGCGAACCGATTCGGGCTCATTCGGCTGCTGTTCGGAGCCCAAATGAGCAGCGGCATCGCACTGCAGAACTATCGGTAACAATTGTCGCCTCCATGCACGAGCTCATGCCCGACGTGTTGGCAGCGGCGAATCGAGCGGGCCTCGTGTTCGATCGCATCACGAAGCTTGACGGTGTCCCCGATGGCTATCATGCGATGAATGGCCGTGGAGCCAGTGGTTCTTAACGAGTCGCCGCTTTACCTTCGCTACCCCTCGATCGACAAACTTCCCGACCTGCTGGAGGCCCTCGCCAAAACCGGCGAGGCTGTCGCCGGCAAGCTGACTCGCGCCGCTGAACGGGCAGCTTCATGGAGGAATTCCGTCCGCGATCTGCGCCCGCTGTCCCGGCTCGGGCCCCCTGCTCTGCGTGCAGCTTGGTAAATGGAGTGGTGGCGTTGTGTCGCGTGTATTGGCTTCCCGCTCGCGATTGAAAGGGCGTGCTGCCGCCGGACGATTACACCTGGTCGTCGGGCGACAAAACACCGACGCGGGAATTGCGTTTCGATTGCGGGCCTTGTGCCGGCGCTCAGACATTTATGTCTGATCTCATCCGTCGACCAACATCTCTGTCGATTTCTCCATTTGGGCCGTTCCCAATCGTGCGGAACAGCATGTCTTGGGTCGCGGGCCGGAGGCCGCTCGCGCGCGGTTCCCCAAGACTCCGTCATTTCTGTCTGATGCCGCGAGCGACGACGACAATTTCGTGGGCAGTCCCGGCGACGCCGCACATTGCATTTGCGCTGAATTGGGCCTGTTTCTGCCGCCGTGGCGTTGCCGCGCCCGGTCGGAATGCCGGTGCGGAACTTGCCTCCCTCGAAGGCATGCACCCGACCACCCCACGCAAACGAGCTGGCCGCCCGCGGCGAGTGGCCTGCCTCTGGCGACTGCGACGCGGTCCGCGGCGGGCAACCGCCTTTCTCTACGAGGGCGCTGACCTGCAGTTTCGGATGGAGATCAGCGACAGCAAGCCGAGAACGTGGCGGTTTCGCGATCCGACCACACTGTTCCGGCACGCCCGGAACGAACGGGAGCGCCTGCAGGCCGACAACTGGTTCGAGGTGCCATGATCACCACCGCCTGTTCTTCTGCGCGGCCGGACCGCGACACCGGCGCTGTTTAGCCTTGGCGCGCTGACGACGCGCGGCAGCTATACGATCGAAGCTGACGGTCTGTGCGAACCGCACGACATCGTCTGGTGTGGTCCATCGGCAGTTCTTCGCGCTGCGGCCGCAGCCGGGACGGCTCGATCCGCTGGCGACCGAAATGCGCGACGATCTGCGCGGCCCGATCGCGCGCGCGCCGGTCCAGCCTCGGGCGGCGAGTGACGCAAGCGGCGCGCGTACGCTGGTCGAACAGATCGCGGCCGATCTTTTGGCGCTGACGGAGGTCATCCGCCGGCAGTACGCCCGTCGCGGACTACGCTCTCGCCCGGCCGCCGACACGCGGCAGCGAGAAGGTCCCAGACCGTGGGCGGCGCAGTGGCGGCATGCCAGCCATCTGTTTTGATCATTTGACGCCGGTATTCATGCGCATTACATTGCGTTCGCATGCACCTGACGCCGCGTGAAGTGGACAAGCTCTTGCTCTTCTCGGCGGGCGAAGTGGCACGCCGGCGCCGGGCACGCGGCTTGAAGCTCAATCATCCTGAAGCCGTTGCGTTCATCGCGTCTGAAATCCTCGAGCTCATTCGCGACGGCCGCACCGTCGCTGAGATCATGAGCCTCGGCACCGCGCTGCTGCGTGTGGACGAGGTGATGGACGGCGTCCCAGAGATGATCGGCGAGATCCAGGTCGAAGGCACCTTTCCCGACGGCACGAAGCTCGTCACCGTCCATCATCCGGTGCGCTGACTGCCATGGTGCCAGGAGAGCTCCTGATCGCCGCCGATGCGATCGAGATCAACACGGGACGTCTGACGCGGATACTCGAAGTGGAGAACCGCGGCGATCGGCCGATTCAGGTCGGCTCGCACTGCCACTTCTTCGAGGCGAACCGGTATCTGGGCTTCGACAGGAGCGCGGCGTACGGCATGCGCCTGAACATCCCCGCCGGCACGGCGGTCCGCTTCGAGCCGGGCGACACCCAGGTGGTCGAGCTCGTCGCACTCGGCGGCTCGCGCGTGGTGCTCGGGCTCAACAACCTGGTCGACGGTCAGCTGGACGACGACGACGTCCGCCGCCGCGCCATGGCGGCCGTGCAGGCATTCGCGGTGCCGCGATGAGGCTCGACCGGCGAACGTACGCGGATCACTACGGACCGACGACCGGCGATCGCGTCAGGCTCGCCGATACGGAGCTCGTCGTGCGCATCGAGTCCGATACGGCGGTGTACGGCGAGGAAGCGAAGTTCGGCGGCGGCAAGGTCGTCCGCGACGGCATGGGACAGTCGGCCGCGGCCACGCGCGCGGACGGCGCGCCGGATCTGGTCATCACCTCGGCGCTCATCATCGATTACACCGGGATTTACAAGGCCGACGTCGGCGTGCGCGACGGCCGCATCTCGGCGATCGGCAAGGCGGGCAATCCGCAGATCATGGACGGCGTCGCGCCGGGCCTCGCCATCGGCGCCTCCACCGAGATCGTCGCCGGCGAGGGGCACATCCTGACCGCCGGCGCGATCGACGCGCACGTCCACTTCATCTCGCCGAACCAGATTCCAGACGCTTTCCACTCCGGCGTCACCACGCTGATCGGCGGCGGTACGGGTCCGGCGACCGGCACCAAGGCGACCACCTGCACGCCCGGAGCCTGGCACCTGCGGCGCATGTACGAAGCGGCCGCGGCGTTTCCGCTGAACTTCGGCTTCCTCGGAAAAGGCAACGGCTCGGACACCAAGGCGCTCCGCGAGCAGGTGCGCGCCGGCGCGCTCGGGCTCAAGCTGCACGAGGACTGGGGGTCGACGCCGTCGGCCATCGATCGCTGCCTCGCAGTCGCCGACGAGTTCGACGTCCAGGTCGCCATCCACACCGATACGCTGAACGAGACCGGCTTCGTCGAGGACACGATCGCAGTGATCCGCGGCCGGACGATCCACACCTATCACACCGAAGGCGCCGGCGGCGGACACGCGCCCGACATCATCCGGCTCTGCGGCGAACCGAATGTCCTCCCCTCGTCCACCAATCCGACGATGCCGTTTACGCGGAACACGCTGGACGAGCACTTGGACATGCTGATGGTCTGCCATCACCTGTCGCCAGGCGTCCCCGAGGACGTGGCGTTCGCCGATTCGCGCATCAGGCCGGAGACGATTGCCGCGGAGGACATCCTGCACGACATCGGCGCCATCAGCATGATGTCGTCCGACTCGCAGGCGATGGGCCGCATCGGCGAAGTGATCTGCCGGACCTGGCAGACCGCGCACAAGATGAAGGTCCAGCGCGGCGCGCTGGCCGGCGATCCGGTGGGCGCCGACAACCTGCGCGTGCGGCGCTACATCGCCAAATACACGATCAACCCGGCGATCGCGCACGGCATCGCGCACGAAGTCGGCTCGATCGAGGTCGGCAAGATGGCCGATCTGGTCTTGTGGAAGCCAGCGTTCTTCGGCGTCAAGCCGGAGCTGGTGATCAAGGGGGGCTTCATCGCGGGCGCGATGATGGGCGACGGGAACGCCTCCATCCCGACGCCGCAGCCGGTCGTCGCGCGCTGGATGTTCGGCGCGTTCGGCCAGGCGCGCGACACCTGCAGCGTCCACTTCGTCAGCCGGGCCGGCATCGAGTCGGGCGCCCTGCAGGGGCTGTCGCGCCCGTGCGTCGCCGTGCGCGGGTGCCGCGCGATCGGCAAGCGCGACCTGCCGCTCAACGACGCGCTGCCGGTGATGCGCGTGGATCCCGACACGTACGAAGTGCGCGCCGACGGCGAACTGCTGACGTGCGAGCCGGCCGACGTCCTGCCGCTCGCGCAGCGCTATTTCCTCTTCTGACGCGAATCCGCCTGAGCGCCATCATGTTCCGCACCCTGCCGACCGTCGAGCGCACGCATCGGGAAATCGATCTCCCCGCAGCCGCGGCGGCGTACGGCCGCGACACGATGACGCTCGGCTGGGAGGAGCGGTTGAAGACGCGCGGATGGAGGCAGTCCGACGCGGGCACCGAGTTCGCGCTGGGATTGCCGCGCGGCACGGTGCTGTCAGCCGGCGATCTGCTCGTCGTCGATCGGCACCGCCTGATCGTCGCCGTAATCGAGCGCTCCGAAGTCGTGTTCGTCATGAAGCCGCGGACGCCGGGCGAGTGGGGCCTCTACGCGTATCACGTCGGCAACGGGCACCACCCCGTCATGATCACGGACCGGGATCTGGTGTGCCCAGACGTGCCGGGCGTCGAGTCGCTCCTGCAGTACCACCGGATTCCGTACGAGCGCGGCTTGCGCGCCTTCACCCCGATCACCAGCGTCAGCGCGCACGGCTAGCCGATGACCGCTTCGCTGCTCTCGCTGCTCCACTTGTGCGACTCGCTGTTTCCGCTCGGCGCCTTCGCGCACTCCGACGGCCTCGAAGCCGCAGTGCACGCGGGTCTCGTGTCGAATGCGGCGGATCTCGACGCGTGGCTGACCGCCTGCCTGGACGAAGTGATCGGACGCGGCGAGGGGCCGGCGGTGGCCGCCGCGTGGACCGCGGCTCGCGCCGGCGACTGGGAGGCGATCGCACGCCTCGACCGCGATCTCGTGGCCATGCGCCCGGCCGCCGAAAGCCGCGCGGCGATGCGGACGATGGGCCGGCGGCTGATCGCGACGTGGCAGACGATTCACGGTGGGAGCGCCTCGAGCGGATCGGCTCTGCTCGACGCCCACGGCGGCGCCGCACTGCCGGTGGCCTTCGGCATCGCCGCGGCGTCGGCCGGCATCGATCGACACTCGGCCGGCGAGGGCTACGCGTACACGCGGCTCGCGGCGTCGGTGTCGGCCGCGATGCGCCTGATGTCGATCGGACAGATCGAGGCGCACACGCTGCTCGCACGCATCCGCCGGCGGATCCCGGCCGTCGTCGACGAGCTGGAGCGGCGCGGCGCCCTGCCGGAATCCTTCACGCCGATGCTCGACATCATGACGATGACGCACCGTGCGGTTCATTCGCGGCTGTTCAGATCCTGAGATCATGCCCTCAGCCTCGCCACTACGTCTGGGCATCGGCGGTCCCGTCGGATCGGGTAAGACCGCGCTCGTGGACACGCTGTGCAAGCGGATGCGCGACGAGCTGCGGCTCGGCGTGATCACGAACGACATCTTCACGCGCGAGGACATGGAGTTCCTCGTCCGCAGCGGCGCGCTCGCGGAGGATCGGATCGTCGGCGTCCAGACCGGCGGCTGTCCGCATACCGCCATCCGGGAGGACGCCTCGCTGAACTTCGACGCGATCGACGCGCTCACGGCGCGGTTCCCCGATCTGGAGCTGATTCTGCTCGAGAGCGGCGGCGACAACCTGGCGGCGAGCTTCAGCCCGGAGCTCGTGGATGCGGCGATCTACGTCATCGACGTGTCCGGCGGCGACAAGATTCCGCGCAAGGGAGGACCCGGTGTGACGCGGTCCGATCTGCTCGTCATCAACAAGATCGATCTCGCGCCGTACGTCGGGGCCGACCTCGACGTGATGGCGCGCGACGCACGCGCGATGCGCGGCGAACGGCCCTTCATCTTCACCGACATGAAGCGCGGCACAGGCGTCGAGGAGGTGATGGCGTGGATCCGGCGCGAGCTGCTCTGCCGGCACTGACCCGCGATCCCCGGCCGGCGGCCCTCGTCGGGCGGCATGCCGCGCTCGAGCTCGTCTTCGAGCCGCGCGGCGGCCGCACCGTGCTGAGCCATGCGTATGCGGAGCCGCCGTACCACATCGGTGCGGGCTACGCCGTGGGGCGCGGCGTGGCGCTGACGATCGTCTGCGCGGGGGCCGGCATCTTTCCGGGCGACGGCTGGCGCCAGTCGGTGCGCGTGGCGTCGGGCGCGCAGGTCGTGCTGTCGTCGCAATCGGCGCTGCAGGCGCGCGGCGGCGCCGCCGCGGCCGCGACCCTGCGCCAGGAGTACGACGTCGAACCCGATGGCGAGCTGCACTGCCTGTGGGATCCGCTGATTCCGTTCGCGGGCGCGCGCCTCTCGCAGGAGATCGACATCAGGCTGTGCGGCGGAGCGCGGCTGTTCTGGAGTGACGCGCTGATGAGCGGCCGCGTCGCCCGGAGCGAATCGTGGATGTTCGCGTCGCTGTCGCACGAGCTGCGCCTGACGATCGGCGAGACGCTGATCTATCTGGAGCGATATGCGCTCGATCACGGCGGGGCGCGCGCCCTCCAGCCCTGGAGCGCCGGCCCATCGCCATTCCTCGGCACCGCGCTCGTCTCGCATCCCGAGGTGACGCTGGCGGGCGTCGACCGCCTCCAGGACGATCTCGGCGCGATCGCCGGTGTCCACGCCGGCGTCGATCTGCCCGACACCCGACTCGCCGTCGCCCGGATCGCCGGACGCAGCGGCGCGACGTTCAAAGCGGCCCGCGCGCTGATCCGCCGATGGGCCACGAGCACTCTGTTCCGCGACGCGGGTCTGGAGATCCGACGGTGAAGACCGCGCGGCGCAATCGTCCGATCGAGCCGTCCGAGGCCGGGCTGCTGCTGCCGGGCACGTCGCCGCTGTGGCTCGTCACGCAGGAGCCGGCGCTCAACGCGCTCGTCTCGTATCTCGACACGATGCGCCGGTGCATCGGCGCGCAGCCCGACGACGCGCACGTGCTGACGTTCTCGCGGTCGAACCTCGAGGCCGTGCGCCATTCCTTCGAACGCATGATCCGCCGCGGCGAGGAGACGCTGCACCAGCTGTGCGAGCTGCTGTGCGCCGAGTTTTTCGATGAGGGTCAGTTGATGCACAGCGTGGTGGTCGGCGAGCTGGAGAGCCGCGATCGGTTCACGCTGGTCCAGAGCCTGAGCCGCGCGGACCTGCGGGCACAGACCGATCTCGACCTCGGCACGCGGCAGCTGCAACGCTTCCGCTACCGCGACGGCGACGAGTGGAAGAGCGCCGTGCTGATCGCCAACTTCGTCGAGTACCAGCCGGTCGAAGGGAACCGCTTCAAGATTCACAAGCTGATCAGCCGCATCAAGGCCGAGGAACAGATCTGGAACAAGGTGGTCGACGGCCTGTTCGGGCTCGAACGCCTCGTTCGCCTCGACAAGCAGCTGAGCCACCTGTCGGCGTACGTGAAGGACGTGTTCGCCGTGAAGGCGGTCGTCACCGACACCGGCGCCGCCCGCAGCGTCCACGACGCGCTGCTCGCGCTGGAGTGGACACGCAGCCAGCTCGAAAGCCGCGGCATCGCGGTGACGCCCGATCACCTGCGGCTGCAGCTGGTCGAAGTGAAGGACTACTTGTCGCGCAGCGCGGGCGGACGGAAACGGAGCGGATGGGGCGCAATCAAGTCGGTCGTCCGGTGGGGCGGCACCATGCTCGAGATCCAGGTGCAGCCGATGGCGAACTACCACCGCGAGCGCGAACGGCTGACGCGCGAGAGCCACGCCGGCTTCAAGGCGCGCCGCGAACAGGTGCGGAACACGATCGCGCTGACGCAGCCGCTGTTCGGGTTCTATCGCGACCTGCTGCGCTGGCTGTTTCTGGCGCCGACCGAGCCGCCGCCGGCCTTCCCCTCGGTGGCGATCGTCGTCGAGGAGTAAACGGCCTGCGCTACGACTTGAAGCGGCGCGCGTCGATCTTGAGCTGGCGCACCTTGTAGCCGAGAATCCGCTCGGTCGTGTCGAGAAGCCGCGCCGCCTTCGCGCGGTTGCCGTTCGCCGTCTTCAGCGCGTCCTGGATGAGGTCGCGCTCGTAGGCGGCCACGGCGCTGCCGAGCGATACCCGCGCAATGGTCCCCGACGCCTCGGCGGTCTGCAGCGAGGGCGGCAGGTGGTGCGCGTGGATCACCTGTCCGTCGCAGGTCAGCACCGCGCGCTCGAGCGCGTTCTCCAGCTCCCTGACGTTGCCCGGCCAGTGGTAGCTGGCCAGCATGTCGATCGCCGGCGTCGAGATGCGCTTGATGGTCTTGCGGTGGTCGCGCGCGAACTTCTCGAGGAAGTGATCCACCAGGAGCAGCAAGTCGGCCTTCCGCTCGCGCAGCGGCGGCACGAAGATGCTGAACACGTTCAGCCGATAGAAGAGATCCTGCCGGAACGTGCCGGCCGCGATCGCCCGTTCCATGTCGTTGTTGGTCGCCGCAATCAGCCGGACGTTGATGTTGATCGTCTCGCCGCCGCCGAGCCGCTCGATCTGCCGCTCCTGCAGCACTCGCAGCAGCTTCACCTGCGTCGTCGGGTTGATGTCGCCGATCTCGTCCAGGAACAACGTGCCGGTGTCGGCCAGCTCGAAGCGCCCCTTCTTGCGCATGTCGGCGCCCGTGAAGGCGCCTTTTTCGTAGCCGAAGAGCTCGGACTCGATCAGGCTGTCGGGCAGCGCCGCGCAGCTGACCTTGACGAACGGCCTGCTGGCGCGCGGCGAGTTGTAGTGAATCGCATTCGCGATCAGCTCCTTGCCGGTGCCCGACTCGCCGCGAATGAGCACGGTGGTGTTCGTCCCGGCCACCTGGGCGACCTGCTCGTACATCTGCCGGACCGGCCCGCTCGTGCCGATGATCGCCGAGAAGTCGTAACGATCGCGCAGCTCCTGGCGCAGCTGCGTGTTCTCCGCCACGAGCCGCCTGCGCCCCTGCTCGATCAGCCGGTGGATCTTCACGGCCTGCGCCAGCTGCGACGCGACGACGCCGAGGAACGCCACCCGCTGGTCGTAGTTGCGATCGGGCTTGAAGCGCAGATCGATCCCCAGCGCGCCGACGGCACCGCGGTTCAGCAGGATCGGCACGCAGATGAAGCTCAGTTCATGCCGCGCCAGCTCGGGTCGCCGCGAGGCGCGCCGCAAGAGCTCCGGCTCGCGGCTCACCTGCGGCACGACGATCGGCTTGCCGCTCTCGACGACGCGGCCGGTGACCCCCTCGCCGAGCCGGTATTTGATGGCGTGCGCCGGCACGTCGAGGCTGTACGAGGCCTCGACGCGAAGCTCGCCGTCCTGTAGCAGCGTGATCATGCCGCGCAGCGCGCCGTCGCGCTCCGCGAGGATCTCGAGCACGCGGTGGCTGGCGGCCTTGAGGTTCAACGTGCCGGAGAGCGCCTGGCTGATCTCCAGCAGGGTCGCGAGACGGTGCGTTTCTGTCGACTCTTCTTTCATCGAGACATTTTTGTCGCAAGGGTCCTGATCGCTGTCAAGCGCCAGGCACGCCCGCATCCCGCCTACGGCACCATTATCGTCCGTCGGACAGCCCTTCCTGCCGCGAGAGACGAACGTGTCGCCAGTAGACAGATTCCAGACATTCCTGTCGCTATCAGACATCGCGCCGTGCGGCCGCGCCAGGCCGTTGGTGTGGCAACGGGGCGAAACGCGCCAGAATCCGGCGCGCACGACGTGTTGGTGCGGCTGTTGCTGGCACTGATCGCGACATGCTGCCGAGATCCTCGCTGACGCTTCCGATCGTCCTCCTCCTCCTGTTCCTGGGCGCATCGGCCACCGCGCGGGGAGAAGCGGCGGGCAGCGTGCGGGTGCTCTCGCCGCAGTTGCGTGCGATCGCCGAAGATGGCCTCACGATGTCCAAGACACTCCAAGAGCTCGTTCAGCGCCTCGACGCCTCCGACGTGGTCATCTATCTGACGTGCGCGCAGACGGAAGTTCCTCAGGCGAGATCGTTCGACGGAAAGCTGCGGTTCCTGTCGGCGGCGGGCAACGTGCGGTACGTGGTCGCGCATGTGAATTGCAGGCTGTCGAGAGAGGAGCAGACGGCCTTGCTCGGGCACGAGCTGCGGCACGCCGTCGAAATCGCGGATGACGAGAGCGTGGTGGATATCCGCACGTTCGGCCGCTGCTTCGCCCGCATTGGTTTCCTCGTGGCACGCGACGGTCCGCGTGTCACTTATGACACGGATGCGGCGCGCGGCGCGCAGCGCGCCGTGCAGCACGATCTGCGGTCCGCCAGGAGCGCCGTGAGCGGTACGAGAGAGAAATGAACATGCTGCCTGAACCCGTCCTTCACCGTATCCGTTGCGAGTACCTCGAGATGCCGGGCATGCGTCTGACCATCCGCCAGGCCGCGCGGCTGTGGAACCTCGACGAGACGACGTGCGCCGCGGTCATGGCGCGGCTGGTCGACGCCGCCTTCTTGAAGCAGACGCCCGCTGGCGCGTTCGCGCTGGCTGCTTCTTCCTGAATCACCCGGTTAGTCGCAGACTGGAGCGATCGCCCCGAGAGACTTTACGACGCGCGGGTCGCCCTCGTCGGCGAAGTAGTCTTCGACGTCTGTTTCGTGATGGCCGCGCGAGGCCCCTGCGACATCCAGGATCGGAGTGGCGACGGCCGCCATGAGAGCGTTGATGGCGAAGGGTGTCAGTGCGATGTGCCCCATCTGGCCGATGACAGGGCAGCGAGCGTCTAACCGGCGGGTCGAGTTGACACCGCGACCGCCCTCATCCCTTCACGAGGTCCATCTCTCCTCGACGGGACTCGGCCGCAGCGGATTCCGCGATCGCGACCGGCTTCAAGAACGGCATCATCGCCCGAAGCCTCGCACCGACCCGCTCGATGGGGTGCGTCCGTTCGGCCTCGCGCATCTGATTGAACCACGGACGTCCCAGCTCGTTCTCCGCGATCCACCGCCTTGCGTACGTGCCGTCGCGCACCTCGTCGAGGATCGCCTTCATCGCGCGCCTGGTCTCGTCGGTGACGATCCTCCGGCCGCCGGTGTAGTCGCCGTGCTCGGCGGTGTCGCTGATCGAATAGCGCATGTAG
>DATATJ010000193.1:0-7417 GCA_036268855.1 Vicinamibacterales bacterium
CGGCGTCGATCGGCAGATCGGAGCGCTTCATCGTGACAAAGCCCATCTCGCGGGCGAGCCGCTCGACTTCGCCAAACCGCTCCGGCTGGCGCGGCGCGACGATCGCCAGCGCCCCCGGCGACGCCGCCTTCACGCGGCCGAACGCGCGCAGGGCGGCCGCTTCTTCGCCGCGCATGGTGCTCCCGGCGACGAACACGATGCGGTGCGGCGCGATCCGGAAGAAGCGCAGCACGCGCTCCCGCGGCTTGCCGTGCGACGCGGCGGCGGGCATCTCCAGCGAGTCGAACTTCAGACTGCCGGTCACCGTGACACGCGCGGCGTCGGCCCCGAGATCCACCAGCCGGCGCGCCGACTCTTCGCTCTGCATGCAGAACCGATCGACGTCCGCCAGAACCCGGCGGAAGAACGGGCGGACGAGCCGGTAGCGCGGATACGAGCGCGACGAGATGCGCCCGTTGATCATGATGCTCTTGATCCCGCGCTTGCGGCACTCATGCAGCAGGTTGGGCCAGATCTCGGTCTCCATCATGATGAACAGCCGCGGCTTCACGAGATTGAGCGTGCGGCGGACGATGAAGGTCCAGTCGAACGGGAAATAGAACACCGCGTCCACGTGCTGAAGGCTCCGGCGCGCCACCTGCTGCCCGGCGATCGTGGTGGTGGAAAGGAACAGGCGCAGGCGCGGATACCGCAACTTGAGCTCGGCGGCCAGGGCGCGAGCCGTCAACGCTTCGCCGACCGAGACGGCGTGGATCCAGATCGACTCCTCGCCGTCGACGTTGAACGAAACCGGCAGGTAGCCGAGCCGCTGCGACAGGCTCCCGATGTACTTGTTGTAGCGGACGGCCTGGTACAGAAAATACGGCGAAACGACGACGAAGACGACGAGCGTCAGCAGGCTGTAAGCGAGGTACATTGCGAGCGGCTATTGTAGAATGAAACGTTTGTCCTGGAGGTATGGATGCCTGTGAGGGTCGGCATTAACGGGTTCGGCCGCATCGGCCGCAACATCATGCGGGCGGCGCTGGGCGACACGAGCATCGATTTCGTCGCCGTCAACGATCTGACGAACGCGAACACGCTCGCCCACCTGCTCAAGTACGACTCGGTCCTGGGCAACCTGCACGCGCACGTCGAGGCCAAGGGGAGCGCCATCTCGGTGGATGGCGACGACTTTCAGGTGCTCTCGCTGCGCGATCCGGCTCAGCTGCCCTGGAAAGATCTCGGCGTCGATGTCGTGTTCGAATCCACCGGCCTCTTCACCGATCGCGACAGCGCGGCCAAGCACCTCGCCGCAGGCGCGAAGAAGGTCGTGATTACTGCGCCGGCGAAGAAACCCGACGTCACGATTGTCCTGGGCGTCAACGAACAGACGTACGATCCAGCCAAGCACCAGATCATCTCGAACGCGTCGTGCACCACCAACTGCCTGGCCCCGCTCGCGAAAGTGCTGCATCAGAACTTCGGCATTCGCAAGGGGTGGATGACGACGATCCACTCGTACACGAACGATCAGCAGCTGCTCGACCTGCCGCACAAGGACCTGCGGCGGGCGCGCGCGGCGGCGCTCTCGATGATTCCGACCTCGACGGGCGCCGCGACGGCAGTCGGCGAAGTACTGCCCGAGCTCAAAGGCAAACTGGACGGCTTCGCCATGCGCGTCCCGACGCCGAATGTCTCGGTCGTCGATCTGGCCGCGATTCTCGACAAGAAGACGAGCAGCGAGGAAGTGAACGCGGCGCTGAAGGCGGCGGCCGACGGTGCGCTCAAGGGCATCCTGCAGTACTCCACCGAAGAGCTCGTGTCGATCGACTTCAAAGGCAACCCGCACTCCTCCATCATCGACGCGGCATACACCAAGGTGATGGACGGCGATTTCGTGAAGGTCCTCTCGTGGTACGACAACGAGTGGGGCTACTCGAACCGCTGTGTCGACCTGGTCCGCCTGCTCGTGAGCAAGGGCCTCTAGATCCCGCGTCACCATCATGGCGAAACTGTCCGTCGTCGATCTCGATCTGATGGGCCAGCGCGTGTTCGTGCGCGTCGATTTCAACGTGCCGGTGAAGAGCGGTGAAATCGGCGACGACACGCGGATTCGGGCGTCGCTCCCGACGATCAAGTACGCCCTCGAGCACGGCGCCACGGTGGTGGCGGCGAGCCATTTGGGCCGGCCGAAGGGACGCGTGGTTCCGGAACTGAGCCTGCGCCCCGTGGCCACGCGCCTGGCGCAGCTGCTCGGGCGCGGCATCACCTTCGTCCACGACTGCGTGGGCGCGGACGTCAACGCGTCGATTGCGAAAGTGCGAAAGACCGGCGGCGTCGTCCTGCTCGAGAATCTGCGGTTCCATGCGGACGAAGAGCGGAACGACCCGCAGTTCTCCGCGGCCCTCGCGTCGCTTGCCGATCAGTATGTGGACGATGCGTTCGGCGCGGCGCATCGGGCGCATGCGTCGGTCGAGGGCATCACGCATCATTTCCGCCGGGCGGCGGCGGGCCTGCTCATGGAGCAGGAGCTGCTGTATCTGGGGCGCGTGCTCGAATCGCCGGACCGGCCGCTCGTCGCGATCCTCGGCGGCGCGAAGGTGTCTGACAAACTCGAGGTGATCGAGAATCTCCTGGGCAAGGTCGATCGCCTGCTGATCGGCGGCGCGATGGCGTACACGTTCCTCAAGGCGCGGGGCGTGCCGATCGGCAAATCGCTGGTCGAGGACGACAAGCTCGACGCGGCGCGAAAAATCGAGGCCGACGCGGCGGCGCGCGGCATGCGCGTCGAGCTCCCGGTCGACCACGTCGTCACCGACGCGGTGCAGGAAGGGACCGCGCACGAGGTGCTCGCCGTCGGCGATCCGGCGATCGGGGAGCGGCTCGGCGTGGATATCGGTCCGGCGACGATCGCCGCGTACAGGGCGCTGATCGCGGACGCGAAGACCGTGGTCTGGAACGGTCCGATGGGCGTCTTCGAGATCGCCGCGTTCGCCGCCGGCACGACGGCCGTGGCGCGCGCCGTCGCCGAAGTGGACGGCACCACGATCGTCGGCGGCGGCGATTCGATCGCCGCGGTGAAGCAGTCGGGCGTCGCCGATCGCATCACCCACATCTCGACCGGCGGCGGCGCGTCGCTCGAGTTCCTCGGCGGCCGCACGCTGCCCGGGGTCGCGGCGCTCACCGACGCGTAACGGATCGTCACCATGCGCACACGCCTGATCGCCGGCAACTGGAAGATGTTCAAGACGGTGCACGAGGCGGTTGTCTTCACGAAGGAGCTGCGGAGCCTGGTGAAGGACGTCGCGGACGTGGAGATCGTCGTCGGCCCGCCATTCACCGCGGTGCACGCGGTGGCCGAGGCGGCGCGCAATAGCGGCATCGCCGTCGCCGCGCAGAACCTGTACTGGGAGCGCGGAGGCGCGTTCACTGGCGAAGTCTCGGCGACGATGATCAAGGAAGCGGGCGCCGAATACGTGATCGTCGGCCACTCCGAGCGGCGGCGCCTCTTCGGCGAGACCGACGCGATCGTCAACCGCAAGACGATCGCGGCGATCGGCGGCGAGTTGACGCCGATTGTATGTGTCGGCGAGACGCTGGAGGAACGCGAGCGCAACGACACGCTGGCGATCCTGGATCGCCAGATCAAAGAGGGGCTGGACGCGGTCGGCGCCGAGCAGGTGGCCGACCTGGTGATCGCCTACGAACCCGTCTGGGCGATCGGCACGGGGCGGAATGCGACGGCGGGCCAGGCGGGCGAAGCGCACGCGCACATTCGCGCGCGCCTGCGGCAGTGGTTCGGCGCCGATGCCGCCGATCGCTGCCGCGTGATCTACGGCGGCAGCGTGAAGCCGGACAATATTGGCGATCTGGTGGCGGAGGCCGATGTCGACGGCGCACTGGTCGGCGGAGCCAGCCTCGATGTCGGGAGCTTTGCCGAGATCGTGACAAAGAGCCGCCCGGCTGCTATATAATCGAAGTTTCCCGCGCAGCCAGAGTTTTCACCGTATGTTGTCTTATTACTTAATCACTACGCTTTACGTGGCCGTCTGCGTCGTGCTGCTGCTGGTCATCCTGCTGCAGCAGGGCAAGGGCGACATGGCGGCGGCATTCGGCGGCGGCAGCAGCTCGTCGGCCTTCGGCGCGCGTGGCGGCGCGACGGTGCTGACGAAGGCGACGACCGTGCTGGCGGCGCTCTTCATGCTGCTCGCGCTGCTGTTGGCCGTCATGGGTCAGCGCGGTCCGCGGTCGATTCTTGGCGGGGCGGCCCCGGCTCCCGTCTCGAGGCCCGCGGCGCCGGTGGCGCCCGCGACGCCGCCGAAGTAGTACGACCCGGCTGCGGCCGGAAGCAGAATCAGCGCAGGAGCCGACGGTGGCTCGCACCCTCTTCGCGGAAGTGGCGGAACGGCAGACGCACCAGCTTGAGGGGCTGGCGGGGGCAACCCCGTGGAGGTTCGAATCCTCTCTTCCGCACCAAATCTCCAAGAGGCCCGGTTTTCCGGGTCTTTTTCCTTTCCTCGAGCAAAAAGCTAATCGATCGCTAACGGCAGAGGTCGACCGGCCTTGGGGGCATGCGCCCCTGGGCGAAGCTGGCCCCGGTTGCGGTAGGGTATAAGTCCTCCGCCCACTCGATAGATGCGTACTTCCCAGACCAGATCACCTTCAGCCGCAAACGATGGAATGTCTTCGCCGATACGGAAGAGACCGGTGGTATCAATGGCATCGCGCGCGTCGAGACCTGTGCTATGGAGGACGGCGTCAAGGGCGAGACCTCGGGCGTCGGTTGCCCGTTGGACCGCGCTGACCGCGAGCTGGCCAACGACCCGTTTGGTCATAGGGTCCTGCTCCGCGGGCGGCAGCTTGATCGTGTTAATGAACTCGTTGGGTGTCGGCCCGAATTGGGCGGTCAGTGGCACGCATGCGAGCAGGACGACGCCGATCACGACCGATGCAGTTCTCATAGGGAAAGCTCCTCCAACAACGGCCGGACCGAAATGCCGCACTTTCGTGCGACGTTCGTCCGAACTCAAATCTCCCGTAGCAGATCGCCGGCCTAATCCTTGCGCATCTACGAACTGACGAAGGAACGCGGACAGGTCAAGATCGACGACGTCATTCGCGTGACAAGCGCTGCGCGCGGAACGGTCAAGGACCACGTGAGTCAGCTGATCAAGAACGGCTATCTCGTGCCGCATGGCAGGGGAAAGGGATCTGCTCGTCATGATCAACCGCGCGCTTGGTCGATGATTGCGCCCATGGTGGGCGATCAGGCTGTGACAGTAGACTGACGGACACGATGTCTTACGGGGATTCATCCGTTTCCGGTGCCCCGCGTTCAAACCCGCGGCGAAGAAGACTCGCGTTTCTCTGCCTCGCGCTCACCGTCGCGCTGATCGCCGCCTACTCAGCGCGATGCGTGTTATTGCTCGATGTCGCAAGATTCATCCTCGACCGCGATGCCGCCCTCGTCGCGCAGGAAAAGACAGATGGCGTCGCCGTTGTGTTCGGCGCGCGCCCGTCAGCCTGGATCGCGCCGATGAAGAATCTGATGAACCCGATCTGGCAGCCCATCGGCGCGACGGGCGTCAACTACTACACCTTTGCCGGACCCGCTCGACTGCTAAGTTCCTATAGCGAACGGTCCAATCCATTGTCTCCCTACTACCAGGCTTGGGTTGGCGGGTACGTCACCAAAAGGCAGGATGGGACGTTACCGACCGACCTGCCGGCGTGGGCGAAGCAAGTGACGGAACTGGATCAACGCTCGTGGCTTACCGCCATGGGCGACCGCCATCCGCTCGCCGATTTCTCCGCGCCCACGACGGTGCAGGAGGTCGTGATCGATGGTCACGCGTTGCCGCTGTGGCACGGCACCATGCGCAGCCACAGCGACCTGAGTGACGATCCGGAAGGCGCCCTGGCGACCTTGGTCGGGATGCCACCTAAGGCGTCGTGGCCAGCAGGCGCCCGCTCGTTTCATGACCTGACGCTTGATGGCTATTTCGTGTGCTGGTCCGACTCGACCCGCAACGTTTCCGTCGTGATCTACGCAGTCGACGCGATACCGGCAGCTCAGTCTGCGCGCGAGCGCGAGACCGGTCTCCAGGGCGAGCTCTTGAGCATGATGAGAGCCGTCAAATTCGACCCCGTCCGCTAACCGCGTCAACCTCCGCCCTCGTTTCCGCCCGAAGACTGGCGTATCATCCGCGCCATGCGCATCGCATTGCTCGCGGCCGTATTCGCTGCCTCGCCGTTCGCCTTGCAGTCGCCGCCCGTCGCCGACCGCTTCGCGGTCCGCGACGTGATGATCCCCGCGCGCGACGGCGTGCGCCTGCACGCGAAGATCTTCACCCCGCGCGACCAACACGAGCGGCTGCCGATCATCATGGACCGCACGCCGTACGGCGTCGAGAACGCCGGCGCGAAGCTCGACGTGTACTTGAAGGCGCTCGCCGATGAGGGCTACATCTTCGTCTTCGAGGACATCCGCGGCAAGTTCGGATCCGAGGGCACCTTCGTCATGCAGCGCCCGGCGCGCGCGGCGGGCGATACGACGTCGCTCGACGAGGGCACCGACACCTACGATACGATCGACTGGCTGCTGAAGAACGTGCCCGACACCAACGGGCGCGTCGGCATGCTCGGCATCTCCTACGACGGCTGGACGACGATCATGGGCGCGCTCGAGCCGCATCCGGCGCTGAAGGCGATCTCGCCGCAGGCCTCGCCCGCCGACATGTTTCTCGGCGACGACTTCCACCACAACGGCGCGTTCCGTCTGAGCTACGGCTTCGAGTACGCCGCGATGATGGAGTCGGGCAAGGATGTCCAGCAGTTCGCATTCGACAAGTACGACACCTACGACTGGTACCTGTCGCTCGGCCCGCTCAGCAACGCCAACCAGAAGTTTTTTCACGAGAAGATTCCGACCTGGAACGACTTCGTCAACCATCCCAGCTACGACGGCTTCTGGAAGCGCCAGA
Organism: Vicinamibacterales bacterium; assembly: GCA_036268855.1. GTDB lineage: Bacteria > Acidobacteriota > Vicinamibacteria > Vicinamibacterales > CAVVIG01 > DATATJ01. Next base: position 6,966 of record DATATJ010000193.1, read on the forward strand.
CGATGACGTCGCACCTGACCGACGTGAAGGTGCCGACGCTGAACGTCGCCGGCTGGTGGGATCAGGAGGACTTCTACGGGCCGATCCGGATCTACTCCGAGCTCGAGCAGCACGACCCGAAGCATCTGAACCATCTGGTCGTGGGGCCATGGAACCACGGCGGGTGGTCGCGCGGCGCGGGCGACGCGCTCGGGCCGATTCCCTTCGGCTCCGCGACGGCCGAGTACTTCCGCGATCACATTCAGGCGCCGTGGTTCGCGTACTTCCTGAAGGACAAAGGCCAGCTCGATCTACCGGAGGCGCTCACCTTCGAGGCCGGCTCGAACCAGTGGCGCCGCTGGGACGCCTGGCCGCCGGTTCACAACGCGACCGCGCGTCCGCTGTACGTCGCCGCCGGTCGCACGCTCACGTTCGAAAAGCCGGCCGCCGCGTCCGCCGGCGCACAGGATCCG
>DATATJ010000194.1:0-9938 GCA_036268855.1 Vicinamibacterales bacterium
CCGCGAGCGGTGAACGCGCGGCGGACGAAGATGTACATCCACCACAAGGGACGCGGAGGACAAGAAGGAAACGCGTTTCCGGCGCCGCGCGGCGCTCGGCTGAAGCCCTCGCGCTACATCGAAAAAGAGCCTTCGCGCTACATCAAATCAAAAACCTTCGCGCTGCATCGCATCAAAACCGCTGTCGGCTACGTGACCCTTCCTCCAAAAGATCCGCCTCGCAGTGCCGGGGTGCCGACGCCTTTGCCGAGAATCAGCACCTTGTGCGTGCTGCCGAGGCCGCCTGGCATCAGCAGGGTTTTCAGGGCCATGCTTCTTCGCAGGTGGCCGGGGCTCCCTGGGTTCTCAAAGTTCCCAGGATCTCCAGGGTTCCCGCGGTTCCCGGGATTCTGGAGGTTCTGGGACGCAAGAATGCCCATCAGAAAATATGTCTGATCGAGGAAGGCGACCTGCGTCAACCCCTCGGATTCCGCCGCCTCGCGGACGCTCGTGAAATCGACCTGCGCGGTGATGTCCTGCTCGCCTGGATGCTGCAGCCACGCGGGCTCGGAGAAGCCGGCGAGTCCTGGTGCGGCGGTGTCGGGACCTGCGGTCGTGTGCCTGGCGAACGTCGTGAGCGTGCCGCGCGCGTGCGATGGCGAGTACAGGTGCCGCGCATCGTGTCCGTAGTCGATCAGCACGATGAAGCCGCGGACGAGACGCCGCGCGGCGTTGCGGATCCAGTCGACGGCGCGCAGGTTGATCTCCGCGCGCCAGCCAGACTCGAGCCCGATGCCGAGGCGCTCGAGATATGCGGCCAGGGCAGGAGTAGACGGCGCACCTTCCACGAGCACGAACGCTGGCTCCACCGCATCGGCGTCCGGCGCGACGTCCACGAACAGCTCGCGCAGGCCGTCTTCGCGCATGACGACGTGATGGACTGGAAACGCGTCGAGCAGTTCGTTGGCGATGAGCACGCCCTCGAAGCGGTCGGGCAAAATTGCAGACGTGGACGCCAGGCGTTCGGCGACTTCGCTCAGCGTCGTGAGTTGCGCGGCGCGCGCAGAGGCGCTCGCTTCGACCAGATGGAGCCGCACACGGCCGTACCATGCCGGATCGCGGTGCCTCGCGGCCCGCAGGATATCGGCGGCGAGGCGTCCGTTGCCGGCGCCCGCTTCGACGAGATCGAAGGGCGGCGGATCGGCTGCGGCAGGAAGGGTTGTGCCCGGGTCGAGCAGCTTCGCCATCTCGGCGATCTGCGCCTCGAGCAGCTCGCCGAAGATTGGCCCGACGTCCACGCTGGTAAAAAAATCGCCCGCGCGGCCCGATCGTTGGGCGGCGCGGGCGTAGTAGCCGATGTCGGGATCGTAAAGGGCGAGATCCATGAACGCGGCCACGGTGACGGGGCCGCGCTCGCGGATCGCGTCGCTAATCTTTCTTGACGGTGACGAAGACTTCACTTTCGCCGCGCCAGACGAGAATCTGCGCGATGTGCCCCGACGGGACGGCCTGGAGCTCGCGTCCCGCGTCGGCGGCGTTGCCGACCGGCTTGCGGTTCACCGACAGGATCACGTCGCCTGCGCGCAGCGCCGCGGCCGACGGCCCGTTCGGGTCGACATCGCTGATGAGCGCGCCGGTCTTGCCGGACGGCATCGAAAGCCGCCGGGCAATCGCCGGCGTCAGGTTCTGCAGCGTGAGGCCGAAACCGCTGCTGCCTTCCTCCGCCTGATCGTTCTCGTCGTTGTTGCTCGGGCCGCGGCGCTGCGCGCCTTGCTCGGCCTCGAGATCGAGCTCTTCGACCGTCACGTTGAGCGTCTTCGGCTGCTTGTTCCGCAGCACCTGAATCGGCACGCTCGTTCCCGGCTTGGTCGCGATCACGGCCGCCACCAGCTCGTCGCGATTCGCCACGCTGCGGCCGTTGTACTGCGTAATCACGTCGCCCGGCTCGATGCCCGCCTTCGACGCGGCGCCACCCGGCGACACCGTGGCGACGATGGCGCCCGATCGCGCCTTCAGGCCGAAGTCCTCATAGCCTTCGCGCGGCACGGCCGCGACCGACACGCCAATCCGGCCGCGGACCACCTTGCCCGCGCGCAGCTGCGGCAGCAGATCGCGCACCGTGTTGATTGGCACGGCGAAGCCGATGCCGATGTTGCCCTCGCTGCGGCCGTTGCTGATGATGGCCGTGTTGATGCCGATCACCTCGCCGCGCACGTTGAGCAGCGGGCCGCCGGAGTTGCCCGGGTTGATCGCCGCGTCGGTCTGCAGCATGTCGTTCGTCCGGCCGTCGGTCACCGCGAACGCGCGCTTGGTGGCGCTGATGACGCCCACCGTCACGGTGTAGGCGTAATTGAACGGGTTGCCGATTGCCATCACCCAGTCGCCGGCGGCCATTTGCGCCGAGTCGCCGAACTTGGCCTCGGGCAGGGGATGATTCGGCTTGTCGATCAGCTGAATCAGCGCGCTGTCGGTGAGCTGATCGTGGCCCACGAGCTTCGCCTGGTACTTGACGTCCGACTCTTCCGCGAAGAGCGAGACCTCGATTTTCGTCGCGCCCTCGACGACATGGTTATTCGTGAGGATCAGGCCGTCCTTGCTGATGATGAAGCCGGTGCCGGCCGCATAGGATTTCGGCGCGCGCTGGCCGCGGCCGCTCCGGCCGCCGCCCTGGCCGCCGCCGCCCTGATCGTCCTGCTGCCCGGGATTACCGAAGAAGCGATGGAAGAAGTCGTCCGGCGCGCCGCCGCCACCACCACCGAAGAATTCGGTCATGTCCTGCGACTTCTGCGGCATTTCCGTCGTGATGTTCACCACCATCGGCGACTGCGCCTTGGCGATATTGCGGAACGTATCCGCCGACAGCGCTCCCGTGATCGGCGCGCTGTTCATCGGCGGCATCGCGAGCGTCTGCGCCGACGACGCCGGCGTCAGATCGAGCCGCGACGCGATCACCATCCCGACAGCCAGCGAGGCTACCGCGATCAGGACGGCGTAAAAGAGCGTGGTCTTGCGGGTCGACATCGTACCTCCTAAAGCAGGGCGAGAATCTCTGTCTGCAGCGCGCCGCTGATGGCGGCGTCGCGCGCGTGGACGATCATGTTGATCTCCGTGCGCACGCCGAAATCGTCGAAGTAGAGCCCCGGCTCGATCGTGAAGCCCGTGCCGGGCAGGAGCCGCCGATCGTCGTGCGTCTCGAAGTCGTCCATGTTCACGCCGTTGCCGTGCACCGTTTCGCCGAGGCTGTGCCCCGTGCGGTGCAGGATGCGATCGCCATATCCGGCGCTCTGCAACACCGAGGACGCCGCGCGATCCACCTGCCAGCCGCGCAGTTCCTGGCCGCCCGCGGCGGCGCGCTGGACGAGGCCGGCGGCCGCGTCGCGTGCGGCCGCAATCGCGGCGAATGCCTTCGAATAGCGCTCAGGTACGCGAGCTCCCGTGAACCCCATCCAGGTGATGTCAGCAAACACCGCGCCGGGGTGATCCAGCTTCCCCCAGAGATCCAGCAGGACGAGCTCGTCGCGGCCAATCGCGCGGGCAGATCCCGCCGTCGGCAAATAGTGCGGGTTGCCCGCGTTCTCCATGGCGGATACGTTCGGATCCGAATCGCTGATGAGCCCCTCGTCGCGAAAGTGACCGGCCATCAGTTGCTGGATGTCGTACTCGGTGGTGGCCACCCCATCCCGCACGCGCTGGGCGATCGCCGCAAACGCCCGATCCTTCACGCGGTAGAGCTTCTCTGACGCCTGCAGGTGTGACGCGATGGCCGGCGCGTTCCACACCGCGGCGAAGCGCTGAACCAGGTCGCCCGACGATACGACCTCGATACCGGCGGCCCGCACGAGCTCGATCGTGCCGGCGTCCACACGCGAAACGTAAGGAATCGAACAATTCGGCGAGTACTCCATCGCAATGCGCCGCACGCCGCTCAACAGCCGGCGGAGGCCGCTCTCGAGCTGCTGGCGACCGGAGTATCGGTCGGTGGTGCCGGGAAGGTGCGCGAGCGTGTGGCGTTCGATGGCGTGCACCAGGCCGCGCGGCTCGCCCTTCGACGGAATCAGGTAATACCAGCGGCGTGTCGCCAGGTGTCCGACCTGGCGCGACACCGCCGTGACGTCGGCGGCAATCGGATTGATGCCGTGAAAATCGTACAGCAGCCACGCGTCGAGGCCGTCGGCCGCGAGCGCCGCCTGCACGGCCGCGACGTCGGTCGCCGTCGTCGAATCCGCCGCCGCATGCACGCTGGTCATGTCTCTCAAGTATAGCCTGCTGAGCCCGTACGGAAGGCCGAAGGTATGGGATCTTTGACGCCGAAGTGTCACGAGCAGCCGGTTTCGAGCGGCTATAATCGGTGGTCAGCCTGAAGCCAGCGCGTATCCGGCCGCCCGCCAGCGGCCCTTGCGAGAGAATGTCATGACGCGACGAGTTCGTATCGCGGCGCTATTCGTCCTGCTCGCCGTCCCCGCGCTCGTGGCCGGTCAGAACCCGCCGCCCGCGCCCCAGCAGGGGCCCACGTTCAAGGTCCGCGTGGATTACGTGGAGGTCGATGCCCTCGTCACCGATCGCCAGGGACAGTTCGTCCGCGATCTGAAGAAGGAAGACTTCCAGATCCTCGAGGACGGCAAGCCGCAGACGATCGCGAACTTCTCGATCGTCGATCTGCCGGTCGAGCGAGCCGATCGCCCGCTCTATGCCGCCTCGCCGATCGAGCCGGACGTCCGCACGAACGAACGGCCGTTTGACGGTCGCGTCTACGTGATGGTGATCGACGATCTCCACACGCTGTTCGGGCGGACCAGCCGCGTCAAAGTCGCCGCGCGGCAGTTCATCCAGAACAACCTCGGCGCGAACGACTTGATGGCCGTCGTGCACACGGCGGGTCCCACCGACGCGAACCAGGAGTTCACGAGCAACAAGCGCCTCCTCCTCGCCGCCGTCGATCGCGTGATGGGCCAGAAGGTGCAGTCGGCGACGCTCAGCAAGACCCAGGAGTACTACAACACCAAGGACCAGCGGCAGGCGGGCGATCCGCTCAACGATCCGGATGATGCCGAGCGCGGGTTCAAGGCGCGCTCCACGCTGTCGTCGCTGCGAAACGTGGCCGACTGGTTCGCGAGCGTGCGGGGCCGGCGCAAGGCCATTCTCTTCGTCAGCGAAGGCATCGATTACGACATCACCGACGTGTTCGCCAACAACGCGGCGTCCACGATCATCGACGACACGCGCGATCTCATCGCGTCGGCGACGAAGGCCAACGTCGCGATCTACGGCATCGATCCGCGCGGCCTCACCGATCTCGGCGACGAGAGCATCACCGTACAGTCGTTCCCCGACGACACGTCGCTCGGCGTCGGCACCAGCTCGCTGTACAACGAAGTGCGGCTGTCGCAGGACAGCCTCCGTACCATCTCCGACGAAACCGGCGGCTTCGCCGTCGTCAACCGCAACCAGTTCAACACGGCGTTCGATCGCATCGTGCAGGACAACAGCTCGTACTACGTGCTGGCGTACTACCCGCCGAGCGACAAGCCGGGCAAGTTCCACAAAATCGACGTGCGGGTGACGCGGCCAGGACTCAGCGTCCGCGCCCGGCGGGGGTATGCGCTGCCGAAAGTGAAGGCGGCGTCCACCGCGGCCAAGCCATCGTCGGTGAGCGCGGAGGTGCGCGATGCGCTCGACAGCCCGATTCCTGTCAGCGGTCTGACGATGCACGTGTTCGCTGCACCGTTCAAGGGCACGGCACCGAACGCGTCGGTGCTCCTCGGCGTCGAGATGCGCGGCCGCGATCTGAAGCCCGCGGCCAACGACAAGCTCGAGCTGTCGTACATGGCGATCGACGCGCAGGGGAAGGTGCGCGGCGGCACCACCGACTCGATCACCATGAACCTGAAGCCAGAGACGAAGGCCCGAGTGGAGCAGACGGGCATCCGCCTGCTGAACCGCGTGGATCTGCCGCCGGGCCGCTATCAGGTCCGTTTCGCGGCGCACGACACCAGCGGCGGAAATGTCGGATCGGTGCTGTACGATCTCGAAGTGCCCGACTTCACCAAGGCGGCGCTCAGCATGAGCGGCGTGGTGCTCTCGTCGGGGAGCGGCTCGACGCAGCCGACGGCCCGTCCCGACGAGCAGCTGCGCCAGGCGTTGCCAGGGCCGCCGGTCGCGCTTCGTGTGTTCCCGCAAGACGACGTCGTGGCGCTCTTCGCGGAGGTGTACGACACCGAAGGCGACAAGCCGCACAAGGTGGATATCGTGTCCACCGTGACGTCGGACACCGGGCAGGTGGTGTTCAAGGCGGACGAAGAGCGGGCGTCGAGCGATCTCGGCGGCAAGACGGGCGGCTACGGCTACATGACGAAGATCCCGATGAAGGATCTGCCGCCGGGCGCGTACGTGCTGAAGGTCGAGGCGAAATCGCGCCTTGGCGCAGGCGCGACGACGGCGCGCGAGGTCCGGTTCTCGGTGGACGCGGCACGTCCAACGCCCGGACCTGGACGATGATCGCGTGGTCGGCGCTGCTGGCGGCGGCGTTACTGCAGGCGAGCTCGATGCCCGCTCACCCCACCACGATCGACAAAGGCGCGGAGAGCGCGGTGGACGCGCCACGGCAGGTAACTGTGCGTACGCTGGCGGAATGGCAGACGCTGTGGCGATTGCACGCGCCCGGCCGACCAGTACCCGACGTAGATTTCGAGCGAAACATGGTGGTCGGCGTGTTCCTGGGGACGCGGCCGACGGCCGGCTTCGCGGTGGAGATCGTCGGCACGCGGCAGGACCACGGCTCGCTGGTCGTTCAATATCGCGAGACGCGGCCTGGCCGCGACATGATGACCGCTCAGATCGTCACGGCGCCGTACCATCTGGCGACCATTCCCAGATTTGACGGCGACGTGAGGTTCGAAAACCTTACTTCTTGACCTTCTTGACGGCCGGCTCTTTGGTGTCGGCGCCGTCGAGCTTCGCGACCATCTTCGGCTTCACCGTGCCGTTCGGGTGCGAGAAGTTCCAGTTGTTCGACTTCATCTTCGCGTTGTAGCCGGTCTCGATGCGCATCGTCTGGATTTCGCCAGGCTGCAGCATCGTGGGCAGGACGCCCTTGCCGCCCGTGACGACGGTGCCCTTGTCGTCGTACCAGGTTTCGTCGACGGTGAGGCGCGCGATCGGCGCGTTCGACATGTTCTTCACCTGGAACGTGGTGATGACCAGGTCTTTTTCTTTCTTGGTCACCGGCTTGGTGAACTGCACCTCGGCCTGACCCTTGAGCGGCGGCGTGAATTTCTTGCCGGCGAGCACCGACTTCATCGGCGGAGCCTGGGTGGCCTGTTCGGCGAGTGCGGGGCCGGCCACGAGGCAGGCGCCGGCGAACGTCGCGGCGAGAGCGAAGCGCGCGCGATTCATAAAATCCTCCTGGACATGGGACGTAAGAGTGTGAAAAACGGCTGCAGAATTATACCAGCTATCGGTGTAACCCCTTCGGGCCTTTACATTTCGCCGTTCCAATCTTCCGGCTCCGGGTTCACCGAGCGGAAGATCTCCATGTGCCATTTCCCGCCGCCCCACGGCTCGATCACCTCGGCCGCGACGACGTCCACCAGCAGCTCCGAGAAGAGGCGCCCTTCGGGGTCGCCCTCGAGGTGGTATGCCGGCTCGTCCCATCCGAAGTTGGGGTAGAGGGTGAGGGTCAGGAACAAATCATAGCCATCGTCCACGACGATGAGCTGGCCGCAGGGGCGCTTCAGCGTCGAGTGATAGATGAGGTATTTCTCCGCGCTATTGGCGCGGATGTAGCGTTTCAGGGCGAACTCGCGCGCGACGATTTCTTCGACGGCGATTTTCTTGTCCCAGCAATCGCGGCAGTATTTCTCCTCCCCGCGCGGCTCGGAGACTTCCTTCGCGCCGCATAGCGCGCACCGCGATTTCACGACAGTCTTGCGTGGCATGGCTCAATTTACCATTTACAATTGGGAATTAGGAATGCGGATCCGGATTCGCCTCTGGCTCTCTCGAATCCGAATCCTCCGTTGTCTTCGAATTCCTGATCTTCCATTGTAAATTGTAAATTCATGACCCGTCCTGCCCATGCTGGCCTGCGACACCTCGCACTGAACGCGCGCGATCTCGACGCGATGAAGCGGTTCTACGTGGACCTGCTCGGGTTTGCGGTGGAGTGGGAGCCGGATGCCGACAACATCTACCTCTCGTCGGGCGCCGACAATCTGGCGCTGCACCGGGCGAGCGCGGCGGCCGCTTCCACGGAAACCGACCGTGTCGGCCCGGCGGCCGGCGCCCTTGATCATCTCGGATTGATTGTCCGCACGGCGGACGAGGTGGATCAGTGGGCCGCGTTTCTCGAGGGGAAGGGCGTCGGCTTGAAGGCCCGGCCGAAAACCCATCGCGACGGTGCCCGGTCGCTCTACTTTCAGGATCCGGACGGCAACAGCGTCCAGATCATTCACCATCCGCCAATCAGTCAGAAAATTTGAGGATTTGAGGATTTGAGGATTTGAGGATTTGAGAATCTAAAGAGCTGAGGAGCTGACGAAATTCTCAGTTCCCTCAATCCTCACTTTTTTAAATCCAGATTCTCAAATCCCCAAATCCCCAAATCCCCAAATCTCCAAAATCCTCCAATTTCCGAAGTTACCTTTGGACCGTTCGCTGTTCCAGCGCCGGGACGTACATCCGCGTGGCGTAGTCCTTCACCATCCGCCGCGCGGAGAACTGCGGCGCAACCGACCGGATGGCTTCCTTCACCGTCGCCAGCCAGCGCTGCGGCACGTTGTCGGGATCGCGGTCGTAGAACGCGGGGACGATGTCCTCCTCCAGCAGGCGATAGAGCGCGTTGGCGTCGGCGGCATCCACCGCCTCGGCATCCGCGCTGGTGACGCCGCCGTCGATCACCCAGCCGTTGCGGCCGTTGAAACCTTCCGCCCACCAGCCGTCGCCGATGCTCAAATGCGGAACGCCGTTGATGGCCGCCTTCATGCCGCTCGTGCCGCTCGCCTCGAGCGGCTTGCGCGGTGTGTTCAGCCACACGTCGCAGCCCTGGACGAGGAAATGCGCCACGTGGAGATCGTAGTCGTCCACGAACGCCACGCGTCCGGCGAACAGCGGGTCGAGCGCCCGCTTGTAGACCCGCTGGAGGTGGTGCTTGCCGATGTCGTCCGCGGGGTGCGACTTGCCGGCGAAGATCAGCTGCACCGGCCGGCCGGCGGCGTTGAGGATCCGCGCCAGACGATCGGGATCGTGGAACACGAGCTCTGGCCGCTTGTAGCCGGTGAAGCGGCGCGCGAACCCGATCGTCAGCGCCTCGGGCTCGAGCAGCGTGCCCGCGGCGACCACGCGGGGGATGCCGACGTGCTCCTCCGTCCAGCGATTGCGCGCGCGCTCCCGGATGAACGCGAATAAATAGCTGCGCAGCGACTGCCGGGCACGCCAGAGCTCCGCGGCGGGAATCGCGAGGATGCCGTCCCAGGTCGCTGGATGGTCGTGGCGATCGACCCAATCGGCCCCCAGATACTTCGTGAAGAGATCGGCCAGTTCGCCGGCGAGCCACGTGGGCACATGCACGCCGTTGGTGATCGCCTTCACCGGGCGGTCGGCTTCGGCGACGCCCGGCCAGATGTCCCACATCGCCCGCGTGACGCTGCCGTGCAGCTGGCTGACGGCGTTGACCGCGCCGGCCGATCGCAGAGCGAGCGCCGTCATGTTGAACTGCGCGCCGGCGCCGTTGTTGTGCGATCCGAGCGCCAGAAACTTGTCGCGATTGGGGCCGAGCGTCCCCCAGCAGCCTGCCAGATGCTGTTCCAGCAGCTGGAAGGGGAACGTATCGTGTCCGGCAGGCACGGGCGTGTGGGTCGTGAAGATCGTCGTGCGCCGGATCTGCTCGAGCGCGTCTTCAAACGTGGAACCTTGTTCGAGCAGATCGCGGATGCGCTGCAGGATGACAAACGCCGCATGGCCCT
>DATATJ010000195.1:0-3304 GCA_036268855.1 Vicinamibacterales bacterium
GCGCTTCTGCTCAAACGGCGAGGGCTCGCGCGGGACAGATGGCTCGATAAACTTGCGAACGGGGCCGACCGCCATCGCCGCCTTACGGCGTTTCCCGACGACCTTCGTGCGGCGGTCGGCAGTTTCGAACCAGGCCCTGAGCTCGGGCGGCGGCTCGACTGGATCGACGCTTATCTCACGGACATTGACGTCTTGGGAGTGTTCCGACATCGTAGGTCGTGCTTGATGCTGTACCACTGCGTTTCGAGCTGGCAGGTCGACACCGTCCTCCAGACCGGATTTGCAGATGTTCCTCCGTCGTACGTCCAGCCAGACGAACGACCAGCCTTCATCACGTTCACCGACGTGCCTATGGCGGCGCGTACGGCGGAACGACCTGCATCGCGATCGAAGTGCCAGAAGATGCTGTGCGGCCGTACGAATCGCTCGAAGACCAACACGGGTATCGCCGCCTTCCTAGGGCATGCGGCAGACGAAGTTCGCGGCATCATCGGTGCTGCCTGCGCCTGCGTAACGGGCGACCTGAGGATACGGACAAAGCGGACGCGTGCGGTCGACCTGACCGAGTGTGGCGTGCGAGGCCACGACGCGCTCCGGCGGCTCACCGCTCGAGACCCAGCGTTCGAGTGCGGCCATCATATCGAAGGTGTTCGGTCCTTCTCCGCCGTTGCAGTGGCCCATACCTGGCACCATGAACAGACGCACCCAGTCGGCATCTGGGGCGCCCTTCGTCTGAGCGCGTGTGCTCGTGTAGTAGTTCACGCTTGCGCGCGGCGCGACGTTCGGATCGCTCCATCCGTGATACATCAGCAACTTGCCGCCTCGCGCGGCGAACTGCGACAGATCTGGATCGACGGCGGCGAGCGTGCCGTCGCTCACGCGGTCCGCGATGGCGACGTCGCGCTCTAGATCGAAGGTGCGCCAGTCCCAATTCGGATCGCGGAACGTGATGTACTTGAACTGGTCCTGAGCCGTTCCGTACGGCTCCGTCCCGGCGAGCATGCGCGTCCACCCGAGCTCGTTGCCAGCTTCAAAGCCGGGGAAGATCTCAGCGGCCGTCTCGCGATTCCTGGCGGGGCTCATGATCGTTTTCGCCGCGCGGACCTGCGGCGGCGTGAGACATCCAGGGCCATCCGGGCCGGCGCACTCGAGTATCTGGGGATCGAAATGACAGCGGGTGGGGTCGTCGATGAGGCCGTCCATCAGCCCGTCGAGCCCGTCGCACGCGGCGAGCACCGCCTGGTGGATCATGGGGAACTTACCTGGCGGAATGACGCTCGCCCGCTCGGCGAACATCGCCTGGCCGATCCAGATGCGCCACGCGTCCAAGTGCGTCTTGGGATTTGCGCCCGCGCCTGCGATGATGCCGTCGAAGTCCGCGGGAAAGCGCCGCGCCTCGACGAGGGCCTGCCGCCCTCCCGTCGAGCAGCCGTTGAAATACGACAGTCTCGGCGCACGGCCGTAGAACGCCTCGGCGATCGCCTTCGCCTTGGCAGTCATCTCGTGCTCCGACCTGTACGCGTAGTCGATCACTTTTTCCGGATGCCCGAGCGCGAACGTCGCGCCCGCTCCGACGTGTCCTGTGTCGGTCGACGCCGTCGCAGACCCGCGCGCGAGCGCTGCGCTCATCGCGGCATAGTTGATCGCTCCGCCCCACGCGCCGTTGCCGACCGCCTCGAAAGTGTCATTTCCCCCCGACGCGGGCAGCCACACTTCGATCCGGATATCGGAATCGCTCGAAGGTCTGATAGCGGCGGCAACCCGGCAGAACGCCGGCAGGCGGTCGAATCGCAGCGCCGCGCCCCCCTCGCGCTCGCCGGGGGCATTGAAGGCGCCGGCAGCGACCGATTCGGCGCCGGTGACGACTGTGTCTGGCAACTTCAGCCGTGCGAGCTCTCCGCATCCCATCGGGGCGGTGAGGGCCGGACGCACAGCCAGCATGGTCGCCGCGGCGAGCAGCAACGCGAAGCATCCGGTGCGCAGCGTCGCGCGGTCGGACGAGTGCGGCGGGCGGATTCTCATCGATTCTCGCACGATCAGCGGCCGCCCGACGACCCGGTGCCGGGTGGCGTGCGCAGGATCAGCTTCTGCACGCGCCAATTCGAGCTCTCCGCGACATAGAGCTCCTTCTCCGACGGACATGCGAGCCCGTGCGCCCCCGAGAACTGCTTCAGGTTCCGGCCCGATCGGCCGATCACACCGAGCACCTTGCCCTCGAGCGTGACCTTGAAGATGCGGCCGGGAAACGTGCTCTCGCCGAGAAACACAATGTCGTTCGAACCCGGTGGAATGCAGAGCGCATTGGGGGCGCCGATCATCGCGGTCAATCGATCGCCGGTCGGCGTGACGCCGTTCACGGCCTTCGTGCCGGCAACCGGCGGGATGTCGACGCTCCACATGCGCAGGAAGGTGCCGTTCGTGTCGAACACTTGGACGCGGTGGTTCCCGCGGTCGCCGACGTAGACGTTGTTGGCACGATCGATCACGATCGAATGCGGTGTGTTGAATTCGCCAGGGCCCGTGCCTTTCGTGCCCCACGACTTCACCCAGTCGCCGTTCTTGTCGTACTTGGCGACGCGCGAATTGATGTACCCGTCGGTGATATACGTGTTGTCGTCGGAATCCCATGCGACGTCGGTGGGTTGCCGGAACATGCCGTCGACGGCAGGCAGCGGCGGATTCACGCGCCCCCACGCCTTCGGATCGTCGGACGCTTCCTTCTTCCGGCCGAAGACCCATACGACACGTCCGGCGGGATTGAACTTGATGATCATGTCCGAGCCCTTGTCGATCGCCCAGATGTTGTCGTATTTGTCGATGCGGACCGAGTGCGCGAACGACCAGCCGTACAGACCCTTGCCGATCTCACGCAGCAGCTCCCCTTTCGGGCCGAACTCCAGAAGCTGCGCCGCCGTAGCGCCGTACGCGGGGCCGCCGGCGCTGTTCGAGCGCGTGAAGACGAAGATGTGCCCCTTGGAATTCACCGCGACGCCGGGAACCTCGCCGAAGTTCGCGCCGGCCGGCAGCTTGAAGAAATCCGGGACCGATTCGAATTCGATCTCCGGTGCGGTCACCTGTCGGGGGGCCTGCCCGGCACGCGCGACGGGAGCCGCTCCCGTCCCCCGGGCGGTGACCGCGGCGGCGACCACAATGATCCACGCGTACGATCGCACAGACGGCTTCGTCATGATCATTCTCCGTGTGAGGCAGCCGCTCGCCGGGTCACAGACCGAGCAGCTTCGCCGGATTGAGCTTACACATCGTGTCCAGCTCGGCGTCGCTGAAGCCGCGCGCGTGCATCGCT
>DATATJ010000196.1:0-5239 GCA_036268855.1 Vicinamibacterales bacterium
GTGAGAAGCGGCGCCCGCTGCTCGCGACTCCAGACCTCTTTCATCGTCTTGAGGTCGTAAGCGACGAGCTTGCCCACATTGCCTTCGCTCCCTGGCATCTCGTAGAAGCGGCGATCGCCGGCTGTCCCGCCGGAGCCCTCCTTGAGCTCCACGGCACGTGCCGCGAGCTCCATGCAGCTCTGACTCATCGGAATCAGCAGCAGGCCAGTGGCAGGGTCGTAGCTTGTGGCCTGCCAATTATGTCCGCCTTCGGTGCTGGGGCACGCCTGCAGCCACTCGCCGATCTTCTCCGCGATCAGATCTTCGCGGTACGTCGGCTTGCCCGTCTTCGGATCGATGTGGTCGTAGATGTTCTGATAGAGCGTTTCCTTGTGATCCATGAACGCGCCCGTCTTGCGATCCAGCTTCCACAAGATGCCTGATTTGCCGATCGAGAAGACCAGCTTGCGGCCACCGATGTCAACCAGCACGCGCTCGAAGACTTCGTCCATGTCGAGCGCTTCGGACGGAATGTGCTGGTAGTACCACGCGAGCTTGCCATCATCGGGATTGAGCGCGATCGTCGAGCTCGTGAAGAGCACATCGTCCTTGAACGTCGTGCTCCGGCTGACCGGCGCCCAGGGCTTCGCCTGAGCGACGCCCCAGTAGGTCAAGTTTAGATCCGGATCATAGCTGCCGGTGATCCACGTCTCGCCGCCGGCGCGGTACATGTCTGGCAGCTTGCCCCACGTGTCGCCGCCGGGCTGTCCGTCGCGCGCGACGGTGTAGAACTTCCAGAGCTGCTTGCCGGTGGAGGCGTCGTACGCGCTGATGAAGCAGCCGTCCTCGTGGTACTGGGCGCAGCCGCCGAGACCCTGAATCACCTTGCCGTGGATGACGATCGGCCCGCTCGTATTCAGATAGCCCTTACGCGGATCGGCGATTTGCATCTGCCACACCAACTTGCCCGTTCGTGCGTCAAAAGCGACGAGGCGCGCGTCGTTGGTGGCGAGGAAGATCTTATCCTGGTAAATTGCGAGATTCCGCAGCGCGGTTGTGGAGTCTGGACCGAGACGATATTCCCAGATGAGATCGCCGGTCGACGCATCGAGTGCCTGCACGACGTGGCCGCAGTTGACCAGGTACATGATGCCGGCATGCACGAGCGGCGTCGGCTGATTGCGACCGGAGGCGCCGCATTCGCTCATCGCCCAGACCCACGACAGCTTCAACTCCTGGACGTTGTTCCGCGTGATGTCGGCTAGCGGGCTGTGGCTCCACGCCGAATACGTCCGGCGCACCATGAGCCAGTCGCCGGGATCCGGCTGACGCAGCATCTCGTCGGTTACCGGTACGTAATTCCTGACTTCGCCGGCCACGGTAAGGCCGCGCGGCGCTGGCGCAGCCGCTCCGCCGCGTCCGCGTCCGGCGCGCCCGCCTTGTGCGGCGGGCGGCGGCGCACCGCTTGGGCGACCTTCGGTCTGCGCGGACCGAGCCACTGTCGTCATGAGCGATCCGATCGTCGACGCGTCGGCCGGGCTCAGGGCGTTGGGGCCTGCGGCGACGCCGTTGGACTGAAGCAGATACGCAAGGATGTTGATGGTACCCTGCTCGCCCATCGTGCCCGGATCGTCAGGCGGCATCGAGCCGTTGATGCGCGCGAAGAGATCGTGAACCGAGCGCCCCTTCCATGCGCCAATGAAATTCGGGCCCGCCAGCGGAGGCGCTTCGTTGCTGCCTTCGAGCGTCGGCCGATGACAGCCCATGCAGTTGGTCTGATAGGCCGTGCGCCCCTCCGCTGCCTGTTGCGCCGTGTAGGTGGCGGGCGGCGATTGCATTTGTCCCGCGGAAACGGCGAACGCCGACCAAATTATGGTCCCGAGGGCGAGCAGAGGCGCGTGTGGGCGAACGCTCATGGTCGGTGTCCGTCTGGGAGGAGCCAGCCCCAAAGGTTGCCATCCGGCGCCTTCTCGCTGCTGAGCTCGATGTAGCAATGGCCGGCGCGAAGCGCCGCGAGGTGCGCCGATGTGAGCTCGATTGATCCGGCGATCGTCCCCTTTGTGTCGTGCGTGATCGTCAGGGGGAACAACGCCGGGCCGCGGAGTCCCTTCTTCGAGCCTTCGTGCAGCTGGGCCGATACGGCGGGTGAGCGAAGCCCTTCGAAGCTGCCGACAATCTTCAAAGTGCTTCCAGTGACGTCGGCGGTCGCGGCGCCCACGCCGGCGATCGCAGTGCGCATCGAAATGTCGATGGGCACCATCGACAGCCGCGCTCTGAAACGATCGCCGCCTTCCATGTGCGCGACGCTGCCGCAGGCCAGCAGGCCCGCAGCGATGAAGAGCGCCGCGACACGCGGTCGTTCGGATCTTGGTGAATGTGTCATGACGGGTTCAGGTGACGACGGCTCAAATCGCCGCGTGCACTCTATCCCGCCGGAACATGCGGCGCACTACCCAAACTTGGGTGCGTGTGCCTACCAGATAATTGGTATCCGTCAGTGCCTTACGATTTGGTAGGCTGTGCGCGTGAATCGGAACGTTCCAGCCGCGGTGCTTGCTTCGGTCATGATGTTGTGCGCGGCGGCAACAGCCGTTGCGCAGGAGATCAGCGGCTACGCGCTCACGACGTGGACCGACGCCGATGGTCCGTTCGCCGGCGACGCATGGGCCATCGCGCAGGACAGCCGCGGCTATCTGTGGTTCGGAACGCCTCACGGCCTCGTGCGGTTCGACGGCGTGAGCTTCGTACGCTGGCAGGGCGCGGACGCGCTGCCGACGACGCGGATCACGTCGCTTTGCGCTGCGCGCGACGGCAGCCTGTGGATCGGGTACGGCCTTCGCGAAGGCGTGAGCCGCATCATCAACGATCGCGTCGAATCCTATGCCGCGGGGAAGGGCCTCGTCGGCGGCGTCGTTCCGGCGTTGCTCGAGGACAGCAGCGGCGCGATTTGGGCTGGCGGTAACGGCCTGTCCGTTTTTCAAAACGGGCGGTGGCGGCGCGTACCGATCGACGGCACGGCCGACCGCCCTGTCCAAAGCCTATATCAGGACAGCAGCGGCGGCATCTGGGTGGGCACGGCGTCAGCGGTGTTCGTTAAGCGTGCGCACGACGACGGGTTCTCGCTATTCTCGACGGCGTTTCGCGGAGTGCGATCGTTCAGCGAAGAGTCGGATGGCGCAATCTGGGCGACGGATTCGACGACCGTCCTTGCGAAGCTCGCCGATTCGTCCACCGGCAGCCCGCGTCCGCCGCCGGCCGGGCGCCGCGGTTCCGGCATGTCGCTCGTCATCGACCGTGAGGCGAACATGTGGGTCGGCACCCTCGGTCACGGTTTGCTCCGCGTAAGATCGTCCGCTGACGCGTCCGCGGTCGCCCGCGGTTGGACGGAGGCGTCTTCTGCCGGCTCGCGCGTCGTCGAGCAGCTGACGACCGCGGACGGGCTGGCGAGCGATTTCGTGCGTAAAGTATTCGCCGATCGCGATGGGAGCATCTGGTTCGGTATGCAGGGCGGGCTGGGCCGTCTGTCGCGGAGCAGCGTCGCCACCGTCATTGGCGGTCGCAACTTGAATCACGGCTACATTCGGTCGGTGGTCGTCTCGACCGACGGCGCGGTGTGGCTGTCGTCATCGGACGGACTGCAGCGGTACCTGAACGGCAGGTGGACGACTTTCGAGGACAACCGGCTGCTCGCGAGCGGGGGCACGAACGCGCTGGCGGCGGCCCCGGACGGATCCGTCTGGATCGCGACAGAGCATGGTCCACTGCACTACGTCGGCGGACGATTCCTCAATCGGCTTCCTGCCGAGCCGCGGCTGGATCGGATCACCGCGATGACCGTCGAGCACGACGGTGCGCTCTGGGTGTGCGATTATCGTCGCGGCGTCTATCGCTGGAGCGGCAACACGCTCGCGCGCGTGGACAACCTGCCGGGGCTGGGCATCGGATATTCGGTGATTACGGATCGGCGCGGACGCGTCTGGCTCGGCATGGCGGATGGCGGCGTCTTCGCTTACGAGCACGGTCAGCGCGCCGCCGCCTTTCACGCTGGAGATGGACTCGCGACCGGCACCGTGAACGCGATCTATGAGGATGGCTCCGGCACGATCTGGGTCGCGACCACGGAAGGCCTGAGCCGCATCCGCGACGGCCGCCTGGCGCCGATCCGGCACGTCGCGTTTCTCGAGCACGGCGTCCTGTCGATGGTCGCCGACACGCGCGGCTTCCTGTGGCTGGGCGTGTTCTCGGGGCTGATTCGCGTCGATCCCGCGCAGCTCGATCAACCGGCCGCCGGCCGATCCCTCGACGTGCGGTACCAGCGGTTCGATGCGTCCGACGGTCTGCGCACGAGCCCTCGCCGGGAAAGCTTTCCGAGTGCCGCCCGCGACGCCGATGGAGCGCTCTGGTTTTTGACGCAGCGCGGCGCGGCGGTTATCGATCCGCAGTTCAAGCGCGACAATCGGCGGGCGCCCGCCGTGACGATCGAGAAGATCGTCGTGGACGATCACGACACGGCGACCGTGCCAAACCAGCGGCTCGGGCCCGGCGCTGTCAGGGTCCGCATCGACTACACCGCGCCGAGCCTCGCCGGTTCGGCGAAGACGCGCTTTCGGTACCAGCTCGAAGGCGTCGATCCCGAGTGGGTCGATGCCGGAACGCGTCGCCAGGCCTTCTACACGAATCTGGCGCCAGGAGCATACCGGTTCCGTGTGGCTGCCGAGAACGACGGCGTCTGGAATGACGCGAGTACGACGTGGGACTTCGAGGTGGCGCCCGCCTTCTATCAGACCGCATGGTTCGCGCTCCTGTGTGTCGCGGCATTGACGACGGCGGTCGGCGTGATCTGGTGGCGGCGCGAGCGGCATCTGCACGAACGCTATTCGCTCGTGCTCGCGGAGCGTGCGCGGGTCGGCCGCGAGCTGCACGACACGCTGCTGCAGGGACTGTTCGGCCTCGCGCTGCAGTTCGACGGGATCGTGGAGCTGCTCAATTCGTCGCCAGACGCCGCGAAGGCGAGTCTGAAGCGCGCCCGTGGGCACGTCGAGGGGTACATCCGCGAGACGCGGCACTCGATCTGGAATCTGCGTTCGCCCTCTCTTGGCGAAACGACTCTGACCGCGGCATTGCAGCGCACCGGCGAGAGCTTCGTCGCCGGCACGCCGGTGCGGTTCACACTCACGGCGCAAGGCCCGATCCGCCGCGGCTGCCCGGACTTCGAGGAGCAGGTGCTGCGGATCGGACAGGAGGCGATCAGCAATGCCGT
>DATATJ010000197.1:0-66588 GCA_036268855.1 Vicinamibacterales bacterium
TAGCCGAGCGCCGCGCGGCGCCAGAAACGCTCGGCTAAAGCCGTCGCGCTACGTCTACGCTGATGTCGAAACCGCAATAGGACCCGAAGATTTGAGGATTCAAATCCTCAAATCCTCAAATCCCCAATTCCTCAAATTTCAAGTTCTAACTCTTCGCGTCCTTCCAGTTGTCGCCGATGCCGACGTCCACGGTGAGCGGCACGCGCAGGCTGGCCGCCGACTCCATCCGCTCGCGCACGATGGCCGCGACCTCGTCGGCGCGCTCGGCCCGGACCTCGAAGAGCAGCTCGTCGTGCACCGTCAGGATCATGCGGGCATCGTCGCGCGGCGCGAGCGCGGCGTGCACGTCGATCATCGCGCGCTTCATGATGTCCGCCGCCGTGCCTTGAATCGGCATGTTCACCGCGTAGCGCTCCGCGCCGGATCGGATCTGACCGTTGCGGCTGTTCAGCTCCGGCACGAGGCGGCGCCGCCCATAGAGCGTCTTGACCACGCCGGTGGCGCGTCCCTGCTCCAGCGTGCGATCGATGTAGCCGCGGACCTGAGGAAACCCGGCGAAGTACGCGTCGATGAACTCCTGCGCCGCCTGCGCCGTGACGCCGATGTCCTTGGCGAGCGTGAAGGCGGTCTTGCCGTACAGCAGCGCGTAGTTGACGATTTTCGCGCGCCGGCGCAGCTCGTGCTTCGACAGGCCGCTGTCGGCGCCGAACACTTTCAGCGCCGTTCGATCGTGAATGTCCTCGCCGCGCGTGAAAGCGGCGATCAGCGTCTCGTCCTCCGCCAGATGCGCGAGCACACGCAGCTCGATCTGCGAGTAGTCCACCGAGATGAGCACGTGGCCGCGCTCCGCGACGAACGCGCGGCGGATCTCGCGCCCCAGCTCGGTGCGGATCGGAATGTTCTGCAGGTTCGGATCGCTGCTGCTAAGGCGTCCCGTGGCGGCGACTGCCTGGTTGAAGCAGGTGTGCACGCGGCCGGTGTCGGGGTTCACCAGCTGCGGCAGCGCGTCGATGTAGGTGCCCTTCAGCTTCATCAGGCCGCGCCACTCGAGAATCAGCCGCGGCAGCTCGTGTGCGAGCGCCAGCTCCTCGAGCACGTCGACCGCCGTCGACGTCTTGCCAGCCCGCTGCAGGGTCGGCAGCTGCAGCCGCTCGAACAGCACCGACGACAGCTGCTTCGGCGAGTTGATGTTGAACTCGCCGCCGGCGAATTCGAAGATCTGCGCCGTGCGGCGGGCGAGATCCTGTTCGATGGCCTGCGACTGCGCGGCGAGCGCGGGCGCGTCGATCCTCACGCCGGCGCGCTCGACGTCCACGAGCACGGGGATCAGCGGCAGCTCGAGCCCGTCGTACACCTCCGTCAGCTGCTCTTTCGCCAGCAGCTCGCGGAACAGCGGCGCCAGCTGGCCCCCGACGTCGGCACGCTCCCCTGCGTACGTCAGGATCGCGTTCGGCGGCAGATCGCCGAGCGACAGCGCCTTCACGCCGCGGCCGCAGACGTCCTCTTCGGTCAACGCCTTGTAGCTGAGGTGTTCGAGGCCAAGATCCTCCAGGCGGTGCGCCGATCGCGTCGCGTCGATCAGGTAGCTCGCGATCATCGTGTCGGTCTCGACGCCGCGCAGGGTGACACCATGACGCGACAGCACGATGGTGTCGAACTTCACGTCGTGCCCGATCTTCCGGATGGCCGGGTCTTCCAGCACGGGCGCCAGCGCCTCGAGGGCGGCCGCCAGCGGCAGGTTGCCGTCGACGCCGAGCGCGCGATGGCCCACCGGCACGTACTGCGCCTGTCGCGGCGCAGTCGAGAATGCGATCCCCACGATCGAGGCGCGCATCGCCGACGGCTGATCGGGCAGGACCCGCAGCGAGAAACGTCCGGCTGCGCGCAGCCGCTCGGCCAGTGCACGCACGTCGTCCACCGTGTTGACGATGCTGTACTGCTTGACGATGGTGTCGGCGGTGGGCGCGTACTCGGTGACGAGCGTACGAAAGCCCATCTCGTTGAAGATCTCGAAGCAGCGCTCGCGCGACGCACCGCGGTACCGCAGCGCGTCGGGTTCGAAGGGCACCGGCACGTCGGTGTGGATGCGGGCGAGCACCTGGCTCTGGCGCGCATCCTCCGCGTGGGCGAGGAGGCCTTCGCGGGATCGTTTGTTCTTCACCTCGGCCGCGTGGGCGAGGAGGTTCTCGAGCGTGCCGTACTGGGAGATGAGCTCGCGCGCCCCTTTCTCGCCAATGCCCGGGACGCCCTTGATGTTGTCGATCGTGTCGCCCATCAGCGCGAGGACGTCCACGACCTGTTCCGGCGCGACGCCGAACTTCTCCTTGACGCCCGCGGCGTCGAACCAGGTGCCCTCGTCGCGCGGGTTGAATACACGGATGCCGTCCTGCACCAGCTGGTAGAAGTCCTTGTCGCTCGTGACGATGGCGACGTCGAATCCCGCGGCGGCGGCCTTCGCGGTCAGCGTGCCGATGACATCGTCGGCTTCGTAGCGCTCGGAGGTGAGGATTGGGACGCCGAGCGCCTCGCAGGCAGCGTGGACCATCGGGATCTGCTCGGCGAGCTCGTCGGGCATCGGCGCGCGGTTCGCTTTGTAGTCGTCGACGAGATCGTCGCGGAACGTGCGGCCCGGCAGATCGAATGATGCGGCGATGAATTCGGGCGAGAAGTCCTTCATCAGCTTCCGCAGCATCGTCACGAAAATGTAGACCGCGTTGGTGGGGCGCCCCTGCGCGTTGCGCAGCAGGCCGCCCTCGGCCGTGCGGATGGGCGCGTGGTACGCGCGGTACATCTGCGAGCTGCCGTCGATGAGATAGAGCAGAGGTCTGGCGGCCATGAGGTGAGGAAAATTTTTACTATATCATTGGCGCTTATGCGGATCCGCGCGCTTGGCGCGCTGGCGATCGCCGCGCTGCTGACGGCCACGATCGGATGCGGCGCCGGCGGATTCCTTCGCCCGTACGAGTACGAAGAAGAAATGTACCTCTCGCTCGATGGCAGCGCCACCGTGTACGTGAACAGCTCGCTGGCCGCGCTCGACGCGCTGCGCGGCACGTCGTTCGAGACCGGTTCGCGCGCGCGCATCGATCGCGACGAGGTGGCGCGCTATTTCGAGACTCCGGTGACGCACGTGAGCGGCCGCATCGGCACCTCGCGCCGGAGCAACCGGCAATACGTGCACGTCCGCGTCGACGTGCCGGACGTGCGGCGCCTGCACGAGGCGGCGCCGTTCGCCTGGTCCACGTACCGCCTCACGCGCGACAGCTCGCTGTACCGGTACACACAGCAGGTGGGCGCGCCCGCCTCGCGTGCCAGCTCCGCCGCCGGCTGGGATGGTCGCGAGGTCGTGGCGTTCCGCCTGCACCTGCCGAGCAAGATCACGTACCACAACACCGGCACGTCGCCGCGGCGCGGCAACATTTTGGTGTGGGAGCAGCCGCTGGCCGATCGGCTGCGGGGCGTGCCGCTGACGCTCGAGGCGCGGATGGAAACGCAGTCGATTCTGTACCGCACGCTCTGGTTGTTCGGCGCGACGTTCGTCGCTGTGGCCGTCTCGTTCGGCCTGCTGTTGTGGTGGATTCTGCGGCACGGCGCCCGCGAGCAGGCGAATCTGAAGGTCTGACGCGATCCCACCTTGGGAGGCTTTAGCCGGGCGCCGGCAAGCGTCCTCAGCATAGAATTCTTCAGTGAGGTCCCACACGGTGTCGCGCACGCTGGCCCTGCTCGCGGTTCTGCTGTCGATGCCGCACGAGCCGCGCGTCCGCGCCGCGGAGGCGGCGCCCGTCATCGTCGAGCTCTTCACGTCCGAGGGCTGTTCGAGCTGCCCGCCCGCAGACGCGCTGCTGCAACAGCTCGTGAACACGCAGCCGGTCGCCGGTGTGCAGATCGTCGCGCTCGGCGAGCACGTGGATTACTGGGACCAGCAGGGATGGAAGGACCGCTTTTCATCGGCCGCTCTGACCAACCGGCAGCAAGGCTACGCGCAGGCGCTGAACGTCGAGTCGATCTACACGCCGCAGATGGTGGTGGATGGCCGCGTGCAGCTGGTCGGCAGCGACGCCGCATCGGCTCGCCGCGCGATCGGCCAGGAGCTGTCCGTGCCCCGAGGCACGGTGACGATCGCGCTCGAGCCTCGAGGTGATCGCGTGAACGTGACGCTGAACCCGACCGGTCTGGCGCCAGTGGGTCGCGGACAGCATGCTGAGGTCGTCGTCGCCGTCACCGAAGATGGGCTCAGCTCGGACGTTCGCCGGGGCGAGAACCACGGTCGCGTCCTCAGCCACGTCGCGGTGGTCCGCCAGTTGACGACGATCGGTGACGCGGGAGCCGGACCTCTTCAACACGAGATCCTGATCGACCCATCCTGGCGGCGCGATCGCCTGAAGGTCGTCGCCTTCGTTCAGGAGTCGCGGAGCCGCCGCATCATGGCCGCCGGCGCCGTCGCGCTGCAGAGCCCGCGTCGGTGAAGGAATATCCGTACTGGTGGGACACCGTTCCCGGCTCCTTCGGCTCGCCAACCCCCGATCCTCGCCCTTCGGCTGCCGGCTCCGCATCTTCTGATTCGAGTGCTCCCGCCGACTCGTCGCTGCCGGCGCGCGTAGATGTCGCGATCGTCGGCGCCGGTTACACCGGCCTGGCGGCCGCACGGCAGCTGGCGAGAGCGGGCGCCACGGTGCTCGTCTGCGAGCGAGGCGACACCGGCTGGGGCGCGAGCTCGAGGAATGGCGGCCAGGTGCTGACCGGCCTGCGCCTCGATGCGGCGACGCTGGTGTCGCGATACGGCGAGGCCGGCGCGCGCGCGTTGTTCGACATCGCGAACGAGTCGATGTCGGCGCTGGAGCGGATCGTCGCCGACGAAGGGATCGCGTGCGACCTGCATCGCTCCGGCCACGTCCTTGCGGCCTGCAAGCCGTCGCATTTTGCCGCCTTGCGCGACGAGCAGGCGCTGCTGGCCCGTGTTTTCGATCATCGTGTGGAGCTCGTGTCGCGCGGCGAGCAGCGCGCCGAGATCGGCACCGACGCGTATCACGGGCTGCTGGTGGACGAGCACAGCCTCGCGATCAACCCGGCCCGTTACGTGCTCGGGTTGGCCGATGCCGCGCGCCGTGCCGGTGTGACGGTTTCTGCGCACACGACGGTCGAGCGCGTCGAACGCCGCGGCTCCCGCTGGACGGTCACGACTTCCAACGGCACGTCCGACGCCGGCGACCTGCTGGTCGCGACCAACGGCTATGCTTCCGCCGCCTTTCCGCCCCTGCGCCGGCGATTCGTGCCCGTCGGCAGCTACATCGTCGCGACCGAGCCGCTGGCCGAAGCCGACGCGGCCCGCGTTCTGCCGAAAGGGCGGATGGCGTTCGACTCGAAGTACTTTCTGTACTACTTTCGCATGACGGCGGATCGGCGCCTGCTGTTCGGCGGCCGCGCGGAGTTCTCGCTGCCCGAGCCGACTGCCACGGGGCGCGCCGCGCGCATCCTCCACGACGGCCTCCGGCGGCTGTTTCCCGAACTGGCGAATACGGCGATCGACTACGCGTGGGGCGGAAACGTCGCGTTCACCCGCGACGAGATGCCGCGCGCCGGACGCCTGGAACAGGCGTACTACGCGGGCGGCTACGGCGGACACGGGGTGGCGCTGGCGACGCACCTCGGGACGCTGATCGCGCGGCGCATGGCCGGCGAGCCGATCGATCATCCGCTGTTCGACGATCGCTTCGCGCCAATCCCGCTGTACTACGGCACGCCCTGGTTCCTTCCCGCGGTTGGCGCCTACTACAAGGCCAAGGACTGGTTGTCATGACGTCAGGAGCCCGATGACTCAACTTTCGAACCGTGCGCAGCTGCGCGCGATCGCCGTGAACGCGATGCGTGCGCGTGGACTCGACCCCGACTTTCCGCCGGATGCCATTGCGCAGACGACGGCGCTCCAGGCGTCACCCACTGAGACGGAGGAGCCGCTCCGCGACCTGCGCAGCCTCTTGTGGTGCTCGATCGACAACGACGACTCCCGCGATCTCGATCAGCTGTCGGTCGGCGAGGCGCTCCCGAGCGGAGACGTGAAGGTGCTGGTGGCGATCGCCGACGTCGATGCCGCCGTGCCGAAAGGGTCGCCGGTCGATCGGCACGCCGCGATCAACACGACGTCGGTGTACACGCCGGCGGTGATTTTTCCGATGCTGCCCGAGAAGCTGTCCACCGGCCTCACGTCGCTGATCGCGGACGAAGATCGCCTGGCGATCGTGATCGAGATGGTCGTGGCGGCGGACGGCACGGTGAAGACGTCGGATCTGTACGGCGGCATCGTGCGCAACAAGGCGAAGCTGGCGTACAACGCCGTCGGCGCCTGGCTGGAGCAGCGCGGTTCGCTGCCGGATGCCGCGGCGGCCGTCCCCGGAATGGACGCGCAGCTGAAACTGCAGGATCGCGTGGCGCAGGCGCTGGCGTCGTTGCGTCACGAGCACGGCGCGCTCGACTTCGAGACGATCGAGCTGCGCCCGACCTTCGACGGCGATACGGTCACCGGCCTGCAGCACGATGTACCCAACCGCGCGAAGGCGCTGATTGAAAACCTGATGATTGCCTCAAACGGCGCGACCGCCCAGTTTCTGGCCGCGCACAACTTCCCGTCGATCCGCCGTGTCGTCAAGGCGCCGGAACGCTGGGAACGCATCGTGGACCTTGCCCGGCAGACGGGCGACCAGCTACCCGCATCGCCCGACTCGCGGGCGCTTGAAGCGTTTCTGACCGAGCGCCGGGCAGCGGACCCCGACCGGTTTCCGGACCTGTCGCTTGCCGTCATCAAGATGCTCGGCCCTGGCGAGTACTGCGTCGAGGCGCCAGGGGGCACGTCGCCTGGACACTTCGGCCTGGCCGTGAAGGACTATACGCATTCGACCGCGCCGAATCGGCGCTATCCCGACCTGCTGACGCAGCGTCTGGTGAAGGCGGCGCTCGCGACCCATCCGGTGCCGTACTCGATCGCCGAGCTCGGACAACTGGCGACGCACTGCACGCAGCAGGAAGACGCCGCGAACAAAGTCGAGCGGCAAGTGCGGAAGTCGGCCGCGGCACTCGTCGTCGCGTCGAAGATCGGTCAGCGATTCGACGCGATCGTCACCGGCGCGTCGCCGAAGGGGACGTTCGTGCGGACGATGACGCCGCCGATCGAAGGCAAACTGGTGCGCGGTGAACAAGGCGTGGACGTCGGCGATCGCCTCGCCGTGATGCTCGTACGCGCCGACGTTGCGAAGGGCTTCATCGACTTCGCACGCGCATGAGCTCGAAAGATCGGACCAGTCTCGAGTGTCTGCGCGTCGTCTCGTTCAGGCGCGCGCGCGCTTTTTCTGCGCGGCAGGCAGCCGAACGGGCGCGGCCGGCTTCTTTTTGATCGCGTCCAGGCTCTTGCGGAGCGCATCCATCAGGTTCACGACCTTGGGCGGCTCGGCCTCCTCCTGCACGACGATCTCGCGCCCCTCGATCTTCGCGTCGATGATCTCGCGCAGACCCTGCTGGTATTCGTCGCGATACGACGCGAAGTCGATCGCTCCCTCGAACGTGCCGATCACCTGCTGCGCGAGCTTCACTTCGGACGGCTTCACCGTCTCCGGCATGTCGGTCAGCTCGTCGATCGCGTCCATGCTGCGAATCTCGCTGGCATGCCGCAGGGTGTACATCACGAGCCCGCGCTCGCGCGGCTGGACCTTCACGAGATATTCGCGTCCGTAGAGCGCGACCTTGCCGATCCCCGCCTTGCCTTTCATCCCCTCGCGGATCACGGCGAATGCCTCCTTGGCGACCGCGCCGTCCGGCGCGAGATAGTAGGGTCGCTCCAGGTAGATCGGATCGATGGCCGTGTCCTCGGTGAACTGCTCCAGGTTGATCACCCGCGTCGAGTCCACGCGCACTTTGTCGATCTCTTCGTCGCCGACGACGACGTACCGCCCCTTCTCGAACTCGAAGCCCTTGACGATGTCGGTATTGGGCACCTCGCGCTGGCACTGCGGGCACCAGCGCTTCTGCTGAATCCGCGTCTGACACTCGGCGTGCAGCTGGTTGAAGCTGAGGGTCGCGCCGGAGTCGGTCGCGGGGAACACCTTCACCGGGATGTTGACGAGGCTGATCTTCAGGTAGCCTTTCCACGTCGGTCGCGCAGCCATACTGCTCCTATTTGATCGGGGCGATCTTCTCGTCCACCTTCACCTGGAACTGCCGGAAATTCGTGTAGGTCGCGGCGCCCGTCACCGTCGAGCCGTCCGCTCGCTGCAGGTACGACTCGCGCATGTCCTTCGGCACCAGCATGTGCAGCGCCGGCTCCGGCTGGTAGGTTACGTCGATGTCGGCGCTGAGCTGGCGATCTTCCGCTCGAATCGTGCTGCCGAGCACACGCCCCGTGGCTGGCTCGATCCAGAACCGGCCGGAGACCGGAAAGTCCTGGCCGCCGCTGGTCCGAATCATCGTGCCGGCCTCGACTTCGCGGTAGTCGACAGCCCATGCGCCGTCGGTGCGCGCCGCGTCCGCGGTTTCGACGTGGTTGAACAGGAACCGGTGCTGATTCTCGGGCATCAGCGCCCACAGCGCGAGCACCGGCACGTTGACGTTGCGAGTGACCGGGCCAACGTTGTACCGCGCGCTCTCTTCCTGGATCTGCTCGGCCTGCTTCGCCGTGGACATCGACGGCTGCAGGAACAGCTTCGCGAGCCGATCGGTCCGATCGTGCACGGCCTTTCCGTCCACCTCGAACACATCGCGAAACTGGATCCACTGGTCACCGCCCTGGGGGCGCACCAGCAGGAGATCCGACTTCAGCTCGCGATGCTGCCCCGCTCCGCTATTCAGCAACCCGTACCGATCGAAGTGCGCGGGCGGACGCGCGTCCTGCTCGTACCTTTCCTGAGCGACCACGCCCGCGAAATCGTGCTCGTAGTGCGTCACGTACTCACCCGCACGCGCCAGCACCTCATCCACGTTCGTCGCCTGAGGCAAGAACGCGCTCGCCGCGGCCGCGGCCGCGAGCGCCGTCACGAAGCGAAAGGGAGCAGGTCGCATACGAGGATGATGATCGTCCTCTCCGGCGCCGCCCGGGTCAAGGCTGAATCGGCCGGCTCTCCGGCCCCACCGGGAACAACCGGTCGAAGTTTCCGGCAAACACCTTGTGCCGCGTGGCCTCGTCGGCCTCGATCTCGTGGAGGGCCGCAGCCTGCTGATCGTAGACCTCCTTCACCCACCCTCGCGGGAAGAACGAGGAGTCGCTGCCGAAGAGCAGCCGATCCGGTCCGACGACCGAAAGCGCCTGACGGAAGACGACGCCCAGCGAGAGCCCGCCCGCGTGGTACTTCATCCAGCCGTTGGAGCTCGACGTGTCGAGCACCACGTTCGCGCAGAGGTCCGCCAGCATCAGGGCCTCCCGGAACAGGCCGGCACCGAAGTGCGGCACGATCACCGGCACGCCGGGGTAAGCTGCCGCGATCGCGTGCAGGTCGAGCGGGTTCCCGTAGCGCATGTCGAACGGGCTCGCCAGGCCGAGCTTGCGCCGGACGCCGATCGACAGGACGCCGCAATGCACGAAAACAACGGTGCCTGGATGAGCGACGGCAATCTCGAACAGTCGTACCACGCGCTCGTCGTGCATCGAATAGCGATGCATCGCCGGAAACAGGCAGATCCCGCGCAGGCCGCCCGCGACCGCCTGTTCTGTGTTTGTGGAAGCCCGTGGGTCCGCCGGATCGACCATGAAGAATCCCACGAGCCGCTCGGGGTGACGCCGCACCGCCGCCACGACCGAGTCCGCGTCGCCCGGCACACTCGCCATCAGCGCCGCGCGGGAGACGCCCGACCGATCGAGCTCCGCGATCCAGCGGTCGGCCAGCGCCTCGGCGGATCCGGGCGCGTCCCACCCGAGCCGCTCGAGGGCGATCTCGTGCGGCGCGGCGGCATCCGCAGCCGCCGCACCCGGCAATGCGCGCCCGAGCGAGGCGAAGAACGCCGTCGAGAAGAAATGACAATGGATGTCGTTCAACATGGTTTCGTGATGAAAGAGAGCGCTAGCTGGAGATCTCTCGCGTCACCGCATCCGCCATGTCCTGCGTCTTCGCGCTGCCGCCGAGGTCGGGCGTCCGCACCTTTCCCGATGCGACGACGCGCTCGATCGCGGCGATCATCCGATCGTGGACGTCGCGCCGGCCGAGGTGCTCGAGCATCAGCGCGCCGGCCCAGATCGCGCCGATCGGGTTCGCGATGCCTTTGCCCGCGATGTCTGGCGCCGACCCGTGAATCGGCTCGAACATCGACGGTGTCCGCCGCTCGGGGTTGATGTTCGCACCGGGTGCGATGCCCAGGCTCCCGGAGATCGCCGAGCCGATGTCCGTGAGGATGTCGCCGAACAGGTTCGACGCGACGATGACGTCGATGCTGTCGGGATGCGTCACCATGCGCGCCGCGAGCGCGTCCACGTGATACTTGGCGAACGACACCTCAGGGTACTCGGCGCGCAGCGACTCCGCCACCTCGTCCCACAAGACCATCGAGTGCTGCAGCGCGTTCGACTTTGTCGCGCTCGCCAGCTTCTTGCGCGGCCGCGAGGCCGCGACTTCGAACCCGTAGCGCAGGATGCGCTCGATGCCGTGCCGCGTGAAGACGCCCGTCTGTTCGGCAACCTCGAACTTGGTCCCGACATGGACGCGTCCACCCACGCCGGCGTACTCGCCTTCTGAATTTTCGCGCACGCACACCATGTCGATCGACGCGGCGTCGCGGTTGGCCAGAGGAGAGGTGAGGCCCGGCAGCAGCCGCATCGGGCGCAGATTCACGTATTGATCGAAAAACTGCCGAATCGGCAGGATCAGCTCCCAGACCGCGATGTGATCCGGCACCGTCGGCGAACCAATCGCGCCGAGGTAGATGGCGTCGAACCCGGCGAGTATCTTCATGCCGTTCTCCGCCATCATGCGTCCGTGCTGCAGGTAGTAATCACAGCCCCACGGCAGCTCTTCGAACGACACCGCGCAGTCGGTGCCGCGTATGGCGGCCTGGATCGCGGCGATGCCGGCCGGAATCACTTCCCGGCCGATTCCGTCGCCGGCAATCACAGCAATCCGATAAGACGAGGACATCAAAGGTTCTCCGTTGAAGAATGAGGACTATCGGAGCTCGCGCACGGCCGGCAGGCCGGGCAGCCCCGTGGCTTGCGTGACGGCGCGAACCAGCGCCGAGGCCATGACGTCGGCCGCGAGCGCGCCCAGGCGGATCATATCGACATCGCCAGACTTCGTGCCCGTGGCCAGCGCGAACACGGTGTCGCCGTCAACTTCGGTATGAATCGGCCAGATCGCCCGCGCGTACCCATCGTCACCCGCCTGCGCCAGATACGTCGCCTGATCTTTCGTCAGCCGCGCGTTGGTGGCGATCACGCCGATTGTGGAGTTGTTGCCGCCGCTGGCCGTCGACGCTCCCGATCGAACGAGGACCCGCGCATCCGCGAGCGCGTGTCCGTCGGCGGTCCGCACACCGGCGACGACCTTCCCGGTGTTCGGGTCGATCACGTCGCCGAGCGGATTCGCGGCAACCAGCGCCGCGACGATGAGTCCGTCTGGCATCGATACGGCGGCGGTGCCGATGCCGCCCTTCATCGCGCGGCCCATGCCGGCGAGCTTGCCGACCGTCGCGCCCGCGCCGGCGCCGACGCTGCCTTCGGCGACTGGCGCGTCGCTCGCCGCCCGTGCGGCGAAGTACCCGCAGTCCGAGCCGGGGCGGACCGCGGCGTCGCCGACACCCAGGTCGAAAATCGAGGCGCCAGACACGACGGGAATCCGCATGCCGCCGTACGCGATTCCGATCTTCTGTTCGTCGAGAAAGTGCAGCACGCCGTCCACCGACGACAGCCCGAAGAGGCTGCCGCCCGAGAGCGCCACGCCGTGGATCTGCTGCACCATTTTTTCGGGCCTGAGCAGATCGGTGTCGCGCGTCGCGGGAGCCGCGCCATGGACGACCACGCCCGCAGTGGCGCCCGCCTCGACGAGCACGACGGTGCACCCCGTCGGCCGCAACGTCATCGTGTAATGGCCGACTTTGATCCCGGGCACGGCGGTCAACGTCTCGTTGGCGGCGGCCGCGACACGTTCAGACGACGGCAGACCGATGGCATACAACAGCCCGATCGCCGCGATCGCCATTCGAATAACAACAGTCATCGGTCTGCACCCGATCCCCGATCCCCGATCCCTGATCCCTGATCCCTG
This sequence comes from Vicinamibacterales bacterium, assembly GCA_036268855.1. GTDB lineage: Bacteria > Acidobacteriota > Vicinamibacteria > Vicinamibacterales > CAVVIG01 > DATATJ01. The sequence goes on from DATATJ010000197.1 coordinate 12,231, forward strand.
ATCCCGATTCCCGCCGTCTACATGCCCGGCGGCGTAAACCGCCCGTCGGTCGCCGTCCAGCCGCCGTCGGCGAACAGGATGGTACCCGTGACGTAGCTCGCGGCGTCGGACGCGAGAAACAGCGTCGGCCCGACCATCTCCTCGGCTGTCGCCCACCGCTTGAAGACGCTCTTCTCCGCGTACGCGTTGTACCAGGCGCTGTTCGCCTTGATCGGCGCCGTCAGCGGCGTCTCGACGACGCCCGGCCCGACCGCGTTGACACGCACGCCATGCGGTCCGAATTCGGCGGCGCCGACGCGCACGAGCTGCACGATCCCCGCTTTCGTCATCGCGTACACCGACTGGCCGGGCTCGACCACCTGCGACCGGATCGACGAAAAAATCACGACGCTGCCGCTTTTCTGAGCGGTCATGATTCGCCCCGCCGCCTGGAGCACGTTGAAGGTGCCCTTCAGGTTCACGGCGACGACGCGATCGAACTCGTCCGCCGAGTACTGCAGAATCGGCTTGCGCACGTTGATGCTCGGCGTGCAGACGACGATGTCGAGGCGTCCGTGATCGCGGACGATGGCGTCGAAGGCGGTCGTCACGGCGGCGCCCTCCCTGATGTCGACGGCGGCGGCAGTCGCGCCCTGGCCGATCTGCTCGGCGACCGACTGCGCCGCTGCGGCGTTGGCGTCGAGGCAGACCACCGTCGCGCCCAGCCGCGCCGCGCCGATCGCCACGGCGGCGCCGATGCCGGATCCTCCGCCGACGATCGCAGCTGTCTTTCCCTTCAACGAAAAAATTCCGGCGTCGCTCATGAATGACCTCGCTGGATGGTCACCGCTTCAGATCGCGGGCGGCAGGCAATCCGGGGAGGCCGGTCGCCTGCGTGGCCGCCCGCACGATGGCCTGCGCCATCGCCTCGGCGGCCAGCGCGCCGACCACCGTGATGTCGGCGTCGCCCGGCCATCGGCCGGTCGCGAGCGAAAACACCGTGTCGCCGTCGCCGTTGGTGTGCGACGGATAAATCGCACGCGCATATCCGTCGTCGGCCATCAAGGCCATGCGGCCCGCTTCGGCTTTCGTCAGCTTGGCGTTGGTGGCGACGACGCCGATCGTCGTGTTCTCCGCCGGGCGCGGACGGGCGAGCACGCCGCTGCGCAGGATCTTGCGGGCGTCGGCGAACTCTCCCGTGGGCGTCAGGGCGCCCGCCACGACATGGCCCGAGTCGGGGTCGATGATGTCGCCGACGGCGTTGACCGCGACGATCGCGCCGACCACGAGGCCATTCGGCATGCGCAGCGCGAACGATCCGACGCCCGATTTCATCGGGCCGCGCTGGCCGGACGGCACGCCGGGACGCTCGGCGAATCCGCCAAGCTTGCCGACGGTCGCGCCAGCGCCGGCACCCACGCTGCCTTCCTCGACAGGTCGGGTCGTCGCCGCGTCCGCCGCTTTGTAGCCACAATCGGCGGTCGGGCGGATCTTCGGGTTGCCGCCGACCGGCAAGTCGAACAGGATCGCGGCCGGAACGATGGGGACGTGTGCGATGCGCACGTCGAAGCCGATGTTGTGCTCGTCGAGCCAGCGCACCGTGCCGCTTGCGGCGTCGAGGCCGAATGCGCTGCCGCCCGCGAGCACGATGGCGTTCACCTTGTCCACCATGTTGAGCGGGTTGAGCAGATCGGTTTCGCGCGTGCCCGGCGCGCCGCCTCGCTGCGAGACGCCGCCGACGGCGTCGCCGTCAACGAGAATCGCGGTGCAGCCCGTTGGCCGTTCGCTGAGCGTGAACTGCCCGACCTTGATGCCCTCGACCGCCGTCAGCGTCTGGTTCGCAGACACCGGAGCGGGCTGATCCACGGAGCGCGCCGCCGGCGCGACCGCTAGCAGGGACGCGCCAGCGATGCCGACGATGATCGATCGGTTCATGGTGTCCTCGATGGCGACGGGTGCACTGCGTAGCCATCCTATAAGAACGCGAGGAAGTTTGACTACCTGCGTCGTTTCTAGTAGAAACCGGACGCCAACACACCGGAGGCCTGCTATGCGGCGCAGCATTCACGCGTGGACCGTCTTGTTCGTGGTCGCTGCTCTTCTTCATCCGCGGGCGGGCGCCGCGCAGGTGACCGGATCGGTCGCCGGCGTGGTCCGCGATTCGAGCGGCGCGGTGCTGCCGGGCGCAACCGTGACGCTGAAGGGGCCCTCTCTCCAGCGGGAGAGCGCGGTCGTGACGACGAACGCGGAAGGCGCGTATCGGATTTCGCTGGTGCCGCCCGGCGCCTACGACGTTACGGTCGAGCTGTCCGGATTCGCCAGGCAGGAGCAGCACACCGTCGGCGTGGCGCTGAACCAGGTGACCACGCTCGACTTCACCATGAGCGTCGGCGGCGTGGCCGAGTCCGTGCAGGTGTCGGCCGACGCACCGCTCGTGCAGGTGGCGCGCTCGGACGTGACGAACACCGTGACGCAGCGCACGATCGACGCGCTGCCGCTGAACGGACGTAACTTCACCGACCTGATTGCGCTGGTGCCGGGCGCGAAGCCAGACCCGGATCTCACCACGGGCGCGAACGTGGAGATTTTCGGCGAGCGCGCCGGGGCCGTCTCCTATCTGGTGGACGGCGCCGAAAACAACGATCCCGTGAATGGCGGCGCGCTGCTGCGCTTCACGCAGGATTCGATCAAGGAATTCGAGGTGATCACGACCGGGTACGAAGCCGAATTCGGCCGCGCCCAGGGCGGTGTGGCGAACATCGTGACGCGGTCGGGCAGCGACGACTGGGCGGGGCGCGGGTTTTTGTTCGGCCGCAACGATCGCTTCGACACGTCGAACATTCCCGATCCATCGCCGGTGCCGGCAGGGTACGCGAAGCCGAAGCCGCCGGAGCTCCAGCGCTATCAGTGGGGCGGCACGGCCGGGGGGCCGATCGTCAAGGACCAGGCCTTCTTCTTCGGATCGTTCGAGAAGCTGAACGAGACGCGCGGCGTCAACATCGACCAATCGAAGATCCCGCCGTTCGTGTTGAGCGGCCTGGCGACGCCGCAGCATGTCGAGGACTTCGGGGTGGCGCCGAAGAGCAGCGGCTTCACCGGTCTGTTCAAGGTGGACGCGAACCTCTCGACGAACAACCGGCTCACGGGGTCGATCAACCGTTCGACGCTCAGCAACACCGGATCGATCAGCTCGCCGGTGGCTGGCACGATTGCGCTGCCCAGTGCGGCGGCGTCCACTGCGCAGCCCGCCACGAGCGCCGTATTTCGTGAGACGGCGGTTCTCGGGCCGAAGATGTTCCTGGAGACCACCGGCACGTACGTGCGCGGCGAGAACGGGAACAATCTCGATCAGACGGCGCGGTCCGAGCCGGTGCTTTTGCTGCTGCGATCGGGTTTCCTGCAGACGGGCGCGCCGTTCGGCGGCCAGACCGACCAACGGAGCCGGCGCTATCAGGCCGCGCAGTCGCTCAGCTACTTCGCTCCCGGCCACGGGGGCGATCACCAGTTCAAGTTCGGGTGGGACTTCAATCACATCACGCTGACCGGTTACAGCCAGGTGACGAACGACGTCGAGTTTTCGCCGGGCTTTCTCGCCGCGGATCAGAATGCCGTCTTCACCAGCGACTTCAACCTGTACGGCTTTCAGCAGTCGGCGGCGCGGTTCTTCACGTTATCGGCGAGCCCGGACGGCAACCTGAACCTGGACATCAAGACGAATGACGTCTCCGGCTTCGCGCAAGATACCTGGCAGATTCACCCGGACGTGACGCTCAACGCGGGCGCGCGCTACGACTACTCGAGCCTCTTTGGCGGCTACAAGAAAGCGTTCGCGCCGCGCCTCGGCGTGGCGTGGGACGTCGCCGGGCGGCACCAGACGATCGTCAAGGCGAACTACGGCCTGTTCTTCGATCGCAACCTGCTGGCGGCGGCGTCCACGGTGCCCGAGAAGGGCGGCATCTTCACGAAGGCGGTGTTCGACGTGGCGCTCCCGCGCCTCGGCGCGGACTACACCAACTCGCTCATCGACTACGTCATTACATCCGGATTCCCGACCGCCACCGGCGGCTTCGGGCCGCCCGAGAACCCGCTGTACTCGCAATTCGCGGCCGACCTGCGGAGCGATCCGCTGTCGTTGTACAGGTCGCTGGGCATCAACGTCAGCGACCCGACGAAAGCGCCGGTGGTCACGGCCGACAACATCCAGCAGTTGTCGGGCAAGACGCCGGCTCAGGCGGTGGCGCTGCTCGACGCGAAATATCCCGGCACCGACTTCCGGTTCTTCGACGTTCCCGGCGGATCGATCGTCGGCAACCGCGTGCTGTCGTTCTTTCCGCGCGGGCCCCTCGAGGTGACGCGCACGGTGTCGCAGTACTCGCAGGATCAGGTGCCGTATACGAATGCGTTCAACGTGGGCGTCGACCAGGAGATCGGATCGGATGTGAGCGTGTCGGCGATGTTCGTCCATCGCCGGACGAGAGGGCTCCTGACGCGACGCATCACGAATCTCTACGATGTGCCGCAAGGCGACGCGAATTTCGGCAAGACGACCGACGGCGGCCCGCAGATCAGCGAAGTGACCTACGACGGGCTGGTGAACTACGACGGCATCATCCTCTCCGTCCGGCGCCGCTTCACCACGCACTACCAGGTCGGTCTCTCGTATACCGGATCGCGCGCGCGCGACAACCTGCTCACCGGAACCGTGGGATCGACGTTCGCGAACAACAACCATCCGGAGCTCGACTACGGGCCGTCGAACCAGTCCGCTCCGCACATCTTCGTCGGCAACGCGGCGATCGTGCTGCCCTTCGACCTGAACGTGGGCGTGGTCGCCTTCTGGCGGAGCGGCACGGCGTTCAATCCGCGCGGAATCATCGACAGCGACGGCGACGGGCTGGTGGATCAGCGCGACCTCACGCAGCCGCGTAATGCGTTTCGCGTCAAGCCGTACTCCGATGTGGATCTGCGGCTGGAGAAAAAGCTTCCGTTCGGGCGCCAGTCGGCCAGCGTGCTGATCGAGGCGTTCAATATCTTCAACCGCGCCAACGTCGCGAACGTGAACGCGGTAGCGGGGCCAACGTTCGGCACGCCCGTCGCGTACCTGCCGGGGCGCGAGGTCCAGCTGGGCATCCGGTACTTCTTCGGGCCGCAGTAGCGGACGCATGACCGTCACCGAGCGCGTGGTCGCCGAGGTCGACCGGGCCGCCGACGAGATCGTCGCGTACACCGCGGACCTCGTTCGCATTCCCACGGTCAACCCACCGGGCGACGAGTACGAGGCGTGCGCGCATTTCATCGGCGACGATTTCGCGCGGCGCGGCCTCGCCGTCGAATATATCGCCGCCGAGGGGCGGCCGGAGCACACCGCCAGGTTCCCGCGGGTGAACGTCGTCGGATCGCGTCGGGGCGGTCCCGGGCCGGTCGTGCACCTCAACGGCCATTTCGATGTGGTGCCGGCCGGCGATGGCTGGACCGTCGATCCGTTCGGCGGTCTCGTGCGCGACGGGCGGATCTACGGACGCGGCGCGTGCGACATGAAGGCGGGGATCGCAGCGGCGCTGTTCGCCGCCGAAGCGATCGAGCGCGCCGGCGTGCGGCTGCCCGGCACCATCGAGATTAGCGGGACAGTGGACGAAGAGAGCGGCGGGTTTGCCGGCGTCGCGTATCTCGCCGAGCAGGGGCGCATCGCCAGCGGCCGCACCGACTTCGTGATCATCCCCGAGCCGCTGAACGTCGACCGCATCTGCATCGGCCATCGCGGCGTCTACTGGTTCGACGTGACGGCGCGCGGCCGGATCGGCCACGGCAGCATGCCGTTTCTGGGCGTCAACGCGATCGAGGGCATGGGTCAGCTCCTGCAGCTTGTGCGCGAGGATCTGGCGCCGGCGCTGGCGGCGCGGACGACCGCCGTGCCGGTGGTGCCGAGCGGCGCGCGGCATGCGACGATCAACATCAACGGCATCGAGGGTGGCCAGCCGGTCGGCGGCATTCAAACGCCTTGCGTGGCCGATCTCTGTCGCGCGGTGTTCGATCGACGGTTTCTGATGGAAGAGGGATTCGAGGCGGCCCGGACCGAGATCGCGCAGCTCGTGCGCCGCGCGTCGGAGCGCGCGCCCGGCGTCCGGTTCGACGTGCGCGATCTGATGGTCGTCCACCCGACGCAAACGCCGCACGACTCGCCGGTCATCGCCGCGTTGGACCGATCGATGCGGCACATCCTCGGCAAGCCGGCCGAGCTCGTCGCGAGCCCCGGCACCTACGACCACAAGCACGTCGCCCGCATTGCTCACGTGCCGCATTGCGTCGCATACGGACCGGGCATCCTCGACCTGGCGCACCAGCCTGACGAGTGGTGCGGCATCGACGACCTGCTGAACGCGACGAAAATCATCGCGCTGGCGACGCTCGACCTCATCGGGGCCCACGGCGATAATTGATGGTCATGAAAACAGCCGCTTTGCTGCTCGTCGTCGTGTGCGCTGCCGCCGCGGGATGTTCGGACAAGAGGCCGCCGCCGGCGGTGGAGGCGCCGCCGCCGCCCGCGCCGCAGCACGTCCCGATCGGCCAGCTGCCGCCGATCGACATCAACGCGGTGCTCGCGCACACCAAGGCGCTCGCGTCCGACGACTTCGAGGGACGCGCGCCCGGCACGCCTGGCGAAGAGCGCACCGTCGCGTTTCTCGTGGACCAGTTCAAGAAGGCTGGCCTCAAGCCGGGCAACACCGACGGCACGTACATTCAGAAAGTACCGCTCGTCGGCATCACGCCCTCGCCGGCGCCGCTCGTTCTCAAGAAAGGAACCGCGACGCAGACGCTCAAATGGAAAGACGATGTGGTGGCGTGGTCGAAGCACGTGGCTCCGTCAGCGAGCATCGCGGACTCCGAGCTGGTGTTCGTCGGCTATGGCGTGGTGGCGCCCGAGTTCAACTGGGACGACTACAAGGGCATCGACGTCAAGGGCAAGACGCTGGTGATGCTCGTCAACGATCCGCCCGTGCCAGATCCGGCCAACCCGTCCGTGCTGGATCCGAAGACGTTCGGCGGCAAGGCGATGACGTATTACGGCCGGTGGACGTACAAGTACGACATCGGCGCGCAGAAGGGTGCCGCGGGCGTGCTGATCGTTCACGAGACCGGCCCCGCCGGCTACCCGTTCAACGTCGTCCAGGGAAAGACCGGCGAGCAGTTCGACCTCGTCACGCCCGACAAGAACATGGGGCGCGCGGCGATCGAGGGGTGGATCACGCTCGACCAGGCCACGGCGCTGATGACAATGGCCGGCCAGGATTTCGACGCTCTGAAGGCGCAGGCCGCGACGCGCGAGTTCAAGCCGGTGCCGCTCGGCGTGACGGCGTCGATGACGATTCACAACAAGCTGCGCACGATCAACTCGAAGAACGTGATCGCGAAACTCGACGGCAGCGATCCGGTGCTCGGCCACGAGTTCGTCGTCTACAGCGCGCACTGGGACCATTTCGGCAAGGGCCCGGAGGGCATTTTTCACGGCGCGGAAGACGACGCGCTGGGATGCGCCGCGCTGATTGAGCTCGGTCGAACGTTCACGAAGCTGCCGGCGCCGCCGCGGCGCTCGATTCTGTTTCTCGCCGTCACCGCCGAAGAGCAGGGTCTGCTCGGATCGGAGTACTACGCGGTGACGCCGATCTATCCGCTGGCGAAGACCGTCGCGGACATCAACCTGGACAGCTGGAACGTCCATGGGCGGACAAAAGATCTCACGATTGTCGGGTACGGCGCGTCCGATCTCGACGACTACGCGCGCGACGCCGCCGGCGAGCAGGGCCGCGTCGTGCACGCGGATGCCGAATCGGAGAAGGGGTTCTACTACCGTTCCGATCATTTCAACTTCGCGAAGCAGGGAGTGCCGGCGCTCGACCCGGATGGCGGCATGGACTACATCGGCAAGCCGGCCGGGTTCGGACAGAAGGTGCGCGACGAGTGGACGACGAAGCGCTATCACCAGCCTTCGGACGTCGTGCTGCCGGACTGGGATCTCACCGGCACGCGCGAGGATCTGAAGGTGTTTTTCGCGGTCGGCTATCGCGTCGCCGAGGCGGACAAGATCCCGGAGTGGAAGCCGGGGAACGAGTTCAAGGCCAAGCGCGACGCGATGCTCAAGAAGTAGGACGGAAACCTCATGGCTACTGAAACCACCAGAAAGACGATGACCGGCGACGAGATGATCGCGCTCTCGAAGCAGCACACGCTGTTCGAGTGGTCGGCGCAGTCGAAAGTGGATCCGATTCCGGTGGCGCGCGCCAAGGGCATTTACTTCTGGACGCCCGAAGGCAAGCGCTTCATCGACTTCAACAGCCAGCTGATGTGCGTGAACATCGGCCATGGCGACCAGCGTGTGAACCGCGCGATCCAGGAACAGCTTGACGCGTTCGCCTACGCCAACCCGTTCATGGCGACCGAACCGCGCGCGCGGCTCGGCGCCAAGCTCGCCGAGATCGCGCCGGGCGACATCGACGTGTTCTTCTTCACCAACGGCGGGTCGGAGGCGAACGAGAACGCGATCAAGCTCGCGCGGCTCGCGACCGGGCGCCACAAGATCCTGGCGCGATACCGTTCGTATCATGGGGCGACGGCCGGCAGCATCGCGCTGACCGGCGATCCGCGCCGATGGTCGGCGGAGCCCGGAATGCCGGGCGTCGTGCACGTGCTGGACCCGTACCACGGCATCGCGCGCGGGTGGGACAGCGCGGAGCAGTCGCTGGCCATGCTCGAGGAGGTGATTCAGCTGGAAGGAGCGCAGACGATCGCGGCCTTCATCCTGGAGTCGGTGACCGGGACCAACGGCGTGCTCGCGCCGCCCGACGGGTATATGCAGGGCGTGCGCGAGCTGTGCACGAAGCACGGCATCCTGATGATCTGCGACGAGGTGATGGCCGGCTTCGGCCGCACCGGCAAGTGGTTCGCGATCGACCATTGGCAGGTCGTTCCGGACATCCTCACGATGGCGAAGGGGCTGACGAGCGCCTACATCCCACTGGGCGCCGTCGGCATGCGGCGCGCGATCGCGAGCCAGTTCAAAGACAAGGTCTTCTACGGCGGCCTCACCTACAACAGCCATCCGCTCGCGTGTGCCGCCGCGCTCGCGACGATCGAGGTGTACGAGGAAGATCACCTGATCGAGAACGCGCAGCGCATGGGCGCGCTGATGAAGGACCTGCTCGTCGACCTCTCGCGGCGGCATCCGTCGGTTGGCGCCGCCCGTTCGATCGGGTTGTTCGGCCTCGTCGAGCTGGTGCGCGATCGCGCCCGGCAGACGCCGCTCGCGCCGTTCAACGGCACCTCCGACGAAATGGCCGCCCTCGGAAAGTTCTTCCGCCAGGAGGGGCTCTACACGTTCGTGCGCTGGAATACGTTCTTCACGAATCCGCCGCTGTGTATCACCGAGGCGGAGCTGCGCGAGGCGTTCGCGATCATCGATCGCGGGCTCGAGATCACGGACGGGGCGGTCGTATAGCGATCGCGTGATCGAGATGATCGGCGCTGATCTCGTAGAGCGCGCGAAGAAATACCTTCATCTCATTTCCGTGGTGAGCGTGATCGTTTCAACGCTCTGGGATTGAGCGCCCCGTGGCCGGTTTCGGCCGCCCCGACGCGTTGGCCACATCCCAGCTCGCCTGGTGGACCAGACGCGCGATTTTTTCCAGCTTCGCGTACTCGATCTTCTCGGGGCGGTCATAGACCGTGTGGTAGTCAGGATGCAGCCCCGTGAAGAACTCGACCGCGGGCACGCCGTGCTGGAGAAACGGCCACTGATCGCTGCGGCGAACGAGGTTCGACGGGTTGTTGTCGTAGGTGGTCCTCAGATCGAGGCCGACCGTCTTGTTGGCCGACTCGATCGGCGCGCGCAGATCCGGCGCCCACCGGAAGCCGCCGATGTTCACGACGTTCCGGTTCGCTTCCGCGGTCTGGGGCTCGAGGCCGTTGAACCGGGCGCCGCCGCCCATCGGCACTGCTTCGCTGCGCCCGATCATGTCCATGTTCAGCACGCCCGCTACGGAGGCGAGCGGCGCGAGCGGCTGTTCCGTATACGCCCATGCGCCCAGCAGGCCGCGCTCCTCAGAATCCCATGCCGCGAACAGCACGCTCCGCTTCGGACGATGGCCCTGGCGCGCGGCCGCGGCGTAGGCGTCGGCAATCGCCAGCAGCGCGACCGTTCCCGATCCGTTGTCGTCGGCGCCGTTGAAGATCTGGCTGCCATCAGCGCCGTTGTGATCGTAGTGCGCCGACACGATCACCCATTCGTTCTTCAGCCGCGGGTCGCTCCCCTCGACGAGCGCGACGACGTTGCGATCGGGCACCGTATGGCGATCGACCGCGGTGTACAGGTGCACGCGGAAGCCGGGCAGGGCGAGCGGCGCGATGCCGTGCGGCGATTCGGCCGTCTTCGACAGCGTTTCGAACGGCTTGCCCGCCCCGCGGACCAGCGTCGCCGCAAGCGCGGGCGAAATCTGCGCCACCGGGATGCGAATCTGATCGGCCCATGCAGCGAGCGTATAGCTGGGGATCCGCGGCGGTGCCTCCGGCCAATAGGCGCGGGCCGACGCCTCGAAGTTGGGCGTACCCGGATGATTGTGCACGTCGCTGACGAACAGCACGCCGACGGCGCCCTTCGCCTGGGCGGCGAGCGCCTTGCGCCATGCGGTCGACGGCTCGGCGGTGATCAGTCCTTCGAATGGGCTGTTGGGATCGCGTTCGCCGGGCTCGTGGTCGAGCGCCAGCACGATCTTGCCCGTCACGTCGCCGGCATAGTCGTCGTACTGGAGATAGGGCGCGCTGATGCCGAACCCGACGAACGCGAGCGGCGCCGTGACGTCGCCGCTGGCGCTGAACCGGTGCGGATAGAATTCCTGGCCCGCACGGAGATGCCGGGTGCCGGCGTCGTCGGATGCGACATCCATCGCATTGTCGTCGCCGAGAGCAGCCACCATCAGATTGAACGTCTGAAAGAACGAGTGGTCCGGACCCGCTGGAACGAGACCCGCCCGCTCGAACCGCGACCGGATGTAGTCGGCGGCGGCGCGATTCTCGTCCGTGTTGGTGAGCCGTCCGCGCATCGCGTCGCCGGCAAGAAAGAAGAGGTCGGCGCGCAGGTCCGCCTGGCGGATCGAGTCGTTCTGCGGCGCCGCCTGCTGCGCCGTCAGGGGTGCGATCGCCATCATCGCGATCACCGCCGCGCACACGCGTCTCAACATACGTTTCTCCGTGGCGCCTGCGTCCAGCCTCTCAGCGGACCCGCGCTCGTCCTGCGTTGTCCGTGCATTCTGCCATCAAGCGCGCAGGGGCGCACGATGCTGCGCCGGACCGTAGGCGTGTCGGGTTCAGACGCCGAACGTGTTTCTCACGCGCTTCGACCAAACCAGGTACGCGAGCCAGACCGCGTAGTAGGCGAGCGCGACGGCGACGTAGTAGGGCGTCTCTCCCGGCATGCGGTTGCTGGGGAAATACGGTGTGAGGTACACGAATGTATCCGTCGCCGCCGACGCCAGGAGCGACGCCTTCGCCAGCGCCGGCGCCCCCGGGCGGCGCCCGAGGAGCGCCAGACCTGCGGCTATGCCCAACGCGGTGACGACGACGCGCAACAACAGGACGAGCGCGAGGGGCAGGCCGCGCAGCGCCAGGTCGTCCAGCACGCTCGACGCGACCAGGCCCAGGCTGATCGGCTGCCAGGCAATCAGCAGCACGCATAAGACGATGAGCCAGCCGCCAACGCCGACGGGACCGTTGACCTGCTTCATTTGGCGAGACTAGGATGCCATCATCGGAAGGAGTCCGGCTGCCATGATGTCACGCCACGTGTTCGTCCTTGCCCTCGCCGCTGTCTTTGCCGCTGCCTGCGGCAGCCCGCGCCAGGAGGCGCCGCCAAAGGAGGCGGGCGTCGATTCCGCGGCCGTCAAGGAAACCGAGCAGTTCCGCACCAAGCACGAGATCGACTATCGGAAGGAGTACGTCTCGCTCGCCGGCCTGTTCTTCCTAAACCCCGGCGCGAACAAGACGGGAAGCGCGGCCGGCGATACCGTCCTCCTCCCATCGCGCGCGCCCGCGTCGGTCGGCACCTTCGTGCTGAAGGGCACGGACGTCCGCTTCGAGCCGGCAGCCGGCGCCACCATCACGCTGAAAGGGGAGCCGGTCACCGCTGCGATCGACGTGAAGAGCGACGAGCACCTGAACAGCGAAGGCAAGAAGGACGGCCCCGACGAAATCACGGTGGACGGCATCGCGCTGTGGGTGCATCCGAGCGGCGAGCGCCTCGCGATTCGCATGCGCGACGAGCAAGGCGAGGTCGCGCGCGCCTTCGAGGGCTTTCACTGGTTTCCCATCCAGGCGAACTACCGCGTCGTCGGTAAGTTCATCAAGGATCCGGTGGCCAGCGAGTTCCACACCGTCAACCAGCTGAACGACGACGTCGTGTACAAGACCGAAGGGGTCGTCGAGTTCACGCTGAACGGCGAGACCGTGCGGCTGCGGCCGGCGACGACGCGGCCGGGCCGCCTCTATTTCATCTTTCGCGACGGCACGAGCGGCAAGGAGACCTACGACACGGCGCGCTTTCTCTACTCGGACCTGCGGGACGACGGCACGACCGTGCTGGATTTCAATCAGGCGTACAACCCGCCTTGCTCGTTCAATCCGTTCACGACGTGTCCGCTGCCCATCCCGGAGAACCGTCTGAAGGTTCGCATTCTCGCCGGCGAGCAGGCGTACCCGCACCCGCCGAATCACACGAAGTCGTAGTGACGTTGTTTCTCGTCCATCACGGGGACGCCGTGATGCCGGACGTCGACACGCGGCGTCCGCTCTCGCTGCGCGGACGCGAGGAGGTGACGCAGGTGGCGGCGCGGGCCGCCGCCATCGGCGCGAGGCCCGACGTCGTCTGGCACAGCGGCAAGCTGCGGGCGCGCCAGACCGCGGAGGAATTCTGGCGTGCGTGCAACGCCCTCGCCGAGCTGTCGGCGACGCGCGATCTGCAGCCCGCCGACCCGCCGGTCTGGATCCGCGACCGCCTGCGCGGCGAATCGCGCAACGTGATGATCGTCGGCCACTATCCGCATCTGCCCGATCTCCTCGCGCTGCTGACAGCCGCGCCGCCCGACGCCCATCCGCCGTTTCCCCAGCACGGCGTCGTCGCGCTGGAGTCGCTGGACGAGGGCGAGACGTGGAAGGAGATTTGGCGGGTGGAGCGGAGGGGAAGTGGGAAGTGAGAAGTTGGAAGGCAGAAGTTAGAAGTGAAGGACGAAGTTCCTTCTGCCTTCTGCCTTGTAACTTGCGATTATCTAAAGACCAGCCCTATCGAGGCGCGCCAGAGGTGCAGCTGGCCGTTGTCTACGCCGAAATTGTTGACGCCGGTGTTCAAGTCCTTGAAGCCGCGCAGGTATCGGATGTCTCCCCGCAGGCCGAAGTGTTCCGCGAAGTACCCCATGACGCCGGCGCCGAGATTCCAGCCGAACATGTTGTTCGACGAGGACACCTGTGCGATCGTGCCGCCGTCAATCTGCGTGCGGAGCAGGCCGACGCCGCCTGTGACGAACGGACGCACGCCCGGTCCGTGCGTGCCGCCGATCGGGACGCCGACGATCACGTTGCCCATCACGTCGATCACCGTGTTGTGACCGAAGTCGTTCTGCGTGCCGAAGAAGCTGGGGCTGTACCCGAAGTCCACTTCGCCGCCGATGATGCCCGCGCCCATGCCGCCGGCGTCGACGCCGAACATGCCGCGGCTGTTGCTGGCGTTGGTCCCGAATGCGATGCCGGCCCACGGGCTCACGTAGCCCTCCGCCCGCGCTTGCGACGGCGCGGCGACGCCCGCCACGACCGCCGTCAGAATCAGCGCCTTGAGAACTCGTCTGGTCACACATCTCTCCTTGATGAGCCGGACAACCGTCCGTCCGGCAGACATCTGGCGTGTGTGCAAGCGATATGCCCTGACAGATGGGAAAACGCTGAGCGCGGTCGATCGTCAGACGGCTGAGCGCGCGTCGCTCGAGCTGTCGGTGCGCGGCGCGTGCGCGACGACGAGATCCCACGCGCGGCGCACATGGCTCTCGGTAGTGTGCAGGTGGCCGATCGCGATCCGCAGAGCGAGCGCGCCTCTCAGACGCGTGTGCGAGAGGAACACCTCGCCCGTCTGATTCACGTCATCGATGATCCGCTCGTTGGCCGCGTCGATCCCGGAAGCGGACAGCGTGCGTGTCGCCGGCTTCCACCGGAAGCACACCACGCTGAACGGCACCGGCGCCAGGCGCTCGAAATCCGGATGCGCGTCGACCCATGCCGCAAGCTGCTGCGCGAGTGCGATGTGCGCGCTGAGGCGCGCCCGCAGCTCGCGCGCGCCGAACGATCGCAGAATCATCCACAACTTCAGCGAACGGAAACGGCGCCCCAATTGGACGCCGGTGTCCATCAGGTTCTTGACGGTCGCCGGCTCGGACGTGCGGAGGTACTCGGGCGTGAGGGCGAACGCGGCGCGGACCACGTCCATCCGGCGCGTGTAGAACGCGCTGAGGTCGAACGGGGTGAACAGCCACTTGTGCGGGTTGACGACGAGCGAGTCGGCGCGCTCCGCGCCGTGGAGCACATGTGCGTGCGACGGCAGCATCGCGGCGACGCCGCCGTACGCGGCATCGACGTGCATCCAGAGGCGCTCGCGCTCGCAGATGTCGGCCACCTCGGCTACCGGATCGATACTCGTCGTGGACGTCGTGCCCACCGTCGGCACCACCGCGATAGGCAGGATGCCGTTGGCGCGGTCCTCGGCAATCGCGGCGCGCAGCGCGTCGATGCGCATGCTGAACCGATCGTCGGTGGGAATCCTGCGGAGCGACTCGTGCCCGAGGCCGATGGCGATCACCGCTTTGTCGATCGAGGAGTGCGTTTGATCGGAGCAGTAGACGCGCATCCGCGGCACCTCCGGCCGCCCGGCCAGCCCTTTTTGCCGCACATCGGCGATCGCCGTCTCGCGCGCCGCGACCATCGCCGTCATCGTCGCAATCGACGCCGTGTCGTAGATGACGCCTTCGAATGTGTCGGGAAGGCCGATCAGCTGACGGAGCCAGCCGAGCGTCACCTGTTCGAGCTCGGTCGCGGCGGGAGACGTCCGCCACAGCATCGCCTGCTGATTGAGCGCGGCGGAGAGAAAATCCGCGAGCACGCCGGGCGCGCTGCCGGTGATGGCGAAATAGGCGAAGAATCCCGGATGGTTCCAGTGTGTCAGGCCAGGCACGAGCACGCGCTCGAAGTCGGCCATGATCGACTCGAACGGCTCGCCCTCCTCGGGCGCGCGCGACGGCAGAGCGGCGGCAATCTCGCCAGGCTTCACTCGCGCGAGGACGGGATATTTTTCCGGATGCGCGAGGTACTCGGCAATCCAGTCCACGAGCGCGTGACCGTTCTGGCGGAACGCTTCGGAGTCCATGCGAGCCGGTGCTCAGTGCTTGTGCGCCTGGATGTAGTCGAGGGCGAACTGCTTCATCTGCGGGCTCGCGAGGCCGAGCGCCTCGGCTTCTGCCTGCGCCCGGGGCACGTCCCAGTTGTCCACGAGCGCGCGCTTGATCATCCAGAATCCGGCCGCGCGGTTGCCGCCGGAGCAGTGGATGAACGCAGGCGTGTTCGTCGGCTTGCTGATTTCGCGGACGAACGTGTCCACCGAGTCGTTGTCCGGATGCGCGGGCGTGAACGGTACGTGGACGAACGTGAGGCCGGCCGCCTGGGCCGCCGCGGCTTCGCCGCTCACGTCAGCGCCTTTTTCGTCGGGGAGTTGAAGGTCGAAGATCGACTTGAAGCCGCGCGTCTGCAGCTCGGCGATCGCTGCGGACGTGATGACGCCGCCGCACGCGACCGTCGTCTCGAGCTGCGCAAAGTTCGTGACGCCGGGGACCGCTTCCTTCGTGACGTAGCCTTGCGGCCCCGCGGCGCCGATGACGGCCGAGAAGGCAAGTGCCGTGAGTGTCAGGTGCATCATTCAGCTCCTTTCGGCAGAAGGCTTCATGATACCTGCACCGCTCGCCGCGCGTGCTATTTGTCGCGCGTGATCGTGACCGCCGAGAGCATACGGACCGTCATCGTCGCGCCCGCGGGCAGCACGGCGGCATTGCGATCACCTGCCATCACGGCGGCCGAGCCGGCGCCCGCGCCGGCCATGCCGCCGACCACCGCCCCTTTGCCGCCGCCGAGGATGGCGCCCAGGATGGCGCCCCCGATGGCGCCGCCTCCGACCTTTGGCGCGCTCGACGGCGGATCGCCCTCGCGATAGATCGTTTCCGTGGTAATCGGCAGCCGGCTGCCGTCGGCGAGCACGAGCGTGTTGAAGCGGATGCCGAGCCGCGCCCGTTCCTTGAATTTGCCGCCGCGTTCCACGACCGTCACAGTGCCGACGACGCGAGAGCCTGCGGGAATCGCGATGCGATTGTTCACGCGCACATCGCGCGTCACGCGGCCGTTGACGCGGTCTTCGACGCGCGCCCGCTCGCTCGAGATCGACGTGTCGGTCTGCAGCCCGATCACCGAGTCCGCGGGCACGACGAGCTCTTCGAATTGCGGCGGGTCCGCAATCCGGGCGGGATCCTGGCCTGCGTGATCATCGGTGTCCGGTGCGGTCGCGTCAGCCGGTGGCGTTCCCGCCATCACGGGCAGTGGAGCAGCCGGCGCGATTGGCGTCTGGGCTGCAGCCTCGCTGGGCCACGGACGCTGCGACAGCGGCGCCTCGCGACGTGCGACCTGTCCGGTCGGTACGCGCGAACGGCTCGCGCGCGGTTCGGGAGCCTGGGCAGCGGGCTTTTCGGGCGAGGTCTTCGGCGCGGCCGTTACCTGTTTGTCCGTCGCGTCGGTGCTGGCGGCGGCGGCTGGTGGCTGAGCGAGCTGGCTGGGCGCGACGGCCGCGGCAGGCGCATTCGAGGATGGAGGCGCGTTCGCGGGTGTTGGTGCGTTCGCAGGCGGGGTGACCGCGGCTGACGCCGGAACGGGTACCGCGTTCTGGCGCGTGGCGAAATATCCGCCGCCTGCAGCCGCCGCGATGCACGCGACAGCGAGGGCCCCAACGGCCAGTCGATTCGAAAGCATGTCGATCTCCTGTGAACTCAGGCGCCTCCAACGCAAGCGCCGTACCTGGCCCCCCTCGTACCAGGGCCGTATAACCCGTTTGAAACCGGGAGTTTATCAAATCCTGTTGCGCTCGAAATGTCCCTTCCACGTGAATGTGTCCTGGGGCGAGCACACCTGAGGGCAGAGGAACCTGTTAATTTTTCGTAACGGCGCTGGCGAGCCGGTTGCATATCGTCAAGACATGAGGACCCGCTGCATATTCCTCGGTATGCTGTGTCTCCTGATGCTGTTGCCAGCGACGGCTCGAGCAGTCACGATCGACCAAATCGTCTCGATGTCGAAGGCCGGCGTTTCTGACGCGGTGATCGTCGCCATGATCGACCACGACAGGAGTGTCTTCACGCTCGACCCGGCTCAGCTCGTGGAACTGCAGCAGGCCGGCGTCAGCGACGCCGTGACGGTCGCGATGATCAGGACCGATGCGCGCGACGAGCAGACGAGCATCCCGCCGCCGGAGCCCACGCCGGCGGTCGCGCCCGAGCAGTCCGCAGTTGTCGCGTACGCGGTTCCTTACGTCGTCGTGCCGGGACGCGCACGCAGCCGGCGTGTTGCAGCCACAACATCAGTGGTCGCTCCCGCAGTAACCGTGGTCGCTCCCGCAGTGCAGGCGGCCACATCGGCGCGCGGCATGTTTTTCACGCAGCCGGCAACCGGCATGTTCTTTCAACCGCCGGCCGCCGCCGTGAACTGTCCTACACCGCCCCCGTCACCGCATCGCCGCTGACGTCTGGGCGGCCCTCGGAAATCAACTCCACCGAGCCGCTCCAGCCCGCTCTTTTTGAACTTCCGGATCCACCCGACAGATCGAGCGCGCGAAGGCTTTAGACTAGCCGAGCGCTGCTCGCGCTCGGGTACACTCGGCTAAAGCCTTCGCGCTACCTTCGTCGTGGACAGCAGGCGGGAATGTCGACGCCGTGCTCGGCGTGGCTTGCGGCGAACACTTCGCCCGCCTTGGCGATAAGATCATGCCGTGAGCGCCTCGCGCGATATCGTCGTCGTGGGCGCCGGCATTGTCGGGTGCGCCGTGGCCTACGAGCTGGCGCGTCGAGGCGCGTCAGTGGACGTGATCGACATGCGTGCGGCCGGCATGGGCGCGACCCAGGCGTCCGCCGGCGTCCTTGCTCCGTACATCGAGGCGACAGAGGGCAGCGCGCTGCTCGATTTGACGACGCGCAGCCTCGATCTGTTCGACGATTTTGTCGCGTCCGTTTCGATCGACAGCGCCGTCTCGATTCCCTATCGTCGAACCGGCACGCTGGATGTGGCGCTGGATGAGGCGGCCATGCGCGGCTTTCGCGCGACGGCCGAGCGGCTGGTGGGTCGCGGCGTCACCGCGGAGATCGTTGATCGCGCCGGCATTCACGAACAGGAACCGCATCTTGCCGACGGAGCCATCGGCGGCCTGTTGATACCGCAGCACGGCTATGTCTCGGCGCCTGAGTTGACGCGCGCGCTCGCCGTCGCATCGCGTCGGCGTGGAGCGCAGATCATCGAGCACGGGGCGGTGCGGGGCATTGCCCGCGACGGCGACGGCGTGACCGTCGAGACGGACCGCGGCTCGCTCATCGGCGATGCGGTCGTCCTGGCCGCAGGCAGCTGGTCCGCATCGATTGCCATCGACGGCGTTTCGCGGCGCATGCCGCTGCGCCCGGTCCGCGGCCAGCTGCTCCACCTCGGGTGGCAGGGCACACCGCTGCGTCGCGTCACGTGGTCGCCGCATTGCTATCTCGTGCCTTGGGACGACGGGACGCTGCTGGTTGGCGCAACGGCCGAGGAGGCGGGCTTTGACGAGCGGACGACGGCGGCCGGCGTGCGTGGACTGCTGGAGGCGGCGTGCACGCTGCTCCCGCACGCGTCGGGCGCGGCCTTTCTCGGCGCGCGAGTCGGGCTGCGTCCGGCGTCGAGCGATGGGTTGCCCATTCTCGGCGCGTCGCGCGTTATCCCGAATCTCATGTACGCGACCGGCCACTACCGCAATGGCATTCTGCTGGCGCCGCTGACGGCGAAGCTGGTCGCCGACGCGATGCTCGACGGCCGCATCGATCCGGTGCTGGCGAGCGTGAGCCCGCAGCGTTTCGGCGACTTATGATCGCGCCAGCAGGATCAGCGGCCAGAGACGTCGCGGCCGAGGAGCTCGCCGCACGTTTGCCGATGGCGGAAATGCCGCTGGGAAGACGATGAACGAGATCTCGATTGGCGCAGCGCGCTACCGGATCGTGACCGTCGGGCGCGACGGCCAGTGGGTTGCGCACGCGGAGCGCAGTGATAACGGCGATCGGTTCGGCATCGAATGCGGCGGTGCGACCGAGGCCGAGGCGGTACAGCGGCTGCGCCACTGGCTCGAATGGCAGCACGAGCACGCCGAGGCGCTCGACGCGCTGCAGACGGCCGAGCGCGCGTATCATCGCACCATCGCCGGGAGTGCGTTTGCGGATCCGACGGAAGGGCCGTCGCCGGTCGAGATGCAGAAGGACTCGCTGGATGCGGTCGAAGCCGCGCGCCTTCGTCTCGACGACGTTCGCGCGCGCAAGCCATGTTAGCACCACGAACCGTTGCGATTGGAGGGGTAGCAGCATGCCGAAGCTGTCGTCGAAGGACGCGGAGCAGCGGCTCGAGTGTCTCGCCGGCTGGACGCTCGATCACGATGCGATTCGCCGCCAGTACACGTTCGCCGATTTTCCCGGCGCGGTCGCGTTCGTGAACCGGCTTGTGCCGGGTGCCGAGCGCGCCGATCATCACCCGGACATTCTGATCAACTACAAACGCGTGACGCTGACGTACTCGACGCACAGCGAAGGCGGGCTGACCGACAAGGATTTCGACGGCGCGGCAATGGCCGATCGCGCCGCGGAGGACTGACGCGACAGGCCGCGGTTCCGCGACACGCGTTGCCACGATGAAGCTCAAGCGCACCTACTCGTCCCGCGAAGTGGCCGGACTGACCGGCCTCACGGCGCGGCAGCTGCAGCTGTGGGACGCCGGCGGCCTGTTGTCGCCCGCGATTCCGTCGCATCGCACCGACGCGGGCGGTTACACGGAGCGCCGCTACTCGCCGATCGAGCTCTTCGAGCTGCTCGTGCTCGCCGATCTCCGGCGGCGCGGTTTCACCATCCAGCAGCTTCATGCCATTCTCACCGCGCTGGTCGAGCAGTTCGGCATTCGTCTGTTCGACGCCACCGGCGGCGGCGGCGCCGTGCAGCTTCTGACCGACGGCCGCGAAATCTACGCGCGCACGGCGAGCGGTCAATTCTTCAATCTGCTGAAGACGCCGACGCAGCCGCTCCTGGCGATTGGCGACGAACAGCTGCTGCGGGAATTGAGCTCGTCGCTCCGGGGGCGAAAAAAAGTGAAGAGGAAGCGGAAGCTGCCGATCGCGGGATGAGGCAGGGCCCGAGGCGGACTCAGCCGATGGGGAAGATCTTTTCCAGCCCGTCGGCCGGCCGTGGAATCACGTGAACGCCCACCAGCTGTCCGACACGGCGCGCCGCGGCCGCGCCGGCGTCGGTGGCAGCTTTCACCGATCCGACGTCGCCGCGAACGATGGCGGTGACCATCCCCGCGTCGACCTTCTGCCAGCCGACGAACACGACGTTGGCCGCTTTTACCATCGCGTCAGCAGCTTCGATCATGCCGACCAGGCCGATGGTCTCGATCATGCCCAGCGCGTCGCCGAGCTCGCGTTTGTCCTTGTCAGCCATGTGAATACGGTCGCCACGCATTGCATGGCGCGATGACCCGGGTGTGACTATATCCCAAAAGGCGCGGTTACGTGATTCGCCCGCGGGCCGCGACCGGCAGCGTGTCGATGACGCGATCGCCCTCGACCAGGCGCACGGCATCCATCAGATTCGAGACGACGCAGGAATGGTTCGGCAGGACGCGCACGCGATCGCCCGGCTCGAGGCGGGTTGTGCCGGCCACTCGAACGGTCGCGTGCTCTTCGGACAGTCGATCGATGGTCAGCGTGTCGTCCACGCCGCCGTCCGCGGTCAGCACGGCGCCGTACCCCTCGGCCTTGGTGATGCCGCGCGCCTGATCGTTGGTGAGCGTCTTGCTCCCGCAGTCGAGAATGATCCGATCCGGCGCAGGCTTGGAGACGACGGTGGCCAGAATGGTGAGCGCGCAATCGTCGAGCGCCGCGCTGCCGAGCGACACCTGCGTGCGGTCGAAATAGACGTAGTTACCGGGCCGCATCTCGGAAATCCCGCGCTGGCGGACGCTGAAGCGCAGCGTGGGCGTCGCGCCGACCGAAATCTCTTCGAGCGAAAGACCCGCCGCCGCGGCGCGGTCGCGCAGCGCCGTCAGCGTGGCGGCCTCCTGCGTGGCGATGGCATTCAGCGCGTCCTCCGACGAGGCGTGGTACGCGTGGCCGGCGTGGCTCAGCAGCCCGCGCAGGCGGAGCCCAGGCATGGCGGCGATGGCGGTCAGGAACGCGAGCGGATCGCCGCGATCGGGGTCGATCCCACACCGGTGAAATCCGACATCCACCTTCACCAGCACGTCGAGCGTGCGGCCGGCGCGCTCCATGGCCTCCGACCATCCGTGCGCGACCGCCAGATGATCCACGATGATCGAGATCGCGGCGCGGTCCATCAGCGCCAACATGCGCGAAGCGTTGGCCGGGTTCACCGGGTAGGGCAGCCGGATGTCGCGGATGCCCGCCTCGGCGAACACTTCGGCTTCACCGACCTTCGCACAGCAGATGCCGATGGCGCCCCGCTCGATCTGCCAGGCCGCGACGGTCGGCGACTTGTGTGTTTTCGCATGAGGCCGCAGCCGAATCCCTGCGGCCGACGCGAGCGCCTGCACGCGGTCGATGTTGCGCCGCGCTCGCGCGTGATCGATCAGAACTTGAGGCGTGGGGAGATCAGAGAGAAGCATCGGAATGGTGAGCTCTCTAGTTGGCCAATTAGTAAGTTGGTGAGTTGGTAATTGCAGCTGACGCACTTGAATCTTAATTTACCAACCGTCATTTACCAACTTACCAACTTACCAACTTACCAATCTACCAACTCACCAATTCAGCGAGCGGGCTGTCAGGCGAGCAACCCGGGGAATTTGCTCGTCTGCACGGGATGCCCCGGGAAAATCGGATCGGCGTTCGCGACGCCCATGTGCCGCACGACAATCTCCGCGAACACGTCGCGGAAGTCGGTGGTGACCGCGAGATCGCGGCCGTCGTAACGTCGATCGACGGCCAGTCCGGGCCATTTGCCGTAGACGTGGCCGCCGTGGACGCCGCCGCCGATCACCAGCATCGCGTTGCCATGCCCATGATCGGTGCCGCGGTTGCCGTTCTCGTTCACCGCCCGTCCGAACTCGGACATCGTCAACACCACCGTGTCTTCCATGCGATCGCCGAGGTCGGTGACGAGCGCCGCGATCGCGCGGCTGAAGTCGTCGAGCCGGGTGCCGAGCTGGCCCTGTCCGGCGCCCTGATTGACGTGCGTATCCCAGCCGCCGATGTCCGCGAACGCGACTTCCAGGCCGACGGATGATTTCGCAAGCTGCGCGATCTGCTTCAGCGCCTGTCCGAAGGGCGAACGCGGGTACTCGGCGCCGTGCTCCGGCTGATATTTTGCGGGGTCGGCGACCTTCAGCATCTTGATCGCGTCGAAGGCTTCGCGCCCCGTGCCGTTCAGCACGCGATCCGCTGCCGCCGCGTACTCGGCCTCGAATGACGCGCCGAGCATATCGCCCGCGGCGCCGCGGATGCCGAACTGGCCGAGCTGGTTCATCGCCAGGGCCGCGGCGGGCCCCTGCAGCGCCCGCGGCAGCTGCGGTGCCAACGCCACGGCACGGAACGGCGTCGCCTCCTCCGCGTGCCGTGTTTGCAGGTAGCGGTTCAACCAGCCGTCGTCCGTGCGCTTCACGCCGGGCGTCGCCGTTTCCATGTAGTCCTGCGCGTCGAAATGCGATCGCGTGCTGTCCGGCGAGCCGCACGCGTGCACAATCGCCAGCTGTCGTGCGTCCCAGAGGGGCTTCAATGCCTGGAGGCGCGGATTCAGGCCGAAGAATCCGTCGAGATCGATGGCTGCATTCTCGGCGCCGCCCGGCCGCGCGATCGCGATGCTCGGCCGAGCCCGGTAATACTCGGCTTCGCCGAAGGGGACGATGACGCTGAGGCCGTCGACGGCGCCGCGCTGAAAGATCGCGATCAGCAGCTTCGGCCGGCCCGACGCGCCGGCGGCGAAGGCGGTGCGCGTCAGGAACGACGGCGCGAACCCCAGGCTGACGAACGCGAACGCTCCCTGCTTCAAGAAGACACGTCGCGACTGCATGTCAGATCTCCCGCGCCCCGTGGGCGCACTTCATCACGCCGGTCGTGGCCGCCGAGCTCGGTTGCCGTCTCAGCGGCGCTGGAACTCCGGTGCGCCGAGCGTCAGCGCGACCATCTGCGGCGCGGTCGCCGCCTTCGCGATCGTCGCCCGTGTCATCTCCGATACATCGTCGTTGAGCGCGACGTGGAGGATGGACGAGTCCGCCGCCTGGCGACTGATTTGTTGAGCGAAGTTCATCCGGCTGACGAGCGCGCCGGTGTTCACCCACGCGTCGGCCGAATCCGAGTACCCGGTCGGCGGCTGGCACTGATACGGCGGCATCCCGAGCTGCTGCAGCGCGCGCACGAACGGTGTCGCGTCGGCGATCTCCACCTGCGCCGCGCGCGCCGCGCTCACCACGAATTCGAAGGGGGTCTTTACCTTGGCGCGGTACGCCTCGGGCGACAGGAATTCCGGAGAGGTGAGGATCGTCCGCATCACCTCGCGCAGATCGCCGCCGGTCGCGCGAAAGCGGGCCGCGACGTGGTCGACCAGCGCCGGCGGCGGCGTGTCGGCGACGAATCGCCGCACGAGCTTCGTCGCGATGAAACGGGCGGTGGACGGGTGCGCGGCGAGGATGTCGAGCACCTGCTCGCCGTCGCTCATGCCGCCATGAGCGTTGATCCGATGGCCCAGCACCACCTTCTCGCCATCGTCGTGCAGGCGAGGCTCGAAGTGGAATCCGCCGCCCTGCCGCGGCCGCTGAATGGTCCACCCCGTAAAAGCGCGCGCGACCTCCGTGACGTCCTGTTGTGTGTAGCCGCCGTCCACGCCAAGCGTGTGCAGCTCCATCAGCTCGCGGCCGTAATTCTCGTTGAGGCCCTTCGGCGCGTTCTTTTTCTGCGCCGCCTGCGGCCGGCTTGGCCGCGCGCCAAAGGCGCCCCACGGATGCGGCCCAAAGGGACCGCGTGCCGGCGGCATTTGTCCGTCACGCGGGAGGTACTGGCGAGCAGAAGACGCGGGCGCCGCGCTCATCCAGTTGTCCAGATAGAAGAGCATCGCGGGGCTCTTGGCGGTTGCCTCGAGCAGATCGCGGAACGTGCCGAGCACGTGTGGCCGGATCGTCTCGCGCTCGTACTCCGTGACGAGAAACCGGTCGGCCCCCTTCCGCGCGTCCACGTTGAAGTGATTGAACCAGAAATCGGTGAGCACTTCCTGCAGCTGACGCTCGCTGTACACCGCGCGCAGGACCTTCTGTTCCGACAGCTGCACGACCACGGCGTTCGCGCGCTTCTGGCGCGGATCGGGCGGCATCGCCGGCGTCGCGTCGGCGCCACCAGCCGGGTCCATTTTCGTGCGCTGCTGCTTCTCGCGCCGCGCTTCGAGCAGCGGCCGCTCGTACTGGTCGGCGATCTCGCGCGAGCTGAGACCGATCGTGTCGAGCCCGGCCAAGTGCGCCGGCAGACCGTTGTCCGGAATGTGCTCCGGATGCAGCTGCGCGTCGATGTACCGCTCGATGCCGAGCCGCCGAACCTGCTCGACGTCGCCCGGCCGCGGACCGAATCCGACGCGGTTCAGCACATGGACAATCGCCTTGTCGTCACTCGGAACCGTGGCGGCATGGGGGCCGGAAGTGGCCGCCGACAGGCAGAAAACGCCACCTAAACCCAGCACGACGCCGGCAAGTCTGGCTTTCATGTCCCGGTTAGACCGTCGGCCGCCATCCGACGTTTAAAAAAATGCCACACTGAGAAAATATGGCCGATTTAGTCTCTGCCGAGGGGCGCATTCTCGAGCAGATCCTCAACGCCAGCCACGAAATCTGGCATGAAGGGCTTTCGCGGGACCGGTACGCTCGGTTTTTTGAGGCGCAGCGGCGCACGGCTTGGGGAGCCACCCGCCTCAGCCGGTGGGCTCTCGTCGACGGGATCGACGTCCTGGCGAGCGCCAAGGAGTACTCGCTGCGGGCCGTGCTGGACGGCCGCCCGATCGAGGTGGTGGGCATTGGCGCGGTGTTCACGCAGCCCGAACAGCGCGGCCGCCGTCATGCGCGCGATCTGATCGAACGGATGCTGGCTCGCGGCGCGCGTCGGGGCGCGGGGCTGGCGCTGCTGTTTTCGGAGATCGGCGCCGACTACTACGCACGCCTTGGCTTCATCCCGATGCCGACGATCGATCGCACGCTGGCCGTCGCCACGTCCGATCGCCATGGGGCGCCGGCCGCGATGATTCGCAGCGGGCACGACCGCGATCTCGACGCGATCGTGGCGATGAACCACACGCGCGCGAAGCCTTTCCGCTTTCACCTCGATCGCGACCGGGACCTGCTGAGCTACGCAATCACCAAGAAGCGTCTGCTCGCCGGATTCGGACGCGCGGGCGTCCGCGAAGTGCACTTCTTCGTCACGGAAGAAGGCACGACGGCCGTCGCGTACGTCGTCTTGAGCGTGCGCGGCGGACAGTGGACGCTCGAGGAATGCGGCGATCGCGATCCGAGCGGCGCGCGCGTCGGGGCGATCCTGCAGGCGTTGATTGCACGCGAGCCGGCACAGCGCCATCCGGCGATTCGCGCGTGGCTGCCGCCAGGGTTCCTGCCGCCGCAGGTGTCGATTGTCGCGACCTGCTCCGCGTCGGACGTCATGATGCTGCGTCCCCTGACACCGGACGCGGACGCAGCGCGGACGCTCGGCGTGGACGATGTGCTGTACTGGCGAGACGATGTGTTTTAGAGTGATGCGGGCCACCGAGGCACGGAGATGATCTGCCACAGAGCCACTGAGTCACCGAGAAGGCTCTTCTCGATGTTACCGATGGAACGTTTGCCACAGAGCCACGGAGTCACCGAGAAGGCTCTTCTCGATGTTACCGATGGAACGTTTGCCACAGAGCCACGGAGTCACCGAGAAGGCTGTTCTCGATGTTACCGATGGAACGTTTGCCACAGAGCCACGGAGTCACCGAGAAGCCTCTTCTCGATGTCACCGGCGGGAAGGTTTGCCACAGAGCCACAGAGCCACAGAGCCACAGAGCCACGGAGACACCGAGACACCGAGATACCGAGATACCGAGACACCGAGCGCGCCAACCTCGATCCCCGCGAAGGCATCGAGACACCGAGGACAATTACCCGGATCAGCCACAGAGTCACCGAGACAGTTCTTCTTTATGTGTCGGTGATAACAAAGACGAGCCCTTGAGATGAGTTTCGCTCAGTGTCTCCGTGGCTCTGTGGCTGTCGATCTCCGAGCCTCTGTGGCTCCGCGGCGAATCACGAGCCACTCGACAGCTTCAAATCGAGCGGCTTGGTCTCCGCTTCGCCCAGCGAGAAGGTCCTCGCCCCGCTCCGCAGCGAGTTCAGGAAGTCGGGGTCGCCGATCTTCGCCGCGTCGATGTGCGCGAGTGCGACGGCGACGTAATCGCCAGGCGGCAGGCCCGCGACCGTGAAGCGTCCGTCCTGATCCGGCCGCCCGATCTTGATGTATCGCGCGGCGTTGCTCCACAGGCTCTGATCCTGCGGAAAGATCAGCGCCGTGTAGTCGTGGGCCGCATCGCCGTGCGCGTCGGTGACGCGACCGACGATCGACGTCAACCGGCCCGTGAGCTCCACGTCCACACCGCCGACGTCCTCACCCGGCTTGATGTCGATGCCGCTGTCGGTGACGTCCACGCCCCCGAGGCGCACCGCGCGCACATTCCACCCCGTCGGGAGGTTGAACACCCTGACGCGCTTGACCCCCGGTCCCGATTTCAGCGCGAACGTGTTGTCGTCGAGAACCTTCCCCGGGCCCAGCCCCAAGAAAGACATCGTGGCGTCCGGACTCGTCGATTCCATCACCACCGACAGTGCATTGGTGGCGAGCGGCTGACCGGGATCGACGACGATTCGCCCGGTGACCGACACGGCCCTGGAGGCCACGAGTCGAAGGTCTGCGATGTCCGCGCCGGCGACCGTGAGGTTCATGACGGCCGCCTCCTCGGTGAGCGGACGCGGTACGCCCTGCAAAATGTACTCGCCCGGCGTGAGATTGCGAGCCACGAATGAGCCGTCGGGACGAATCTGGACGCCGGCCGCCGAGTTCGTCCCCCCTGCTATCCTCTTGCCTACCATGAGGACGCCCACCATCGGCTGGCCGTGGCTGTCGACCACCGTGCCGCTGATGCTTGCGGTTGTCGTCGGCGACATCATGATGGTCACGTCGCTGACCGTCGTGCCGATGCCCACGGCAATGCGCTGTGCCTCGGCCTCCTGCGTCGTCGCCGGAAAATACGTAGGTGCGTAGCCGACGCCATCGTCGGCGGCTCCGACCGCGCCCGGAAATTTTCGCCAGACGGCCTGGACGACGTAGTCGCCCGGCTGAAGTCCGAAGAGCCGGAACTCGCCGAGGTCGTCGGTCAAGACCATGCGACCGGAGGGCATCAGCTGGCGCCGTCCGCCGATCGTTTGCGATCGCAGGGCCGCGACCTGCAGGTTCGACAAGGGCTCTCCGTATTCGTCCAGGGCGCGTCCGCGTACGACGCTGCCGCGCGGCAGCGAAAAGTCGATCCGCTCCAGCGTCTGGTCGTCTTGCACCGTGAGCGTCGTGCCCCCCTCGAAGGGATGCGTTTGTCCGTACGAGAGTCCGATGTACGGGCTCTTCGACGCCGTCAGCGTGTAGCGGCCGGCGGGTAGTTCGCGGAATTCGTAGGCGCCATTCGCATCCGTCATCGTGACGTGATTCGTGCTGCCGCCCACCGTGCCGCCGGAGACGCCGCCGCGGCCGTCCATCGGCATCAAAATCAACCGCGCCTGACGCAGCGGCTGACCCGTGTCGCCCGCCAGCACGTGTCCCCGAAGCACCGCGGTCGCGTGCGCGGGTTGCGTCGTCGTCGCCGGTGGCCCTGGCGGCGAGCCCGCCGATGAGCTCACTTGCGCGCGAGCGGCGGCCGCGACGAGCAGCAGCGCGGCGACAAGCGATGTGATCGTGCGCATCTTCACCTCGACGTCAGCGTGCGGCCACAGCGGCGAGTTCGAGCGCGATCGCCTTCTTCTCGTCGAGCCGGATAGACACCGCGGTTGCGCGATCGCGAATCCGCGCGAGGTACGCGGGGTCCGTCCACTCGCCGGGCTCGACATCCGCGGTGGCAAAGACGAAATAGTCACCCGCCGGCACGAGCACGCGGAATGTTTCATCCGCGGCGGGGCGACCGACGGCAACGTGCCGCGTCTGCGCCGTCCATCGCGTGGCGTCCTGTGCGAAGACGATCACGTAGCAATCGCGGACCGGCTGACCGTTGGCGTCCACGACCTGGCCGGACAGCTCGCTCACGTGGTGCGTCATCTCGACCACGATGTTCGAGATCGTCGCATTGGGCGGCACGTCGATCCCGGTGTCGGTGATGTCCACGCCGGCGGCGAGGACACGGTTCAGCCGCCACTTCGGGCCCGGATTGGGCGTGCGAATCAGAAAATGCCCCGCGGCCAGTTTGATCTCGAACGTGAGGTCCTCATGCACCTTGACGTTGACGTTACTGATCGACGGGGCGTTGTTGCTCGCATTCAAATGCACGTCCGACGCCTTGAGGGGCGTCGCGCCCGGCTCAAAGACGATCCGGCCGCGGAGCACCGATGGAGGCGCCGTCACCAGCTGCAGGCCGGATACCTCCATGCCATTCACCGACACCGGCGCGTTGGCCGACTCGCCATCGGCGCGGCCGGAAACCCGCAGTATGAAATCGCCTGGCGTCACGCCGTTGATCGTGAACGTGCCATCAGGCCCCAGCGGCGCGCCGCTTCCGCCGACTGACATCCCGCCAACCTGTCGAAGGAGATTCACGAAGCCCGTCGTCACCGCACGCCCTTTGGAGTCGATCACCGAACCGCTGAGGCGTGTCGGCTGGACGGCGACAAGCGGCAGCGTGACGCCGCTGACCACCTGCCCGGCACCGACCGTGAGACGCTGCGCTTCGGCGACGTTCGCCGTTCCCGGATAGAACGTCGGCGAATAGGCGACCGAGATGCCGCTCGCGTTGAATACGAAATCGGGAAGCGTGCCGGCGACGAAGTAATCGCCGGGCGGCAGCCCGAACGCCCGAAACTCGCCGATGTCATTCGTGACGGCGTAACCCTGCGCGCGAACGAGCCGGCGATCGCCGTTCGCGAACTGATACCGCATTGTCGTCACTTGCGCGTCCGGAACGGGATCGCCGAATTCATCGACGACTGTGCCTGCGATGACGCCGGCATGCGACAGGGCGAAGTCCACCTTGTCGGCCGTCTGGCCGTCGGACAGGTCGAACCCTTTGCCGGGTCCCATGGCACGCATCGCGCCGAACGACGTGGTGAGGTAGTTGGTCTTGCTGGCCGCCACGACGTACCGGCCGGCCGGGAGGCCGCTCACTTCGTAACGCCCGTTTGCATCGGTCTTGACGGCGCGCGGCTGGGGAAGGACGGAGGAGCCGACCCGAATATCAACGCGCGCGATTGGACGTCCAGTGCCCGCTTCGTGCACCCGACCGCGGATCATGCCGGTGCCGGCGGTCGGATGCGCGGAGGTGTCCCGCGCAGGCGCCTGCGTCTGCGCCGTTCCGCCCTCGGCGAGAGGAACGGAAGGCGCCGCAGCGGACGCCACGAAAGCCACGAGGAAGATGAGCACTCGCGACACGGGCATTTCTTGAACGTGCTATTTCGCG
Organism: Vicinamibacterales bacterium; assembly: GCA_036268855.1. GTDB lineage: Bacteria > Acidobacteriota > Vicinamibacteria > Vicinamibacterales > CAVVIG01 > DATATJ01. Next base: position 42,269 of record DATATJ010000197.1, read on the forward strand.
TCCAGTTTTCTTCCGGCGTTCAGCTGATCGAAGTTCAGAATCGCGTTGAACACGAGGAAGTAGCTTCCTTGCGTCTCACCGCGCCAGATCGGATTGTTCGAGAACACGACGATGTGTCCCTTCTCGAGCGGCACATCCACGACGGCCGCGTGCTGCGCGATCTCGTTGCCTCCTTCGACGAGCCCCGAGACGAGCAGATCTTTGTTGTCAGCGTAACGCAGAATCACGCGCGGCCGCGCGGCTGGCGGGATCACGTTGATCGCGTTCCGCAACTGCTCGTCGGTGACCGGCACGGCCTGCCACAGCTCCACTTTCGGTTCGGCGGGAATGTCCTCGACGGTGCGCCCCTGCGGTTCGTCCGGATCGTCCACAGTCCCCCGCCCGGTCGGCCGTTCGCCCATCTCGCCGCCGAGGCGCCGCCCACCGCCGCCCGCGTACGAGTTGCTGACGTTGAAAATCGGACCGCTGCCCTGCCAGAGCCCGAGATTGTCGGTGTAGCCGTATGCGATCGGGCTCGTGCTGTCGACCATCTTCGATCGCACGACGCTGCCGACGATGCGGAGGCGGTTCGCGCGCGCGATCGACAGGCCCGGGGTGAAGCCGCTCGAGACGGCGAGGTCGGCGGTGTCCATCGCCGTCACCAGCAGGCCGCCCTTGCGAACGAACTCCTGCAGGTGCGCGACGCCGGTCCAGCCCAGGCCTGGACGCATGTCGTCCGTTTGATCCTCGGCGCCGAGGTTTGGCGTGTCCGCCGTCCTCTTCCATGGCAGCGCGTTGCCGTTCATCGGCATGCCGCTGACGATGCCTTGCGGATTGCGGCCGACGGGCGGAAAGACGATCACGTCGAACCTGGCGCTCAAGTCGGAGTCTTTGGCTACCTGCTGCGTGTTCAGGTACGTGTACGGCACCTGTGCGTCCTCGAACGCATGACGCCACCAGCCTTCGTCCTGCGTGCTGAGCCATGTGTGCAGGAGCGCGACGCGCGCGGCGCGTACCGGATGCGTCTTCACGGATGGCGCCGAGGCCACCGCGACGATCGGGAGGCCGAGGTCGCTCGTGGCGCTCTGCATGTCGGCGGCCGAGACGTTCGCGATGACGAACGAGCCGCGGTTGAACTTCTTGCCGCCGATCTCGAACGGCTCTTCCGCGGCGTCGATCGACGCGCCCTTGAGCCGGTAGCGCAGCGTGGCCAGTGCCGTGTCGGCGTTGTGGTTCGCCACGAATATCGAGCCGGTGCCGGTGACGCCGCCCCTGGCGCGCACCTCGCCGCTGACGCGCTCCATGGGTGCGTCGAGCACCTTCAGATCGAGGACGCGCGTCGCCTGCACGTTGTACAGCTCGGGGAACGTCCAACCGGTGTCGTCGTACGGCGTCTTCTGGGGATCGTTCGGACTCCAGTACTGATAGTCGAGCAGCGAATCGGCGATGCGGCTGTACGGCTGATCCATGCGGACGATGTACGAGCCGGCGGGGAACGTTTTGGTCGTCGGCGCATCTTTCGCGTCCTTCCGGTCGGCCGACGGCTTCGCGGCGCTTTGATCGGCCGCGGGCCCAGACGGTTTGTCTCGTCCCTCGTGTCCCTCCTGCGCCTCCGTCGTCGTCGTCGGACGCGTCGGCGCTTTCTTGTGCGGCAGCATCACGGTGAACGGAGCAGTCGCGCGTGAGATCTCGACGCCTTGTTTCTGCAGCGTGCGCAGCAGCTCGGCCTGCGCCCCGGCCCGCGGATCGTCCCCTGACAGGACGTACGCCGCCGGCCCTTCCGTCTTCGGCTTCTGGATCGAGCGCTTGCTCTTCAGGTAGAAGTTTCGGAGGAAGAGCTTGTTGTTGGCGGCGAAGTAATGCAGGGACGTGAGCAGGCCGGTCTCTTCGTAGTTGTTGTTGTCGCGCTGCGACCACTGCGTCTTCGCCAGCGGCGGGTTCTGCTTGTACCAGGTCCGCGCGTATTCGTCGGGCCGCAGTGTCCGCTCCACGGTATCGGCGCCGCCGTTGCCGAACGTTTCGTACAGCCGGCTGATGCCGTTGTGCAGCGCCGCGATGAACATCAGATAGCCGGGCGACCAGGTGTCGAAGTTGCCGTGCGCGAACACGCCGGGCATGCCGAACTTCGTCATCTCCGAGACGTTGTTCCAGCCGATCATCTGCCACTCGTCGGCGAGAATCGGGTCGATCCACGCGTTGTACGGACCGTCGCCGATCGTGTTGTCATAGAGATACGGCACCGACTCGTGCAGATCGTGCAGCACCTGCGGGTGCCACTGAAGGTAGGTGTTCATCACGTTCTCGGTGAGCTTGAGCGTGACGCCCATCGCATCGCGGTTGTTGTCGTGCGCGACGTACTTGCCCCAGTACACGAGCGGCTGGACGTTCTGGCCCGGGTGCGCGAGGTGCCACTTGTAGACGTCCACCATCTTGTCGCGGCCGTCCACTTCGACCACCGGCGTGATCAGGGTGATGAGGTTGTTCCGCACCGACTTGATGTAGTCGTGATCATCCACGATTAGCCGGTAGGCGAGCTCCATCAACGCCGTGGGCGCGCCGGTTTCGGGCGAATGAATCGTCCCGGTGATGTAATAGATCGGCGTCGTCGCCGCGACGAGCGCCTCCGCCTGTGCATCGTTCATGTCGATCGTGCGCGGATCGGCGAGCTTCGCCAGGCGCGCCTTGTTCTCGTCGAGCTTCGCCATGTTGGCGTCCGACGAGATCGCCACCGCGATCATCTCGCGGCCCTCTTCCGTCTTGCCGATCGAGTAGACCTTCACCCGCTGCGGCGCCGCCTTCTCCAGCATCCGCATGTACCGGTAGACCTCTTCGGCATACGGCAGCTTTCCGGGCGCTCCGGCCACATCGCCGAGCACCGCCTTTGGCGTCGGCACGGTCTTCGAGGCCGGCAGGTAGTCCACCAGCGGCGACGTGAAGTACGGCTCGGTGGTGTATTCCTTGATCTTGTTCGTGTACTCCTGATCGAGCGGGATTTTCGGATCGCGGACGAACGTCTGGAGCGGCATCGGCTGCGGTTTCGCCTGCTGGGCCGTGAGCGGAGCTTCGAAAAACAGCGCGGCGAGCGCGCCAGCGAGCGCAGCGGCTGCGCCCCGCGCGGCGATGCGCGCGAAGAGAGAATTCATCATGGTGGGTGATCTTAATGCTATCGTGATTTGCATGCGCGAACTTTCATCCGGCCTCGTCGTTCTCGTGGTGCTACTGGCGGGCGGCGCCGTTCGCGCGCAGCCGGGCGACGCTGGAGCGCTGGCCGACATCGACGCGAAGCGCGCCCACTACGCGGACGTCGCCCATCAGATCTGGGGCTTCGCCGAAGTGGGCTACCAGGAGCAAAAGAGCAGCGCGCTCCTGCAGGCGGAATTGAAGGCGGCCGGATTCGACGTCAAGGCCGGCGTCGCCGACATCCCGACGGCGTTCGTCGCGACGTTTGGAGCGGGCAAGCCGGTCGTCGCGATCGTCGGCGAATTCGACGCACTGCCCGGGCTGTCGCAGCAGGCATCCGAGCCCTCGCGCAAGCCGATCGTGGCGGAAGGCCCTGGACACGGCTGCGGCCACAACCTGCTCGGCACGGGCGCGCTCGCAGCCGCCGTCGCCGTCAAGGACTGGCTCGCTTCGAGCCGGCACGCCGGAACCGTTCGCTACTACGGCACGCCGGCGGAAGAAGGCGGATCCGGCAAGGTCTTCATGGTGCGCGCCGGGCTCTTCAAGGACGTGGACACGGTCGTCACCTGGCATCCGGGCGATCGCAACGACGCCAGCCCTGCCAGCTCGCTCGCGAACATCAACGCGAAGTTCCGGTTTCACGGCATCGCCTCCCACGCGGCGGTGGCGCCGGAAAAAGGGCGTTCCGCGCTCGACGCCGTGGAGGCGATGGACTATATGGTGAACATGATGCGCGAGCACGTGCCGCAGGAGACGCGCATCCACTACATCATCACGCGCGGCGGTGCGGCGCCGAACATCGTCCCCGACTTCGCCGAGGCGTATTACTACGCGCGCGAGCCCGACATGCGCATTCTGGACGGCATCTGGGACCGCATCGTTGAAGCCGCCAAAGGCGCGGCGCTCGGAACCGGGACGACCATGGAGCTCGAGCTGGTGGGCGCGGTCTATAACGTGCTGCCGAACGTGTATCTCAGCGGGCTCATGCACAAGAACCTCGAGCGGGTCGGCGGATTCTCGTACACGCCGGAGGAGCAGGCGTTCGCCGAGCAGGTGCGCAAGACGCTGGCCGAAGAGCCGACGACGCCGCTCGGATCGGAGGCGCAGGTACAGCCGACGCGCCTCGGGGTCGTGGGCAGTGCGTCCACCGATCTCGCGGACGTGAGCTGGAACGTGCCGACCGTGTCGATGACCGCGGCGACGTTCGTCCCGGGCGTGCCGACGCACAGCTGGCAGGCGACGGCGTGCGCGGGCGGCACGATCGGCGTGAAGGGGATGATCGTTGCGGCGAAATCGATGGCGCTGACCGCGATCGATCTGTTCTCCGATCCGTCGCACATCGAGAAGGCGCGCGCCGAGTTCGAGCAGAAGCGCGGTCCGAACTTCGTCTACAAGACCCGGCTCGCCGATCGGAAGCCGGCGCTCGATTATCGTAAATGAATGGCGGTGGTGGTCAACACCCGTCCACCACCGGAGACAGCCGCCATTTCCGCGAACACGCGATTTTGTTCGCTCCAATCCACGAAATTGAGGGCGTTACGCGGTTGTGTGCGTTGCGCGGGGAATGTTCCCCAGAGCATCACCAGGTCGGCCGCAAGAGGAAGGGGAGAGGGCGCACGAGCGCGGCATCGGCGAGAGCGAAGATGGCGCTGTTGGCGCCGATGCCAGCGCCAGCACGACGACCGCGGCGAAGCCGGGCGTCTTTCGAAGCGCGCGGATCGAGAACCCTCTAGTGCAGCGTAATGCGCTCCGATTCGAATCCCCGCAGCACCCAGCCGTCGTCGAGCAGCATGCGCTCGATCATGGCGTGACGCTGGAACGCCGTAAGCGCATCGTCGAAGCGCTCGATCGCGGCGCCGGTCGGATTCCATTGTGCAGGGACGCGCAGTTCGTAGTCCGAGTCTTCGCCGGTGAGCCCCAGCTCGCAGGTGACCGTCTCGTCCTCGTCGTTCTCGAATGTCCAGCGCAGCACGCGGACGTGCTGGCACTGATGCCGGCTGCGAACGACCGGCTCGTAGTAGTCGTCGGTTGGCATGAACGAGGTGACGTGACTCATGGCCGCGGATACTGCAGGTTCGATGCCAACGGATGACAACACGAAGCCGGCAAGAAAACGCTCACGAAAGAGAAGGCCGACGACGCGGGGGACAACGTTCAAGAGTGATGATTTCTTTCGTGTACCGGGCTCCTGCGGTGGAGCGCGCCATCAGCGCTTGAACGCTTTTGCGATCACACGGGCGGCGAGCGCGCCCGAGCGTCCGTTCAACCCTGTGCCGGGATGCGTGCCCGATCCGCACAGGTACAACTGCCGGATCGGTGTCGCGTAGCGCGCCCATCCGAGCAGGGGCCTCGTCACGAACCACTGATCGAGCGACAGCTCGCCGTGGAAGATGTGGCCGCCTGTCAGGCCGTAGGTCCGCTCGAGATCGAGCGGCGTAATCACCTGCCGTGCGAGCACGGACGCGTCGAATCCGGGCGCGTAGCTGGTGATGGTCCGCGTTGCCAGGTCGCCCAGACGGTCGCGTTCGGCGTCCCATGTCGTGCCGCGCAACTTGTACGGGGCGTATTGGAGGTACGCCGAGACGACGTGCTGTCCCGAAGGTGCGAGCGAGGGGTCGGCGATGGACGGGATCGTCAGCTCCAGCCAGGGATCTTCGGCCAGACCACCGTACTTCGCTGCGTCGAACGCGCGCTCGATCGCGTCGATGCTGGCGCTGAGGCGAATGCGTCCGGAGAGCGCTGCCACCGCGCCGGCGTCCGGCCCCGCCGGGCGTGCAAATCGCGGCAACGCTGACACGGCGTAGTTAATCTTGGCGAGAGTACCGTGCGCGCGAATGTTCTGGACACTGCGCACGAACTCCGGCGCCAGGTGCATCGGGTCGACCAGGCCGAGCAGCGTGTGCCTGGGATCGACGCCCGACACCACCGCGCGCGCTCCGATCTCTTCTCCACTCGACAGGACGACGCCGCTGGCTGTCCCGGATGTGACCACGACATGTGCGATTTCGGCGCATGTGCGGATCTCGGCGCCCGCTCCGCGTGCCGCCGCCGCCAGCGCGTCGGCGACCGCGCCAGGTCCACCTCGAGCGAACCAGCCGCTGGCGATCGGATGCCCCTCGCCGGCGCCGAGGAGGAGCAGCAGCGCGGCGCTGCCGGCCGACCACGGCCCGAGAAACGATCCGAGCGTGCCGCCGGCGGCCACGGTCGCGCGGAGCGGCTCGCTCTCGAACCACTCGCTGGCCAGATCGGCCGCGGCCATCGGCAACCATCGCAGCAGGCGGTAGGCGTCAGCCCGGCCGAGCGCGCGAAATTTCCGCCCGGTCCTCAGCGTCGCGATCAGATCGGCAGCCGTCGGATCGTCGATCGACGGCGCCGGTGCATTGTTGAGAGCGCGTAGAACACCGCTGATGCGCGAGAAGCTCAGCAGGAACTTCTGGTACTGCGCCGCGTCCCTGGCAGAAAACGCCGCAATGCTCTGAGCGGCGCGCTCGGCGTCGGACCAGAGGACGAGCGTGGGGCCGTCGCGCGTCGGTGCACAGGCCGCGGAGTCGGGACGGATGATCTGCAGCCCGTGGGCCTCGAGGTTCAACGCGCGCACAATCGCCGGATCGATGGCAACGCTGTGCGCCAGCGTGGGACAGCGGAAACCTGGCGCCACCTCAGAGGTGCCGGCACAGCCACCCACGCGTTCCGCGCGTTCGAGCACCAGCGGCTTCAATCCCGCCTTGCCCAGGAACGCGGCGGTGACGAGCGCGTTGTGCCCGCCGCCGATGATCACGACATCACGCATACCAGTTAGTCGACGGCCGTCTTCATCACGAAATCACGAAGAACGCGGAGACTGTGTTTTGTGCAGAACGTCCTTCGTGAACTTCGTGATCTCCGTGCCTTCGTGATGGCAGGTGGCGACATAGTGACGAAAGCGTCTGGCATGAGCGCTATCGCGTCTGCCCGAGAATCCTCAGCGCGGCGTTGCGTCCGGGAGCGCCCATGATGCCGCCGCCCGGGTGCGTCGCGGAGCCGCACATCCAGAGGCCGCGGACCGGCGTGGCGTACTGCGCCCATCCGGGTGCCGGCCGCAGGAAGAAGAGCTGCTCGAGCGTCAGCTCGCCCTGAAAGATGTTGCCTTCCGTCAGCCCGAAGGTGCGCTCGATGTCGAGCGGCGTCAGCACCTGCCTGTGCAGGATGATGTCGCGGATATTCGGCGCGTGCTCGGCGATCGTGTCGACGACGGCGTCGCCGAATGCGTCGCGCTGTTCGTCCCACGTGCCCGACTTCAGCTTGTACGGTGCGTACTGCACGAAGCAGGAGAGGATGTGCTTCCCGGGCGGCGCGACGGACGGATCGGTGAGCGTCGGAATCACCATGTCGATATACGGCCGGCGTGAAAACTCGCCGTACTTCGCCTGGTCGTACGCGCGCTCCATGTAATCCACGCTCGGCGAGATCGAAATCGCGCCGCGCAGGTGCGCGCCCGGCCCCGGCAGGCTCGTGAAATCCGGAAGCGCGTCGAGCGCGAAGTTCACCTTGCCGGACGAGCCGCGGTACTTGTATCGTCGGATCTCCTCGACGAACTCCGCCGGCAGCTCTTGGTCGGCGTCCATGAACTTCAGGAACGTCAGGTTCGGGTCGACGCTCGACAGCACCAGATCGGCGTCCAGTTCGTCGCCGTTGGCCAGCACGACACCGGTTGCCCGTCCGCCCTGCAGTCGAATGCGCGCCACGGGCGCTTCGGTCCGGATCTCCACGCCGAGCTCCCGGGCGGCGCTCGCGATCGCATTCGAGATGGCACCGGTGCCGCCACGTGCAAATCCCCACGATCGAAACGCCCCGTCGATCTCGCCCATGTAGTGGTGCAGCAGCACGTAGGCGGTGCCCGGCGACCGGACGCCGAGGAACGTCCCGATGATGCCCGACGCCGCCATCGTCGCCTTGAGCACGTCGGTCTCGAACCACTGGTCGAGGAAATCGACGGCGCTCATCGTCATCAGCTGGACCTGGTTGTAGCGATCCGCCTCGGCGAGCCCGCGGAACCGCTTGCCCAGGAAGACCAGCTTCATCAGCTCGCGCGGATCCAGCGTCATCGGATCGGGCGGCGTCATGTCGAGGATCGGTTTGACGAAGCGCGCCATTTCGACCATCGCCTTGCCGTATTCCTCGTACGCCTCGGCATCGAGCTTCGAATGGCGGGCGATCTCGCGACGCGTCATCGCGTGATCGTTCACGCGCCACAGATGATCGCCGTTCGGCATCGGCGTGAAGGTGCCGTCGAGCGGCAGGATCTCCAGGCCGTGCCTCGGCAGGTCCAGATCGCGGATGATCTCGGGCCTCAGCAGCGACACGACATACGATGCGACGGAGAAGCGAAAGCCGGGGAACACTTCTTCCGTCACGGCCGCGCCGCCGAGGACATGACGCCGCTCGAGGACGAGCACTTTCCGTCCGGCGCGGGCCAGGTACGCGGCGGCCGTCAACCCGTTGTGGCCGCCTCCGATGACGATAGCGTGGGGCTTCATGCTTCAGGGTGCCGGGGTGCCGGGGTGCCAGGTGCCAGGGTGCTAGGTGCTGGGTGCTCCGCGCGATCGCGGCGCGCGACTACAGGCCGCAGCTGCGTGTGGCGTTGCCGAGGAGGAGCGCGAGGCGGAGCAGGCGAAGCGTGCTCGGGCGGGCCATGGCGAGCGGATATTACTATAATCGCGCCATGCCGATCGGGACCGCGGTCCACGAGCGCACGTTCGCACTGGCCGAGAGCCTCAATTTCCGCGAATGGTCCGGCTACTATGCGGTCAGCGCGTACGAAGCGCATCACGAGCACGAGTACAACGCGATTCGGAATGCGGCCGCGCTCATCGACGTGTCGCCGCTCTTCAAGTACCTGATCAGCGGACCCGACGCGGCGAAGCTCGTCGATCGTGTCATCACGCGCGACGCGTCGAAGCTCGCCGTCGGACAGGTGTACTACACGCCCTGGTGCGACGGACACGGGAAGGTGATCGACGACGGCACCGTGACCCGCGTCGAAGACGACACGTTCCGGTGGACCGCTGCAGATCCGAGCCTGCGCTGGTTCACGCAGAACGCGATCGGCATGAACGTGCGGATCGACGACATCTCCGAGCAGGTCGCCGCGCTCGCGCTCCAGGGACCGACGTCCGGCCGTCTGCTCGACGCGGTGGCCGACGCTGACATCCGGACGCTGAAGTATTTCCGGATGACCACAGGCGCGATCGCCGGCGTTCCGGTCGAGATCTCGCGCACCGGCTACACCGGCGATCTCGGGTACGAGATCTGGATGCCGTGGAGTCGCGCCCTGGAAGTGTGGGATGCCCTGATGGCCGGCGGCCGCCCGTTCGACATTCATCCCGCGGGCATGCTCGCGCTCGATGTCGCGCGAGTCGAAGCGGGGCTGCTGCTCATCGACGTCGATTTCCACAGCAGCAAGAAAGCGCTCGTCCCGGCGCAGAAATACTCGCCGTTCGAGATGGGCCTCGATCGCCTCGTTGCGCTCGACAAGGCGGCGCCGTTCGTCGGCCGTCAGGCGCTGATCGACGAGAAGCGCCGCGGACCCGCGCGGCGGATCGTGGGGCTCGACATCAACTGGCCCGCGGTCGAGCAGCGGTACAACAAGGCCGGTTTCCCGCCGCAGGTGGCCGCGGCCGCCTCGCGCGTCGCGGTACCGGTCTACAAGAACAGACGGCAGGTCGGCCGCGCGACGACGACAACCTGGTCGCCCGTGCTCAAGAAGCTGATCGCCCTGACGACGATGGACGCCCCGCATGCCGCGGAGGGGACGACGGTCGAGTTCGAGATTACCGTCGAGGCTGTGCGTCATCGCGTTCCGGCGACGGTCGTCAAGACGCCCTTTTTCAGCCCCGCTCGTAAAACGGCGCCCGCGATGTAACCAGCGTGGGTCGGCCTGCAAAGAACCGTGAGAAGTGGCCACCGCCGGCGGACCGCGCGCCCGAGGCCGAAGCGGCGTTGTGCCGGCTGATGGCCGATTACCTCGATGGGCGGCTCGACGCCTTCGACGGCGTCTATGCCGCGCTCGCCGGACGCATCCGTGGATACCTCTACACGCTCTGTCGGGATGCGTCGCTCGCCGACGACCTGGTGCAGGACACGTTCATGCAGATTCATCGGTCGCGACGCACGTACGAACCGGGCCGCCCGGTGACGCCGTGGGTCTTCGCGATCGCGCGCCATGTCTTCCTCATGCAACGCCGTACGGCAGGACGGCGCCAGCGCTTCGCGGATGCGCTGGCCGCGGACGCGCTGCACACGGATCGGCCGCGCGACGAAGCCGCCGCCGTGATCGATCGCGACGAAGTGCGGCGCACGCTCCGGCAGGTGCCGCCCGAGCAGCGGCAGGCCGTGCTCATGCACCACGTGGAAGGGCGCAGCTTCGCGGAGATCGCCGCGCGCCTCGGCATCCGGGTCAACGCCGCGAAGACGCGGGCGTTCCGTGGCATGAAGAAAATGCGGGAAACGATGAAGGGATCGCCGGACTGACGGCCGGCGCCACGATGCCTGCTCCCAAACCCCTCCGCGACGCGATCGAACGCGACCTGAAGTCCACGCGTCCGCTGCGGCGTCCGTCCACCCGTGCGCTCGCGCTCGCGCCGGTGGCGGCCGCCATTCTGGTCGGCGTGCCGCTGCTGCACGCCTTCCGCGGCGACATGGACGTGCTCGGCTTCGTCCGGGCCTGGGGATTTTCCATCGCGCAGACTGTTCTTGGCCTGGTCGTCATCGCGCTGGCGCTGCGCGAGTCGATTCCAGGCCGCTCGCTCGCCGCCGGAACGGTCGCGACGACTGTGGTCAGCGGCCTGGCGCTCCCGATGGTGCTGGTGGTGATGACCTCGTCGCGATTCGACATCGGTCCGGGCCCCGGCCTGGCGCTCGTAGACGGCGCGGCATGCTTCAAGACGTCGGCGCTGGCCGCGGTGCCCGCGATCATCGTCGCCGCGATTCTCGCGGCGCGCGCGTTTCCGCTGCGACCGGGAATCGCCGGCGGGTTGTACGGGCTTGGCGCCGGCCTGATGGCCGATGCTGGCCTGCGGCTCTATTGCGATTATTCAGTGCCGAGCCACGTGCTGTTCGCTCATGGCGGCGCCGTGGCGGCGTCGATGGTCGCCGGGGCGTGCGTGGCGATCGTCGTGGCGCGAGGGCAGGGCTGAGAAGGGATGGAGTGCTGGCCTGGCCCTGTCGGACCCGGCCAGCGAACGCGAAGCGGCCTATTTCTCGGCCATGAACGGATAACGGTAATCGTGCGGCGGGTTAAAGTTTTCCTTCAAGGTCCGCGCGCTGACCCAGCGCACGAGGTTCAGCTTCGATCCGGCTTTGTCGTTCGTGCCCGAACCGCGCGCGCCGCCGAACGGCTGCTGCCCGACGACTGCGCCGGTCGGCTTGTCGTTGACGTAGAAATTCCCCGCCGCGTGGCGCAGCGCCGACGTCGCGTGGACGATCGCGCGACGGTCCTGCGCGAACACGGCGCCCGTGAGCGCGTACGGCGACGTCGAATCCACCACCCTCAGCGTCTCCTCCCACTTCGCATCGTCGTACACGTAGGCGGTGACGACCGGTCCGAAGATTTCCTCGCACAGGAGGCGGTACGCCGGATCAGTCGTTTCGACGAGCGTCGGGCTCACGAAGTAGCCTTTGGCGCCCTCCACCTTGCCGCCGGCGACGATCTTCGCTTTCCCGCGCGCGTGTTCCACGTACTCGCTGATTTTGTCGAACGCGCGCTTGTCGATGACGGCGCCCATGAAGTTCCGGAAGTCCTGGACGTCGCCCATCTTGATGTCGTCGATCATCGCGACGACGCGGTCGCGCACGCCGGCCCACAGCGACTTGGGCACGTAGATGCGGCTCGCCGCCGAGCACTTCTGACCCTGGAACTCGAACGCACCGCGAACGATCGCTACCGCCAGCGCTTCGGCGTCCGCCGACGGATGCGCGACGATGAAGTCCTTGCCGCCGGTTTCGCCGACGATGCGCGGATACGATCGGTAGGTGCTCATCGACGCGCCGATCGTCTTCCACATGTCATTGAAGACCTCGGTGCTGCCGGTGAAGTGGACGCCGGCGAGATCGCGATGCGACAGCAGCGCTTTCGAGATCATCGCGGCGTCGCCCGACACCATGTTGATGACGCCTGGCGGCATGCCGGCCGCCTCGTACAGCTTCATCAGGTAATAGGCGGCGAACATCGCGCTCGACGCCGGCTTCCAGACCACCGTGTTGCCCATCAGGGCTGGCGCGGTCGGCAGATTGCCGGCAATCGACGTGAAGTTGAACGGCGTCACCGCGTAGACGAAGCCCTCGAGACCGCGATACTCGAGCGCGTTCCACATCGTGTGATCGCTCGAGGGCTGTTCGTCGAGCAGCTCCTGGCCGTAGTGGACGTTGAAGCGCCAGAAGTCGATGATCTCGCAGGCCGCATCGATCTCAGCCTGGAAGATCGTCTTCGACTGGCCGAGCATCGTGGCCGCGTTGATGGTGTCGCGCCAGGTCGTCGTCAGCAGCTCGGCGGCCTTGAGAATCACCGCGGCGCGATCGTCGAACGACCAGCTGGCCCACTCGTGCCGCGCGTCGGCGGCCGCGGCGATCGCCGCCTGGATGTCGGATTCCGACGCCTTGTGGTAGTCGGCGAGCACGTGCGCGTGGTCGTGGGGCATGACGGAGGGAGCCGTCTTGCCCGTGCGCACTTCCTTGCCGCCGATGAAGAGCGGGATCTCGATTTTTTCGCCGGCCATGGCCGACAGCCTGGCCTTGACGGAGGCGCGTTCCGGCGAACCCGGCGCGTAGGATTTGATGGGCTCGTTGACGGGCGGCGGCACGCGGCGCCGGCCATTGAAGACAGCATGTGATGAAGACATAGCCTTCCAGTTTACCGCAAGGCCGCACTGGGCGGCAGACACACGGAAAAGCGAGCGTTTGGGGATGTGAGAATTTGAGGATGTGAGGATTTGAGAATTTGAGAATTTGCGAAGGCGGCGAACTAGAATCGAGCGAATGATGAAAATCGCGCTCGTGCAGCAGCATGCGGGGCCGGAGAAGGCAGAGAATGTCGCGCGCGGGCTTCGCGCGTTCGAGACGGCGGCGCGCGCGGGCGCGGCGGTCGTCGGCTTTGCCGAGCTGGCCTTCGAGCCGTTCTATCCGCAAACGCCTGCGGGGCCCGGCATGCGCGGCCTGACTGAACCGGTGCCGGGTCCGATCACCGACGCGTTCGCCGCCAAGGCTCGGGAGCTCAACGTCGTGGCGGTGCTGAACCTGTTCGAGCGCGACGGCGACCGGACGTTCGACTGCTCGCCGGTGATCGACGCCGACGGCACGTTGCTCGGGCGCACGCGGATGATTCACATCACCGAGTACGCCTGCTTCCACGAGCAGGGCTATTACACGCCGGGCGACACCGGCGCGCCGGTCTACCGCACGAAGGCCGGCAATATCGGCGTGGCGATCTGTTACGACCGGCACTATCCGGAATACATGCGCGCGCTCGCCGTCGGCGGATCGGACCTCGTGTTCGTGCCGCAGGCCGGATCGGTCGGCGAGTGGCCCGAAGGGCTCTACGAGGCCGAGATGCGGGTCGCCGCGTTCCAGAACGGCTATCACACCGCGCTCTGCAACCGCGTCGGGAAGGAAGAGAAGCTCACGTTCGCGGGCGAGTCGTTCGTCTGCGGTCCGGACGGGACAGTGATCGCTCGAGCGAAGCTGGGATCCGACGAAATCCTTTACGCTGACATCGATCTCGCGAAGAACGCCGAGTCGAACGCGAGGCGACTATTCCTCCGCGACCGGCGCCCCGAGCTGTACGGCGCGTGGCTGGGAAATTTCAAGACGCTTCCCGCCTGACGATCTCGTCGAAGCTCCACAACAGCGACTCGCGCTCCGAGTACGGGCCCGGCTGGTAGACGCGCGAGTTGATGCCCGCCTGTGACTGCTCCGCAATCCACCAATCCTCCCGATTCGTCAGGTCCCAGAATTCGATCGCATCGCCGGCCTCGAAGCCGGGCTTCGCGATCTCGGCTTCGTGAAAGTGGAACTCGCAGATGATCTCCGTGCGATCGTGAGCGCGCGGCCACAGCGTGTGCGTCATCACGTAGTCGGGGTGGAGGCTGAGCAGGAGATTCGGATAAATCGCGAAGTAGACCACACGGTGCCGGTCGGCTTCGCCGAGACCGGGCAGATAATCGCGCCGACGCTTGCCGTCCAGGCTCATGGTCTCGACGCCGTCGCGAAACCCCATGGCGCCCCCGCAATAGTGCGCCGTCGGCTCGACGTTCTCGGCCCCGAGATAGTGATGGAGCCGGTTCAGGGCCGGATGCAGGTTGGGGCAGTGCAGGCACTCGTTGTAATTCAGGACGATCAGCTTCCAGTTCGCGCGCACGTCGTAGACAATGCGCCGGTGCAGACGGAGATCCTGCATGCGCCACGGCGAGAAGCGCACGGGCAGGTCTGCGAGCTGGTCGCGAAGAGGCGGAAGGGCGTCGTGGCCGGGAGCGGCGGGAAAGCCGGCAAGCGCTGTACCAAGGTGTACGAAGATGTTGCCGTCCCATACCTCGCAGCCGGCTCGATGCAGAGCGTAGTCTTCCTTCCGGAACTCCGGCGGCATGTGCGGTGCGGCACGGAGGCGGCCGCCGAGATCGTACGTCCACGCGTGATACGGACACTGAATCCGATCGGCGAGATGTCCCTCGGCCTGGTCGCACAAGCGCGTCCCGCGGTGGCGGCAGATGTTGAAGACCGCATGGATCTCGCCGGCTTCGTCGCGAGCGATGATGACGCTGTCCTGTCCAAGGCTGCGCGTGAAGTAGTCGCCGGCGCGGGGAATCTGATCCGAGCGTCCCGCGCAAATCCACCGCGCGAAGTAAAACCGATCGAGCTCGCGGGCGTAGAACTCCGGGTCGGCGTAGAACGATCGCGGCAGCGTGGTGTGCATGTCAGCCGCTCATCCACTCCGTCGGCGCGTCGATGTACGAAGCGTTCAAGGCGGACGTCGACGCGCAGCCCAGCAGTTTGAGCGTGCGAACCACGTCGGTTCGCAGGATCTCGATGGCGCGGGCCACGCCCGGGCCGCCTCCCGCCCCGAGCCCGTACGCATACGCGCGCCCGATCAACACCGCTCGCGCGCCCAGACACAGCGCCTTGACGATGTCGCTGCCGCGGCGAATGCCGCCGTCGAGCAACACCTCGATCCGGCCGTCCACGGCGGCGAGCACTTCCGGCAGCACCCGCAGTGTGGCCGCGACGCCGTCGAGCTGACGCCCGCCGTGATTCGACACGACGATGGCGTCGGCCCCTTCGTCCACGGCGCGCTTCGCATCCTCGCCGATGTGGACGCCCTTGATCACGATCGGGCCGTTCCAGGCCTCGCGGATCCAGCGCAGATCGGACCACGACACCATCGACTGCTCGAGCATCGCGCCGACGTCGGCGTACGGCATCGCCCCGCGATCCGCGAGCATGACGTTGGGGAACGTCATGAGACCGCCGTCGCCCAGGCAGCCGGCGAGCCAGCGCGGGCGGGCCAGAAACTGCGAGACGAACGGCGCCATCGTCCAGGGATTGCGCGTGAGCAGCTCCTTCGTTCCGTTGCGGACGTCGCGCTCGCGCATGCCGGCGACCGGCGTATCGATCGTCACCACCAGTGCGGTGAAGCCGGCCGCGCGGGCGCGCGCGATCGCGGCCAGGGCGACATCGCGTCCGCCGGCGAGATAGAGCTGGTACCAGCAAGGGCCCTTCGAGGCCGCCTTCACCTCTTCCAGGCGGCAGCCGGAGAGCGTGGACAGGATGTAGGCCGTGCCGGCCGCGTCGGCCTCGCGTGCGGCGACGGCTTCGCCGCGCGGATAGAACATCCGGCTGCTGCCGACCGGCGCGAGCAGGAATGGCAGCGCGAGACGGGTGCCGAGCACCGTCGTCCTCAGGTCGCAGGCGGCCGTCGCGACGGCACACCGCGGACGAAAGCGCACCAGCTCGAAGGCGCGGCAGTTCTCGCGCAGCGTGATCTCCGCGTCCGCGCCGCCGTCGATGTAGTCGAAGACGGCGCGCGGCAGCCGCCGCTTCGCCAGCCGCCGCAGGTCCGCGATGTTGACCACGTCGGGCGCATCCATCCGGCTCACGACAGCAGCCTCTCGAGCTCCTCGGGATGGCCCGCTCGCGCGATTGCGTCCTTGCGTTCGATGAGCCCTTGTTTCACGAGCTCCGCGAGCGACTCCTCGAAGGTGAACGATCCGTGTTTGCGGGTGATGGTGATCTCCTGGTGCAGATGGTGCAGCGCGTTCTTGCGCACATGCTGGCGGGCGCCGTAGCCGACCACGAGCAGCTCCGCGGCCGGGATCATGCCGTGGTCCACTTTCGGAATCAACACCTGCGTCATCACGCCGGCCAGCGCCAGCGCGAGCTCCTGCCGGATGGTGTTCTGCCGCTCCAGCGGAAACGAGTCGGCGATGCGCGCCACTGTGGAGGCGACATCCGTCGTGTGCAGGCTGGAGAACACCAGATGACCGGTTTCGCCGGCCGCTACCGCGATTCGCATCGTTTCGGTGTCGCGCATTTCGCCGACCACGATGACGTCGGGCGCCTGGCGGAGCGCCGCCCGCAGCGCTGTCGGAAAGTCGGGCGCGTCGACGCCGATCTCCACCTGCTCGATCACCGATTTGTGGTGATGGTGCTCGTATTCGATCGGATCCTCGATCGTGATGATGTGCTTGGCGTCCCGCAGGTTGATCTCGTGCACGAGCGCGGCGAGCGTCGTCGTCTTGCCGGCGCCGGTGGGACCGCCGACGAGGACGAGCCCCCGCGGCAATCGGGTGAGCTGCTCGATGGACGGCGGCAGATTCAGCGAAGTGAAGCGCGGCACCGCCGTCGGCAGCCGGCGGATGGCGGCCGCCGCGCGGCCGCGCTCGCGGTGCAGGTTGATGCGGAAGCGGCCGATGTCGGTGGTCCGCAGCGATGCGTCGGCGACGCCGGCGTCATGAAACTGCTTGCGGGCGTGAGGCGGCAGGGCGGCGGCGACGGCGTCCGCGATGTCCTCAGCATCGAGTGGCGTGTCGGCAATCGGCCTGACCGCGCCGTCGACGCGGATCATCGGGGGAGCGCCCGCGACGAGCAGCAGGTCGCTGCCCGAACGTTCGACGAGCTGCTCGAGCCACGGTCGGAGCCGCGCGCTCTCTTCCGGAACGGCCGCCGCCGGCGCCTCAGCGTTCAGCTCGGTGACCAGGGCGTCGAGGTCGGCGCGTTCCTTCATCGCAGCTGCGCCTGCGCGGCGACGATCGACCGCTTCACCGCCGATCCTGGCGGCTGGCCGCGAGCGGCTCGTTGAGAAAGCGCACCAGCGGCACGGCCTGCCGGAGAATGCCGAGCAGCCGGCGATAGAACGTCGGATCGCTGGCGAAGGGCGCGGGCAGTTCGACGCCGGCGAGGAACTGCCGGTGCTTCAGGAGCTCGGCCGCCTTGTGGTCCTTGGAAAAGCCGCGCGGGACGCGCTGCAGCTTCGAGCCTTCGAGCGCGCCGAATGTTTTCTTGAAGCCAGGCGCGGCGATGATGCGGCGCAGCCGCCCGAGGTTCGCCGCGATGTGCTCGCGCACGGCGTGCAGCTGCGGAGCCGGCGGGGCGTACATGCCGCCCCCGATCCACAGGCCGTCGGGCGCGAGGTGAAAGTACACGCCCGCGCCTTCGTGCCGGGGAAGGCCGCGCCAGGGAAAGCTCGCGGCGACGTGCGTCTTGTACGGCGTCTTGTCTTCGGAGAACCGCGTGTCGCGGTAGATGCGGTACAGCGACACTTTCGGGCTGGCGACGAGCTCGGGCGCGAACCTGCGGAAATCGACGGCGAGCTTGTCGATGATGGCGATCATCGGCGCGCGCACCTTCGCTTCATACTGACCTTTGCGAGGCTGGAACCAGTCGCGTCGGTTGTTGCGCTTCAACGCGCGCAGGAACGCCAGGGTCTCCGGTGGAAACCGCGGCGCCGGCCCGGCCGACGCCGCGGACGACGGTGTCACCGCGGGGCCTGTGCGGCAGTGGCGGCCTCGACCAGCCGCGCCATGCGCTCCTGCGACTCGCGGGTGATGTGCGGCACGAGACCCAGCATGCGCTGGGTCGTCATCAGCTGGCCGCGGTGGTGCATTTCGTGCTCCTTGGGCGAAAGCAGCATCTCGAAGCGGCTCTTCGAGGGCTGCGGCGCGCCGGGGGGCATCGTCACCGATTCGGCGAGGAACGATTCGGGCAGGCTCTCGAGAAACGCCGCGAACCCGTCGCCCTGAGATTTCAGGAACGCGATCAGCTCGGCCTTCGTCCTCGGCTTCGCCTCTTCGGCGTTGAACTGCTGCATCATGTCCATGAATTTGACGGTCTTCAGGTCGGTGACCTTGTTGCCCTGAATCTGATGCTGGAAGCCGGTGCTCACCGCGAGGTGCGCGAGCGTCTGGCCGACGCTCCGCGTGTCGGGCGACGCCTTGAAGTCGTACTGGTTCTCGGGGATCTCTTCCGCGATTTTGATCGTGTTGTTACGAACCGTCCGAAACGCCGCCGCCAGTTCCTTGCCGCCGTAATACGTCATCGTTGTCTCCTGAAATAATCCAGCGCCGATCGAGTGCGCCGCCAGATGCGGCCACCGATCAGTACCACGCGATCGGGTCCTCGCTCAGATTGATGTACACCTGTTTGACGTTGAGATACTCCTCGACGCCCCATTTGCCCAGCTCGCGCCCCATGCCGCTCTGCTTGTAGCCGCCCCAGGGCGCCTCGACGTACGTCGGCTGCATGTGGTTGACCCAGACGATGCCGGCGCGCAGCTGCTTCACTGCGCGCATGGCGCGAAAGATGTCGCGCGTCCAGACGGCCGCCGCGAGGCCGTAGAACGTGTCGTTCGCGATGCGCAGCGCGTCGGCCTCGTCGTCGAACGGGATGACGCAGGCCACCGGCCCGAAGATCTCCTCGCGCGCGATCCGGCTCGAGTTGTCGACGTCGGTGAAGATCGTCGGCTCGACGAAGAAACCGCGGTCGAGCCCCGGGCCCGAGGCGCGGCCCCCGCCGATGGCCAGCGTCGCCTCGCCTTTGCCGATGTCCTGGTACTGGCGCACGCGGTCGAAATGCTCGCGGCTGATGAGGGCGCCCATCTTCGTACCGCGATCGAGCGGCGAGCCAATCGTGATGCGGCGCGTCTTCTCGACCATCGCCTCCACGAAGCGTTTGTAGATCGGCCGCTGCACGAGGATGCGGCTTCCCGCCGAGCAGACCTCGCCCTGATTCACGAACACGCCGAACAGCGCGCCGTCCACGGCCGCTTCGAAATCGGCATCGGCGAAAAAGATGTTCGGCGACTTGCCGCCCAGCTCGAGCGAGATCTTCTTCAGCGTGCCCGCGGCGCCGCGCATGATCAGCTTGCCGACCTCGACGCTGCCGGTGAAGGCAATCTTGTCGACGTCGGCGTGCGCGACGATCGCCGCGCCGGCCGTCTCGCCAAGCCCGGTGACGATGTTGACGACACCGGGCGGGAGCCCCGCCTCGGCGAAGCTCGATGCGAGCGCGAGGATCGACAGCGGCGTCTGCTCGGCCGGCTTCAGCACGGTCGTGCACCCCGCGCAAATGGCCGGCGCCAGCTTCCAGGCGGCCATCATGAGCGGGTAGTTCCACGGGATGATCTGCCCGGCCACGCCCATCGGCTCGCGTAGCGCGAGGCTCATGGCGTTGTCGGGCACCGGCACGACGTCGCCGTGGATCTTGGTCGCCAGGCCGCCGTAGTACTCGAAGCAGGTGGCCACGTCGGCGACGTCGTACTCCGACTCGACGATCGGCTTGCCGGTGTTGCGCGTTTCGAGCTCCGCGAGCTCGTCGGCACGATCGCGCACCGCCTGGGCGAGGCGGAACAGCATCCGCCCGCGATCCTGCGCGGTCGTTGCCGGCCACGCGCCTCCGTCAAAGGCCATGCGGGCGGCGGCGACGGCGCGATCGACGTCCGCGGCGCCGGCGTCCGGCACCTGTGCGATCACCTCGGAGGTCGCCGGGTTGACGACGTCGAGGACGGCAGTCGACTCCGGCCTCACGAATTCGCCGTTTACGTAGAGGGATTCGATCGGCAAGGCCAAACCGCAACTATATGAGGTCGCTCGAACCGTTGTAAAGTTGCGCCATGAAACAGCTGATCCTTGCGTTGATCGCGCTCTCCTGCGCCGCGCCGCTGGCGGCGCAGGACACGCACCCGACCTTCACCGTGGGCACCGCCACCGCGTCGCGCGGCAAGACGGCGACCGGCGTGTTGAAAGTCCCGGCCGGCGTCGATGCGGGCTATGACATTCCGGTGGCCGTCGTGCACGGCGCCAAACCTGGACCGATCCTCGCGGTCGTGTCGGGCGCGCACGGTACGGAATACGCCTCGATTCTCGCGGTCGAGCGGCTGATCGACGGCGTCGATCCGGCGCGGCTTTCCGGCACGCTGATTCTCGTGCCGCTGGTGAACGTGCTGTCGTTCGAGCGCCTCGTGCCGCACGTCAACCCGACGGACAACAAGAGCATGAACGGCCGCTATCCGGGCGACGCCGCTGGCACGCAGACCGATCGCGCCTCGCTGGTCATCACGAAGGAAGTGGTGGAGCAATGCGATCACCTGATCGATCTGCACGGCGGTGATCTCGACGAGAACCTGCGGCCGTACAGCTACTGGACTGTGACCGGCAACAAGGCGCAGGACGAGGCGTCGCGCGCGATGGTGCTGGCGTTCGGCCTCGACCACGTGATCATTTCCGCCGATCGGCCGAAGGATCCGAAGGCATCGCGCTACCTGGAGAACACCGCCTCCACGCGCGGCAAGGCCTCGTTCACGGCTGAGGCCGGCCGTTCCGGGCCGGTGAACCCGGCCGACGTCACCGTGCTGACGACCGGCGTCCGCCGCGTGATGGCGCACCTCAAAATGCTCCAGGGCGCGGCCGCGCCGGTCGCGCATCCGATCTGGATCGAGAAAGTCGTCACGGTCGCCGCCGAGCAGGCGGGCGTCTTCTGGCCGTCCGTCGATCGCGATGCGCACGTCGTGAAGGGCGCGAAAATCGGTGTCGTCACCGACTACCTGCATCATCAGGTGCAGGAGATCACCGCACCGGAGAGCGGCCTGATTCTGTTCGTGCGCGCCGTGCCGTCGCTGAAGAAAGGCGATACGATCACCAATATCGGGATCATCAAGAAGTAAATCCGGAGGCGGATCATGAATAGCGGCGTGGCCAGAGCGACGTACGACGATGTGAATCTCATTGTGAAGCTGTACGACATGCGCCGCGAGGAGCGCATGCGAATGGCGCGAGCCTGGTTCGCCGCGTCGTTCAAGGCGAAGACCATGGAAGACTTCGCGTCCCTCTGCCCGCCGGGCAGTGAACAGAATGCCTCGTACCGGATGGTCGTGTCGTACTGGGAGATGGTCGCGTCGTTTTTGACCAACGGCGTGCTGAACGCGGAGCTCTTCTATCAGAGCGGGCGCGAGCTGCTGTTCGTCTGGGAGCGCGTGCGCGACCTGGTGCCGCTCGTGCGCGAGCAGTACCAGCATCCGCTCGAGTACAAGAATACCGAGGCGGCCGCGAAGGCGTACATCGAGTGGTGGAACAGGCAGTCGCCCGGCGCGTACGACGCCTTCGCCAAGCGTGTCCGCGGTTGACGATCGTCTCTACCGCGCGGCGGCGACCTCGGTGGCCGCCGCGTAAATCAACTGCACGAACTGTCCCAGCCCTTCCACCGACAGGCGCTCGTCGTTGCCGTGGATCGCGCCGCGCTCGCGATCGCTGACGACGCTGCCCAACCCGTACGCCTGGACCCCCTTTGCCCGAAGCGGCGCCGAGTCGGTCGCGCCGGTGAGCATCACCGGCAGCGTCACCGCGCCGGGGAAGATCTTCGCCTGCGCCGACTCGAGTGCGCTGAACAGCGCCGTCTGCAGCCCGGAGGGGGACGGCGCCGGCCGGTCGCCCGAGCTCGTGCGCGTGATCTCGACCGCCGGATCCGCCACGAGAGCGTTGAGCGCGGCAATCAGCGCCGGCATGTCCTCGTCGGGGAGCGCCCGGACGTCCAGCGTCGCCTCCGCGTCTCCAGGGATGACGTTGCTGCGGAAGCCACCCTTGATGATCGTGGGGACGACCGACGTGCGCAGCATCGAGTTGTACATGATGTTCGTGCGCCGCAGCGTCTCCTGCGCGCCGGCGCTCGCTTTCGCGTCTTCGAGCGCCGCGTAAATCCGCGCGTCGTCGGGCGGGCTGATCTTGGCGAGCCGCTCGAAGAACGCTCGCGTCGTCTCGTTCAAGCGCATGGGCGGCTGCCAGCTGCCGATCTTGCCGATCGCGGCGGCGAGGTGCGTGATCGCGTTGTCGAGGCGCGGCATTGATCCGTGGCCGCTCGTCCCTTCGCGGTCACGCGCAGGCCGCGCGGTACTTTCTCGGTCGTTGCGACGCCGACGTATTGCACGCCGCCGTCCTTCTGGTAAATCCAGCCGCCTTCGTTCAGCGCGAACTCGCTCTCGATCTTGTCCCAGTGCTGGGCCACCATGAACCCGATGCCGGCGCGGCCGCCCGCTTCCTCGTCGGCTTCGGCCAGAAAGATCACGTCGCGATCGAGCGGCACCTTCAGGCGATGGAGCAGGAGGAACGCCTCGAGACACGCGGACGTCATGCCCTTGTCGTCCGACGCGCCGCGCCCGTACACGTAGCCGTCCTTGATCGTGCCGCCGAACGGATCGAAGCTCCACTTGTCGCGCTCGACGCCGACGACGTCCGTGTGGCCCATCAGCAGCAGCGGCCGCCTGCGGCCGGATCCCTTCAGGCGCGCGACGAGGTTGGCCCGGCCGGGCTGTCCCTCGAAGAGCTCCGACGGGATCCCTTCCTTGTCGAGAATCTGCCTGATGAACGCCGCCGCTTTCGTTTCGTTGCCGGGCGGATTGCTCGTGTCGATCTTGACGAGCGCCGAGAGCGTCTGCGCGACCTCCTCGCGCGCGGCCCTGAAGTCGGGAGCACCCGGGCCGCTTTGCCCGGCGAGGCCGACGGACAATCCGCAGATGGCGATCAGCACCGCGCGTGTCATGGCTGGCTCCCTCGTAGATCGGCGGCGACTGATTCGAACGCCGCCAAGTGCGCGTCGATGTCGGCGTCGGTGTGCGCCACCGACACGGTCCACTGTTCGTCGTAGTACTGCCCGCCGGGGATGACGCCGCGCTCCAGCATCCCGAAGTAGTACCGCCAGAATGCCTGCTTGTTGACGCGCAGGAAGTCGCGGTAGTGCCGCACCGGTTCGCGGCAGAAGTAAATGCAGCCGTTCGCGCCGACACCGGTCGCATGCGCCGTCAGGCCGGCCGCGTCGATGATGCGCATGTAGCCGTCGATCAGCCGGCGGTTCAGGCGCCGGGCACGGGCGCACGCGTCGGGCGTCAGCACGTCCCGCAGCGCGGCCAGCGCCGCGGCGACGGCGAGCGGGGCCGCGTTGTAGGTGCCCGCATGAAAGACGTCGAGCCGCTCGATGACGGCCATTACGTCCGCCCGTCCGCCGAAGGCGGCAATCGATCCGCCGCCGCCGAACGACTTCGCGATGGTGACGAGGTCGGGCGCCACGCCGTAGTACTCCGCCGCGCCTCCGGCGGCGAGCTTCGTGCCCGTCTTGACCTCGTCGAAGATCAGCAGCGCCCCTTCGCGCGTGCAGATCGCGCGCAGCGCGTCCAGGAAACCCGGCTCCGGCTGGCAGACGCCGATGTTCATCATCACCGGCTCGACGATGAGAGCGGCAATCCCGCCGCGGTGACGCTCGAACGCCGACTCGACCGACGACCGATCGTTGAACGTGGCCGCGATCGTGAGCGCCGCAATCGCGCCGGGAATCCCGGTGGACGCCGGCACGGATGCCGGCGCGCCGATCGGCCCCGAGGCACCAGCCGGCGGCTTGACGGACACGAGCACGTAATCGTGGGCGCCGTGGTACGCGCCTTCGAATTTCACGATCTTCTCGCGACCGGTGAAGCCGCGCGCCACGCGGATCGCGTGCATGGTCGCCTCGGTGCCGGAGTTGGCGAAGCGGAGGCGCTCGAGGCGGTGCCGCTCAGCGAGGAGCTCGGCGAGGTCGAGCATCGACGCGTGCGGCATGCCGAACAGCAGCCCCCGTTCTGCCTGCGTCGCGACCGCGCGAACGATGGCCGGATGCGCGTG
>DATATJ010000198.1:0-22796 GCA_036268855.1 Vicinamibacterales bacterium
GAGGAGCATCGTATGAATCGCAGGTCGTTCATCTACAGCGCGACAGGGATGATTGCCGCCGCGTCGCTCGAGCGGCTGGGTGCGCAGGCGCCGGCGGTGCCGGCAGTCAAGACGGTTCGGACGAACATTCTGGAGATCGGGTACCACGAAAGCGGCGATCCATCCGGCTTTCCGATACTCCTCCTCCACGGCTTCCCGGACGATGCGCACGCCTACGACGGCGTGTCGCCGGCTCTCGCCAAGGCGGGGCACCGCGCGCTGGCAGTCTACCTGCGCGGCTACGGTCCGACGCGATTCCTCGATCCTGCCGTCGCGCGCACGGCGGAACAGGCGGCGATCGGGCAGGACGTGATCGATCTCGCCGACGCGCTCCATCTGCAGCGGTTTGCCGTGGCCGGCTTCGACTGGGGCGGACGCGCGGCGTGTATCGCGTCGGCGCTGCACCCCGATCGCGTGCGCGCCGCGGTCCTGATCGGCGGCTACTCGATTCAGAACACCGTGAAGCCGGGGCGTCCCGCTGGGCCCGAGGCGGCGCGCCGCCTGTGGTACCAGTGGTATCTCAACACGGAAGCCGGCCGGGCGGGCCTGGAGCAGAACCGCCGCGGCCTCTGCGAGTTGATGTGGCGGGAGTGGTCGCCCACCTGGCACTTCAGCGACGAGATGTACAACCTCACTGCGCCGTCGTTCGACAATCCTGATTTCGTGGACTGCGTGCTGCACTCGTACCGGCACCGCAACTTCAACGCCCCCGGCGAAGCGCGCTTCCTCGAGACCGAACGGCGGCTGGCCGAGCGGCCGCCGATTGTCGTGCCGACCATCGTGCTGCACGGCGGCGACGACGCGTTCGGGCGTCAGACGGCCGCGATTTCACCAGCGGAGCGCGCGACGCTCCCCAAGATCGTGGACAAGCGCATCGTCGAGGGCGCCGGGCACTTCGTGCCGCACGAAAAGCCCGAAGCGGTGGCGACGGCGCTGCTGGACGTGCTCGCTGCGACGAAGTAGCGCCTGCGCCACGTCACTCCGAGCGCAGTGCGCGCACCGGGCTGAGCCGGCTCGCGCGGATCGCCGGAATCATCGTCGACACCCAGGTCACTACGGCGACGCGGCGCACGCCGAGAGCAGGACGAACGGATCGGCCGCGCGCATCCCGAAGACCGCGACTTGCGCCGAGCGCGCTGCGTACGGCGATCTCGCGCGTCCGCGCCATGCCGCACGCCAGCACGAGCAGCAGCCCCGTGGCCCCGAGGACGATCAGCAGCGTCGGGCCGAGGTCGCCGACGAGCGACGACACGAGCGAGCGCATCACGTAGTCGCGGCCGATGTCGCTCGGCACTGTGCGCGCGAGACCGGCCATTCCTACGGCGCTGGCGCTCCGCAGGCCGCCGAGCGTGGCGCCGGGCCGCAGACGCAGGATCGTCGCGAAGACGTGCGCGACATCCTGCGGGTTGATGCGGAAATTGAACCAGAAGTCGGTGCCGCGCGGCATGTCGATCGCCGGCGGCGCGACGCCGACGATGGTGATGCTGGCGGGCGTTTCAGCGATGTGAATGATCTTTCCGAGAATGTCCGGATCGCGGCCGAAGAGAGTGTTCCACGCACGGTAAGAGATGACGACCACGAAAGGCGCGTCGCGCCCGGCGACGAGGTGTTCCTGGTGCGTGAAGTTACGGCCGCGCGCCAGCGGCACCCCCAGAATGTCGAGAAATCCTTCGCTCACGCCGCTCAGGATGATGTTCACCGGCGTCCCCGTCGTCGCGAATCAGGGTGGCATCGAACGGCTGCGAGGCGTAGCCGGCCGCGCGTGCGACGACCGCCGGGATGTCGTTGAGCGCGCCGATTTCCACGGCCGAGAGCAAGCCCGAGGTCACGCGCCCGTCCTGCAGCTGTGTGTGGACATCGACGAGATCCCCGGCATGTGGATAGGGCAGCGGCCGCAGCAGCGTCGCGTTGACCGTGCTGAAGATCGCCGTCGTCGCCCCGATGCCGACCGCGAGCGTCGCGATGGCGGCGCACGAGAACATCGGCGTCTTGCGCAACTGGCGGAGCGCGTACTTGAGGTCGTTCAGAAGCGCGTCCATGCGGCCGTCAGTCTAACGCTGCCTGGCTGGGTTGCGACCGGAATTTCGCGCAAGGTGTTAGGGCTCGACCTCGACGCGGATTGAGATCTATATTCGCTGGATGGCGACAACTATCGGACTCATCGGTGCGGGACACATCGGCAGCCAGCTGGCGCGGCTGGCGGTCGCGCACGGCCACAACGTCGTGATCAGCAACGCGCATGGACCGGACAGTCTGGCGCCTCTGGTTGCCGAGTTGGGCAGCAAAGCGCGCGCCGGGACCGCCGCGGATGCTGCGAAGGCCGGCGACATCGTTGTCGTGACGGTTCCGCTCAAGGCCTACAAGGACGTGCCCGTCGAGCCGCTCGCGGGGAAGACCGTGATCGACACGGGCAATTACTATCCGAAACGAGACGGTCCAGTCCCCGAGCTCGACAACGAGTCCACCACCACGTCCGAGCTCCTGCAGGAGAGGTTGCCGAAGTCGAAGGTGGTCAAGGCGTTCAACCATCTGTATGCCGCGCAGCTCACGACGGCCGGCAAACCGGCGGGCACGGCCGGCCGCATCGCGATTGTCGTGGCTGGCGACGACGCAAGCGCGAAGACGACGGTGAAGAACCTAATCGACGAATTCGGCTTCGACACCGTGGACGCCGGTCCGCTGAAGGAAGGCTGGCGCATCCAGCGCGACACGCCAGGCTACGGGCCGCCGCGCACGGCGGAGGAGCTGCGAAAGGACCTCGCCGCTGCCAAGCGCTACGCCGATCAGTGACGCCCTGAGCGGGTTGCCGCGCTATTCCCAGCGAAACACCTTGGCCGACACCAGCGTGCAGATCGCGGACATCACCACGAGAACGGCGACGTCGCCCGTGTGCCGGGCCCACCCCTCGCCTTGCCAGATGCCGCGAAGCAGCGACACCGCATAGGTGAGCGGTAGCACGCGTGCGCAGACGCGAAGCAGCGGGGGCAGCGCAACGATCGGGACGCGAGCGGCACGCGGGCGTCAACGGGATAGTAGCTGCGGCCCGCGAAAACCATCAGCGCCACGGTCACCGCCGTATGCGCCATCTTGACCAGGACGTGCGCGGTCAGGATGGTGAACGGCCTCAAAGGCGTGGCCCTGAGCCGCTTGAGGATGCCTCCCTCGCGGTAGATCGCCATGATCGCGACAAGCGACAGCACGGCACTCACGGCGATGAGCATCGACGTGAGGATCGGCAGGTCGGCCGAGATCACACGCGGGTCGATGGCTCGCATCCGGTGTTCCGCGAGGCACTGGATCTCCGCCGGCTGGACGTCGAACGACACGTCGCCGACGGCGACCGTCCGGCCGTACGCCTTGCGGATGCCGTCGACGCGTATCGCAGCTGCGCGTGTCATGCCGGTCGGGCGGGACATTGTGCTATGCGCCCCGACTTGTCGCCGCCTGAATCGATCACTGCCTGGCAGCGGACGACGAACTGACCATTGGCGGACCGTTCATGACCGTGCGGTCGAAGAATGCCTCGGCGCGCTTCCAGGCGTCGCGCAGCACGAAGTCCCTCCGGAAGAAATGAATCTCGCCCGGATAGATTTGCGACTCGAAACTCTTTCCGAGCTTGATCAGCACGTCGAAGAGGCGAAGCGAATCGGCGAACGAGACGTTCCGGTCGTTCGTGCCGTGCAGGACGAGCAGCGGCCGCGACAGTTTGTCCATGTGCTGAATCGGCGCGGAGACGTCGTAGATTGCAGGGTTCTGCACTGGCGTGCCGAGGCGAGGTGTGGTGTAGCCGGCGCCGTAGGTCGCCCAGTCCACGACGCCAGAGACATCGATGCCGGCCCGCCACAGCGTCGGGTCGACGGTCATGGCTTGCAGCGTGAGGAATCCACCGTAGCTGAGGCCGAACACGCCAATGCGATCCGGGTCGACGTAGCTGAGCGTCTTCAGGTAGTCCGCGCCGGCCGCGACGTCCGCGGTGTCGTTGACGCCGACGCCCAGGTAGACGCCGGTGGACCACTCCCGGCTGTAGCCGGAGCTGCCGCGATAGTCGGGCGTCAGAATCACGTAGCCCTGCTGTGCGAAGTACTGACACAGCGAGTAGTACATCCGGTAGCTGCCGGGATGCCACCCAAGGAAATTCTGATCCGACCCCGAGCCGTGGATCCAGACGAGCGCCGGATGCTTCTGACCGCGATCGATCCGCTTCGACACCATCAGCGTAGCAGGCACCGGCTTTTGATCGAGCCGACTGGGAAACGAGACGGCGACCGGCGGCGTGAGGTCGGCCTTGTCCAGCCCCGGCGGCATCGAGTCGCTCAAGCGCACCCACCGGGACGACGGATGCGCGGACACCGTGTACAAATCGAGCGAGTTCTCGACGTCGGTGCGATGGAACACGAGGCTCGCGCCGTCGGGCGAGAACGACGGATCGTAGTTCACACCGTGCTCGGTGACGATCGGCTCGCTCTTGCCCGAGGCGACGTCCACGACATCCACGAACCGCTCCATCTGGTTGCCCACCGCGCTGCGGTGATACGCGATCCGTGTGCTGTCCGGCGACCAGCTGCCGAGGCCGGAGAGGAAGTTGCCGGTCGTCAAAAGCTTCGCCTGGGACTCGGCAGTGGCGTTCACCGGCATGACGTACAGGTGAAGCCACCCCGTACGATCGCTGACGAAGGCGACCGATCGGCCGTCGGGCGAGACGATCACCTTGGAGTCGCGAGCGGTCGGCGAGAACCACCGTTCGTCCCGATCCGTCCAGAGGGCGCGAGGCGCCTCGCTGGCGCGCCACACCTTGATCGTTCGACTCTTGCCGTCCGCCGAGCCTTCTGCCCACAACACCGATCCATCTGCTGTGAACTGGATCGCGCTCGGGTTGCCCGCCGTGGGGATCCACGTAAGGTCGCCGCCATCCACCGAGACGACGCCGATCCGGCGCTCCGTCGCGCCGCCCGCAACCACGCCGTTGCTGTTGCCGACGACGCGCAGGCGATCGCCGTTGAAGGGGAGGAGGCCGGAATCGGCCGGGAGGCCGGCGCCGCCGGAGGTGAACGCGATCCACCGGCTGTCGCGTGAGAACACGGGGTTCGACGCCGTCATCGGCGTCAACCCGGTCACCGGGCGCTGCGTCTTGCGGTCGAGCGACGCGATCCAGATCTGTCCGCCGCGCGTGAAGGCGATCAGCTTTCGATCGCTCGACAGCGTGAACGCGCCGGCGTCCGCCAGGCCGCCAGACATCCGCGCCGGCTTTGGCGTGGTCGGTGACACGCTCCAGAGGGCGCCGTCCCTGGCGAACAGGATCTCGCTCGGCGAGACCCACGCGAACGACGTGATGTCGGACGTCCGGATGTCGGGATCCACGGGAAAATCGGTGAGCGCCACCGGCCGTTGACCCGGCGTGACGACGAACAGGTCCTGCTTGCCCCAGGCATCCCAGAGGAAGGCGACGTTCTTGCCGTCGGGCGACCACGCGGATGCCGCCGGGTACTTGATCTGCGAAATGCGGTCGATCGTGATGCTGCCGCGCGGCGTCTGCGCCGCAGCGGGCACCGCGAGAGACAGGCACAAGACGACGCGGACGATGGGCGCTGGAAGCTGCATGGCGGAGGATTATCGATCCACATGGCGTCCGCGTCGAGCCCCGCGCGTTCCTGCGATAATTCAATCTTGCCGTGGACCGCGACAACCTGGCTGGTGGTGGGCGTGTTCGGCGTGGCCACTCTCGTGCGAGCCACCTTCGGTTTTGGCGAGGCGCTGATCGCCGTCCCACTGCTGGCGTTCGTGCTGCCCGTCGAGATCGCGGCTCCAGTGGCCGTGCTGATCTCCATTACCGTGGCCGCTATCGTGGTGGCGCAGGACTGGCGGCGCGTGCACCTGCGCGCGGCCGGATGGCTGGTGCTTTCCAGCGTGCTGGGTATCCCGCTGGGATTACTTCTGCTGCGGAGCGTCCCCGAAGCGGGCGTGAAGGCCGCTCTCGGCGCGGTGGTCGCCGGCTTCTCGGCCTGCTACTTCCTGAACGGCGGGTGGCCGGCGCTCGAAGACGACCGGCTCGCGTGGACGTTCGGCCTGCTGGCCGGCGTCCTGGGCGGCGCGTACGGGTTGAACGGGCCTCCGCTGGTCGTCTACGGAACGCTTCGACGCTGGTCGCCCGGGCGCTTTCGCGCGACACTGCAGGGCTACTTTCTCCCCGTCAGCGTGATGGGGATGATCGGGTACTGGGTTGCCGGGCTGTGGACCTCGACCGTCAGCGGCTACTATCTCCGCGCGCTGCCGATTGTCCTCGTGGCGACCGTGCTCGGAGGATGGGCGAGCCGGCGACTCGAATCCGATCGCTTCCTGGTGTTCGTGCACGCTGGCCTCATCGCGATTGGCGTCGCGCTTGTCGCACAAGCGGTAGTGGCCGCGTGGTTCTGATGCGGCGTCATTCGTACCGGAGGGCGACGAGCGGGTCGACTCGCGCCGCGCGCCACGCCGGAATGTAACAGGCGACCGCCGTCAGGCAGACGAGCGACACAGGGACGATCAGATAGGTGGTCGGATTCGGTTCGCCGACGCCCACGAGCGCGGACGACAGCATGCGCGCGATGAAGAAACTCGCCAGGCCGCCGATGCCGACGCCGATGAGCGCCAGCCTCAAGCCCTGGCGGAGGACCATCGCGAGCACGTCGGTGGTGCCGGCGCCGACCGCGATTCTGATGCCGATCTCGCGCGTGCGCCGCGCCACCGAATAGGCCACGAGGCCGTACAAGCCGACGAGCGCCAGCGTGAGTCCCAGCAGTCCGATCGCGCTCACCGTCTGAATGACCATCGTCGGCATCTTGATGACGCGCTCCTGATACAGGTGCGAGAAGGTCTGCAGCTTCGCGATCGGCTGATTGACGTCGAGCGCGAGAACAGCGTCGCGCAGCGGCGAGGCGAGGCTCGCGGCGTCGGGCGTCGCCGACTCGACCATCAGCGACATGCGTGTCCTCCGTTGTTGTGCGAACGGCAGATACACGAATGGCATCGGCGCCTCGGCGATCCAGGTGTACTTGGCTGTCTTGGCGATACCGACGACCTCGAGCCACGCGCCGTGAGCCTCCGGCAGACGGATGCGTTTGCCGATCGGATCCTGATTCGGCCAGAACCGCCTGGCGAATTCTTCGTTCACGATGGCCACGCCGCGCGTGCCGGCGGTGTCGGCGGCGGTGAACCGCCGGCCGCGCACCAGGCGCATCCCCATGGTCTCGAAGTAGTGCTCGTCGACAACCGAGCCGAACGTGGTCAGGCTGTCTTGCCCGGGCGGAAACTGATAACCCTCCGGCACCACGGATTCGACGTCCCAATCGCCGGGCTGGAAGGGCACTGAGCTGGTGAGCGCCGCGGAGCGAACGCTCGGCAGCTCTCGCACGCGGTCGAGCAGGGTGCGGTAGAAGGTCCGCGTCTGCTCCGGCGTGTACCTCACGAGCGCCGGATCCAGCGTCATCATCATCAAGTGGTCCGTCCGGAAGCCGGGGTCGAGAGCCTGCGCTCTCCGGAAGCCGTCCACCAGCATGCCCGCGGCGATGAGGAGCACCATCGAGATCGCGATCTGCGCGATGACGAGAGCGTTTCGGCCGATGATCCGCTGGCGATCGGGCGCGACCGATTCGGAGGCTTTCAGCGCCGGCACGAGGTCGGTCGTCAGGCTCTGCCTGGCCGGCGCGAGACCGAAAAGCGCCGCGCTCACGATGGCGGCCAGCAGGCTGAAGACCAGAACGCGCTGATCGAGCTGCGGCGCGATCACAATCTGATCGCCGACGGGAATCGTTTGCAGAAAGCGGATGCCGCCGTACGCGAACACGAGCCCGACGCCGCCGCCCATCAGCGACAACAGGAGGCTCTCTGTCAGCAGTTGACGCAGCAGCCGCGAACGGCTGACGCCGAGCGCGAGGCGCAGCGCCATCTCGCGCGCGCGGGCGCGCGCGCGGCCGAGCATCAGGTTGGCGACATTTGCGCAGGCAATGATCAGGACGAGCGCGACGAGCGCCGCGAGCAGCCCGATTGCGAACGTATCCCACGGATCCGAGCGCGTTCGCTGCTCGAGCTCCGTGCGCACGGCGAGGGACAAGTGAGCATTGGCTTCGGGAAACTGCCGCTCGAGCCCGCTCCAGAGCGTGGCGAGCTCGGCCTGTGCGCCGCGCCGCGAGACGCCGGCGCGCAGCCGGCCTTTCACGTGAAACGCGCGCGCGTCCCTGGCGTCGAGCGCCTGTGAGTCTGCCAGAGCGAGACGCGATGCCATGACGGCCGGCACGTAGAACGCCGGTCGCACGGGCGGCTCCAGGCCGGTGAAGCTGGGGGGCGCGATGCCGATGACGCGGAACGCGACGCCGTTGATCCACACGTCGCGGTTCAGCGCCGCGGCGTCGGCGCCAAGCGTGTTTCGCCAGTAGTCGTCGCTGATCACGA
Source organism: Vicinamibacterales bacterium (assembly GCA_036268855.1). Taxonomy (GTDB): domain Bacteria; phylum Acidobacteriota; class Vicinamibacteria; order Vicinamibacterales; family CAVVIG01; genus DATATJ01. The sequence goes on from DATATJ010000198.1 coordinate 8,464, forward strand.
CCACCGCGTCGCGACCCGGCACGCGTCCTTCGTCGGGCGCAGGGCTTCGGCCGAGCGACGGCTGCACGCCCAGCACGCTGAAGAAGTTGTCGCTCACCAGCGTGCCCAACCGCATCATGCGGCTCGCGTCACGGGACGGGGCGATAGCAGCGGTGATCAACTGGTACGCGACCATACCGTCGAACGACTGCGCATGTTCGCGCAGGTCGCGATAGTTCGGATACGACATGAGCCCGCCGGCGAACGCTTCTTCCGACCCGTCCGTGCTGACGTTCATAACGGCGCCTGGCTCGCGGATCGGAAGCGGACGAAGCAGCAGCTCGTCGGCGAGGCTGAACGTCGCGCTGTTCGCGCCGATCCCGAGCGCCAGGGAGAGGACCGCGACGCCGGTGAACACGGGATTGGCGCGAAGCAGCCGAACGGCGTGGCGTATGTCGCGCGCGCCATCGTCAAGCCATGGCAGTCCGCGCTGATCGCGCAGCGACTCCATCGCCTGCGGAACGCCGCCGCGGCGAGTTGTCGCGGATGGCGGCACCGGCGACGAGACACGCGCGTCCGCTGAATCGGCCGCGAACGCCATGTGCGCACGCAGCTCCGCCTCGAGATCCGCATCGTCGCGATGGCCGGCGAGCGAGCCCCACAGCCGGACGAGCCATTCACGGAGCCTGGTCATGGCGACCTTCTCTCTCAGCCTTCGCCGTGCAGCAGCGTGTTCATGATGTCGGCCATCCGCGTCCACTCGGCGCGCTCGCTGGCGAGCTGCCGGCGTCCGGCGGGCGTGATCGTGTAGAAGCGCGCCTTGCGGTTGTGATCGGTGACGCCCCACGCACCTCGGACGAAGCCGCGTTGCTCGAGGCGCATCAGCCCGGGATACAGCGTGCCCATGTTGAGCTGCAGCGAACCGCCGGACACCTGCTCCAGGCGCGCGGCGATTGCGTACCCGTGCAGCGCTCCGAGCGCGGCCAGCGTCTGCAGCACCATCAGGTCGAGCGTCCCCTGCAGCACGTCGGTCTTCTGACGATCTCCATTAGCCATACCAATGGGACTGTAATGGTGGTCTATTCGATTGTCAAATGGGGCACGGGAGCGCACCTGTCGGAAATGGGCGCGAGGCCCGATAAGGACGAGCAGCCGTCTTTTTCGGCGTGGGAGGCATCGGCATGCGACGTCTGGCTCTGGTTGTGGGCGGGCTCCTCGTGATTTCGTTGCAGGCCACAAAGGCCCAGACGCCGGCGCGCCCGCTCGCCGCGCGCGCGCCGGCGGCGCAGGCTCCGGCCTCCGACGCGCTGCCGGTGCGGCGCGTCATCCTGTACAAGAACGGCATCGGCTATTTCGAGCACCTCGGAAAGGTCCGCGCGAGCCAGGCGGTGACTGTGGACTTCAACAGCACGCAACTCGACGACGTGCTGAAGACGCTGACGGTGCTCGATCTCGGCGGTGGGCGCGTGACCGGCGTGTCCTACAATTCCGAGGCGCCGCTGGCGCAGCGCCTTGGCAGCCTGCGTCTGAAGGTCGGCGAGCACGCGACGCTGGCGCAGCTGCTGGACGCCCTGCGGGGCGCTCGTCTCGAGGTGCACGCAGGCGGTGGCCCCATCGTCGGCCGCCTGCTCGGCGTCGAGCCGCGAACCCGAATACACGGCGGCGAGACGACGACCCTCGACGAAATCACATTGGTCAGCGACGATGGCCAGGTCCGAATCGTCGAGGTCACACCCGCGGTGACGGTGAAGCTTGCCCAGCGCGAATCAGCGGAGCAGGTCGATACCTTTCTTGGCCTGCTCGCCTCGACGCGCGCTCAGGATCGCCGCCGGATGACGATCGCGACGGCCGGCACCGGCGATCGCGACCTGCTGGTCAGCTACATCAGCGAGGTGCCGATCTGGAAGACGACCTACCGGATCATCCTACCTTCAGCGGCCGGCCCGACGACGCTGCAGGGGTGGGCGATCGTGGACAACACGATCGGCGAGGACTGGCGCAACGTGCAGCTGTCGCTCGTCGCCGGCGCCCCGCAGTCGTTCATCCAGCAGCTGTCACAACCGATGTACGCGCGTCGGCCCGTCGTGCCCCTCTCGCCGTCGCTGCTCCCGACGCCGCAGTTGCACCAGGCCACGCTCGAGAGCGGCGACGGGGGCGTTTACGGAGAGGTCACGGACGAGTCTGGTGCCGCATTATCAGGCGCCACGGTCAAGGTGCTCGACGAGGGCGACCACGTGTCTGCGCAGGCGGTTGCTGATGCTCGTGGGCGTTACACGATCAGCGGACTAACGCCTGGGACTTACACCGTCACGTTCGAGCTCGCCGGATTTCAGTCGTCTCGAGACGAAGACGTCGAGGTCGGTCCAGGCGAACAAACGCAATCGAGCCGGCACCTGAGCATCGCGTCGCTGGCCGAGACGGTCACTGTGGCGGGAGCGCAACCCGCCAGACGCAAGTTGGCCGGCGTGGTCGGCGGGGTGACGGGCGGCATCGTCGCCGCGCCGCCGATGCCCCCGCGCGACGCAATCCAGGATCGAGCCGCCGCGATCGAACCGGTGGCGCAGGGGCGCGACCTCGGCGATCTGTTCGAATACCGGATCGACCGGCCGATTTCGATCGGCCGGAATCGATCGGCGCTCGTACCCATTCTGCGCGCCGACGTCGCCGCCGATCGTGTGTCGCTCTGGAACGGCCGCACGACCGGCGGACGCCCGCTTCGGAGTCTCTGGTTGACGAACTCCAGCAGCCTCACGCTCGACAGCGGATCCTTCACTGTCCTCGATGCGGGTTCGTTCGCGGGCGAAGGGCTCGTGGACGCGCTCAAGCCGGGCGAAAAGCGGCTGCTGTCGTACGCCGTCGATCTGGGCGTGCAGGTCGAGTCGCGCAACGGCGACGAGCAGCGCACCGTGACGCGCATCTCGATCGCGCACGGCATGCTCGTCGAGCACAGCGAGCATGTCGCGCAGCGCGTCTACACGATCCGCAACAGCGACACCTCCAACCGGCGCGTGGTGATCGAGCACCCGATCCGCGCGGGATGGAAGCTGACCGGCGCGGTCACGCCGGCCGAGACGGCGGCGGACGCGTATCGGTTTCTCGTGAACGTGCCATCGACACAAACCGAGAAGCTGACCGTCGTGGAGCAGCAGCCGCTCGACACGACCTACCGGATCACCGACATCACCGAACCGCAGGTGGCGTTGTTCGTGCGCGAGTCGGGCAATGACGAGACGCTGCGGACGATGCTCGCGCCGGTCGTCGCGGCGAAGGCGGCAGCGGCGGCGATCGGGCTCGAGCTGGCCTCGCGTGCCGGGGAGATGAAGCGCATCGGCGACGACCAGCAGCGGATCCGGGAGAATATGAAAGCGCTCAAGGGCTCGTCGGAGGAGCAGCAGCTCACGAAACGGTACACGGCGCAGCTGACGCAGCAGGAGGACCGTGTCGAGACGCTGAAGAAGGAGTCCGCAGAGCTCGACGGCCGGCGCCGGGAGGCGCAGGCGGAACTGGCGCGCCGCATCGACAGCCTTGTCGCGGAGATCACTGTGAAGCCGGCCGCGCCGAAACTGGACCTTCAGTGATGATTGCCGCCGAAGCAGCCGACGACCAGCCGGCGATCCGCGCGATCAACGACGCCGCTTTCGGCCGGCCGGACGAATCCGACCTGATCGATCGGCTGCGAATCGAAGGCGCCGTCGTCCTGTCGCTGGTGGCGTCGTTCGGCGGCCAGCCGGTCGGTCATCTGCTGTTCAGCCGGATGTGGATCGACACTGCGAGCGGCACTGTGCCGGCCGTGGCGCTGGCGCCGCTCGCGGTGATGCCGGCCCACCAGCGATCGGGAATCGGCAGCGCGCTGGTCCGGCGTGGTCTGGATGAATTGAAACGGGCGGGGGAGCGCGTCGCCCTCGTGCTGGGGCACGCGGCATACTATCCCCGGTTCGGGTTTTCATCCGAGCTGGCGCGCGCGCTCGATCATCCATTTCCTCCCGGCGCGCTGATGGCGCTCGAGCTGAGGCCTGGCGCCCTCGACGAGGTCCGCGGGCGCGTCCGATACGCATCGTCGTTTGGACTCTGATTTCGCGCGCGGGTGCGGCTTTCCAGCCGGCTAACGATCGGCCACCGCCTACGTCTAAGCACGGAGACGCCAATGGCGATGCCGTGCCGACACCGCAACGGGCTCCGCTCATGAAGTCATACGTGATCGCCTGGCGTTCGCTGGCGCGGCGCCCCGCCTTTGCCCTCCTGACCATCCTGACGCTGGCCGCCGGCATCGGGACGACCACCGCGATGTTTTCGGTGGTGGACGCCGTTCTGCTGCGGCCGTTGCCATTCCCCGACGCCGATCGCCTCGTCAGCGTGATGGAGACGAACCCCGCGAAGAGCCAGGCACTGAGCCTCGTGGCGCCGGGACGCCTCGAAGACTGGAATCGCTCCACTCGAGCGTTCGAGGCGCTGTCGGGCGCGTTTGCGGAAAACGTCACGGACACCGCCGGCGCCGAGCCCGAACGCCTGGAGGGTCGTCGCGTCGCGCCCCGCTACTTCACGGTGTTCGGCATGGCGCCGCTCGTCGGTCGCGTCTTCACGCCCGACGAGGAGAAGTCGGGTGGGCCGCACGCGGCGGTCATCAGCGAAGGGCTCTGGACGCGCCGCTACGGGCGCGATTCCTCTGCGGTCGGCCGCCGGCTCGTGCTGCAGGGCGTGGGGTACTCGATCGTTGGCGTGATGCCGCGCACCTTCACGAGCGCGGCCATTGATGTCTGGCTGCCGGCGCAGACCGGGCCCGGGCTCCTCGCGGTCCGCTCCGCACGGTTCATGAGCGGGGTGGCCCGGATCAAGGGCGGCATCACGATCGATCAGGCCACCGCGGATCTCGTGCGCGTGGAGCAGGCCCTTGGGGAGCAGTACCCGGAGACCGACAAGGCATGGTCGGTCTCGGTTGGCGACCTGAAGGAGCTGCGGGTCGGGACATACCGAAGCGCGCTCGGTCTCGTATTCGCGGCGGTGACGCTGCTGCTCGCGATTGCGATCGCCAACATCGCCGGCCTCATGTTGATTCAGCTCCGGCGTCGCGCCCGCGAGCTCTCGATTCGCCAGGCGATTGGCGGATCGCGCGTGCAGCTTGTCGCGGCGCTCCTGCGCGAGGTCCTCATCATCGCGTGCGCCGGCGCGCTGACGGGCGCCCTCCTCGCGTTCTGGCTGGTCGGTCTCTTCGCGAGGGTCTTTGCCACCGTGCCGCGCATGAACGAGGTCGTGCTCGATGCGCGAGCGTTGGCGTTCACGGCGGCGGCGAGCCTCGTGGCAGCGTTGGTCTTCGGCCTGGGGCCCGCGCTGCGCGGGACTGCCGGCGATCTCGCGCCGCAGCTCGCCGAGGAAGGACGCGGGAGCTCCGCAGCGCGCCACGGCCTGCAGCAGATTCTGGTCGGCGCCCAGATCGCGCTCAGCGTGGTGCTCATGGCGTCGGCGGGACTGATGCTGCGCAGCTACTACAACCTCGGTCACGTGGACTCGGGCGTCGACGCCGCGCACGCCATCACCTTTCACGTAGGGGCCGCGTGGGACGAGGATCGCGCCCGCGTCGGGCAACTGCAGGAGCGCCTCGTCGCCGATCTCAGGCAGGCGCCCGGCGTCACCGCCGCAGGTTTCGTGAATTTCCTGCCCGCGACTGGCGGGACGCTGCGGTTTCAAATAGCCCTCGAAGGTCGGTCCACCACTGAAGACAACGGCAAGATTTCGATCGGGGAACGGACCATCAGCAGCGGGTACTTGTCGGCCATGGGCGTGCCGTTGATCGCCGGGGACTGGTGTCCGCCGCTTCGTCTCGATTTCAAGGCCCCAGCCACAGCCGTGGTGAACCGCGCCTTCGCCGAGCGCTACGGACCGGATCTCATCGGCCGCCATTTCACCTTCGACCAGAGCGCCGACGCTCTCGAGATTGTCGGCATCGTCGGCAACACGATCGAGGACGGACCGCGGGCAGCGGCGGCGCCCTATGTGTACGCATGCCTCTCGGCCGGCTCGTGGCCCGACCCGGAGTACGTCGTTCGCGTGCGGGGGGACATTCGCGGCACGCTGGCGGCCGTGCGTCAGATCGTTCGCGGCATCGCGCCCGGACGAGCGGTGTTCGGTCTGCAGCCGCTCGAGCAGGTGCTGGCGGGATCGCTCGACGAGCCGCGCCTCGACGCGAGCGTGCTGACGATGTTTGCCGGCGCGGCGATGACGCTGGCATCGCTCGGTCTGTACAGCCTGCTGATGCTGCTCGTGTCCGAGCGTTCCCGCGAATTGGGCGTTCGCATGGCTCTGGGCGCGACGTCAGGACACGTGGTCGGCCTCGTGCTCGGTGGCGCAGCGCGCCTGCTGGCGTTCGGTATCGCGGCGGGACTCCTGTGCTCGATCGGCGTCGCGCGTCTGCTCCGGAGCGTCTTGTTCGATGTGAGCCCGATCGATCCGGCGACGCTCGCGCTCGCCGTCCTCGCGCTCGTCGCCGTCTCGGTGGCCGCCGCCTTCGTGCCGGCGCGGCGGGCCGGCGCGATCGACCCGATCGAAGCGATGCGGGCCGAGTAACGTTTTCCCGGTTGAACCGGCACGCTACGCGGTTTCGACGAAGTGCTTCAGTCGATCGAGGGCCGCGTCCCACTGCGCGGCAATCAGGTCGAGGTATCGGCGCGCGTCCGCGATCCGCTTCGCCTCCAATTGCCAGACACTCTCCCGGCCGCGCAACGTGCGGCGGACGAGGCCGGCTTGTTCCATCACCTTCAAATGCTTGCTGACCCCTTGCCGGGTCATGGGGAAGCCGGCCGTCAATTTCGCCATCGACATCGGCCCATCGTCGCAGAGACGGGAGAGGAGGCGCAGCCGTGTGTCGTCGCCCAGCGCCGCAAAGACCGACGCAGACCCGGCCGGCGGTGCGGCGCCTGTTTTACGCAGCCTTGGCAAGGTGCTTCTCGAGCAGCGTGATCACCATGGTCCACCCCTGATCGTTTGCGGTGAAGGCGTTGGCCCGGCGTGCCAGCGGAATGCGGTCGAATCCGGACTCGGTGACCGTGAGCGTGACGCCGTTCGCGGTCTCCTCGAGCCTGAAGACGACGAGCGTGGTCGGTTCGTTCGAGTAATCCACAGCGGGATCGACAGCGAACGGGTGCCATCGGAACGAAAACAGGCGCTCCGGCTCCATCCGGTCTACCGTGATTTCGAACGGCAGGCCCGCGTACGGCTGCTGCGCCGTGGCGACGTCTTGGTCGGCGGCGGTGGGGACCACGACGCCGCGGCAGAGCGCGCCGGGCACGAACGCACTGTCGTCGAATCTGACGCCGAACCACTGGCCGAATTCCGCCGCGTCCGTGAGCGCCCGCCAGACGCGGGCGCGCGGCGCGCGGAGCACAATTGTCTTCTCGATCGAATTCGTGTTCGCTGGCATATGCAACCTCCTGGTTGCATCATACGTCCGAGGCCGGAATTGTGCAACCGGGTGGTTGCGCGTCAGCGTCTCTGTGCCAAAAGCCGAACAGGGCTACGATGTGGGCCTGGTCTTGTCCGTGATGACGCGGCCCTTGAAGACGACGACGCGCACCTTTTCGATCGCGTGGATGTCGGCGAGCGGATCGCCGTCCATGGCGATGAAGTCTCCCTCCATACCAGGCCCGAGCTTGCCGAGGGTGTCGAGACCAAGCAGCGAAGCGCCTTCGAGTGTCGCCGACGTCAGCGCCTGCCGCGTGGACATCCCGTGCTGGACGTCGGACACCAGCTCCGCGAAGATGCCGGTGCTCCCCGGCGTGTAGGCGTTGTCAGAGCCGCCGGCCATGGTCACGCCGTTCTTGAGCGCCAGCGCGAAGCTCGCCTCGTGCGTGGCCATCAGCTGCTTCGCCTTGAACTGGCTGTAGGCCGAGGCGCCGAACGTGCCGGGAGGTGCCTGGCGCGTTTCCTTGGCCGTCTCGATGGCGACGTGAACGGTCGGCACCAGCACGATGTGATGGCTTTTCATGTAGTCCACGGCTTCCTGGTTGAGCTCGGAGCCGTGCTCGATCGAGTCGATCCCCGCGCGCATCGCGTCCATGATCGCCTGCAGGCTCTCGGCGTGCGCGGCGGCCTTCAAATGGTGCATGTGCGCCTGCTGGACGGCGGCGCGCATCTCGTCGAGGGTGAGGTTTTCGTCGCCCGGCGAATCGAGCGGCGACCCGACGCCGCCCGAGGCCATCAGTTTGATCACGCGCGCGCCGTATTTGATCTGGAGCTGCACCGCTTTCTCGGCGTCCGCCGGCGAGCTGACGTACCCATGCAGCGGCGTATACAGGTCGCGGACGTCGAACGTGTACGGCATCGGCGCGAAGTCGTCGTGGCCGCCGATGATCGACAGGGGATGCGCCGCCGGAATGAGATGAGGGCCCGGGATCAGGCCATCGTCGATCGCGTTCTTGATCGACACGTCGAGAAAATCATTCGTGCCGAGCACGCGCATCGCGGAGACGCGAGCTGCAGCGCCGCGCCGACGCTCTTCTGCGCCTGCAGTGCCGCATAGGCGGGCGTCGCGAGCGGCATCGGCTGGCCCGGCTGCGGCTTGGGTGCGCCGCCGGCCAGATGCGTGTGCGCGTCGAGCAGCGACGGCATCACCGTCAAGCCGACGAGGTCCAGCTGCCGCGCACCTGGCGGCATCGCGACACTGGCGCCGGCAGCGGTGACGACGCCATCGGTGATGACGAGGGTGCCGGGGCTGATCGCCGGCTGGCTCGCATCCACGATGAGGTGCGCCGCTTTGACATAGAGCACGTCCGCTGCACGCGCGGGCGCCGCGCCGATCGCCGCCAATGTCAGAGCCACGAGCGCTGAGCGTCCGAACGTGATCCTCATGATGTCAGTCCCCCGAATAACCCGCGGCGGGCAGCGCCGGCGGTCGGCGTATCTTATCCGAGCGCGCGTCCATTTCGCGGGTCCACCGGTGTGCGCGTGCCCTCGAGCACGAAGCGAAGAAGGCTCCTGAGGCCGAAGGCCTTGCGCCGGATGTTATATTTGTAAGAGCGAATATGAGATCCACGCGCGACGTCCGCCTGACGGCGATGGATACCACGCTGCGGGCGCTCGCCGACCCGACACGGCTGCGCGTGCTCGCGCTGCTGGTCGGCGGAGAAGTCTGCGTCTGCCATCTGCACGACACGCTGGACGTGCCGCAGCCGAAGGCGTCGCGGCACCTCGCGTATCTGCGCCGCGCCGGCCTGGTCGAGACGCGAAAAGACGGCCTCTGGGTCTACTATCGCCTGGCCAACTCGACCGATCCCGTGTTGCGATCGCTGGTGCACACCGCCATTCATTGCGCGGGCCACCTCGACACGGTCGTCCGCGACCGGCACAAACTCGAAGAGGCGACCGGCCGGAGCGTCGCCTCTCCCGCCGCGAAATTGGCCTGCTGCCCCCCGCTGTCGCGGGTGAGCCCACGTGCGCGGCGCCGCCCGGGACTTCCTCGCGACGCCGCAGACCTGTAGACCGCGCCCGCCTAGCCTTCGTCACCGCCGAACAGACCGTTCACCCACGAGAAGGTCACCGTGCCCGCGCCGATGACCGCACAGGTGGCGACCGTCCGCCACAACGCGTCGGTCCCGGTGAACTGCCAGATCGCGAGGATCGATGCGAACACCGCGACGAGCAGGCAGGCGCTCGTCGTCCAGAACGAGAATCGGCAAATCATCGTCTGATTGAGGTAGCCGCGTCTCTTCATGCGGATCCGTCCCGATGTCTCAGGCTCGAGCCGGCCTGATTTGAACCGTCGTGGGGATGATACCGCCGATGCACCGGGAGCACTGATGGACAGCGTTGTGCGCGACCTCGAGCATGCGATACGCCGTTTTCGACGCGAGCCTCGGTTCACGTTCACGGCCCTGGTCACGCTCGCACTGTGCCTGGGCGCGAACCTGACCATCTTCGCGGTCGTAGACGCCGTGTTGCTGCGTCCGCTCCCGTTTCCGGACGCGGGTCGCCTGGTCGCCGTCTTCAACACCTATCCGAACGCCGGCGTCGAGCGCGACGGCGCATCGGTCACCAATTACTACGAGCGCCGCGGGCATCTCGCCACCCTTGCCAGCCTGGCCATCTACCGCAACGGCACCGCGCTGGTCGGCGAATCGGGCGCGACCGAGGCGGAGGCGGTCGCGCGCGTCTCGCCCGATTTCTTCTCCACCCTCGGCGTCGACCCGGCGCGCGGCCGGACGTTCACCGACCAGGAGATGACGCGCCAGACCGACGATGTCGCGATTCTCACGAACGCGTACTGGCGTCAACGCGCCGGTGCGGATCCGGGCGTGCTCGGGCGCAAGATCCACGTCGACGGTGCGCCGAAGACGGTCGTCGGCGTGCTGCCACCGGACTTTCGATTCCTCTCGTCGCACGCGCGGGTGTATCTCCCCCTGCCGTCCAACGCCGAGGAGCGCGGGCCGGCGCGACGCCATGCCGGCACGTCCACCGAAATGATCGCACGCCTCAGGCCAGGCGTGTCGATGGCAGCCGCGCAGGCGGAGATCGATGCGCAGAACGCCGCGCTCGAGCTCGACGATCCCGATGCGCGCACGATCGCCGGCGCGGGATTCCGGACGATCGTCCGATCCTTGCACGCCGATCATGTCGCTTCGATCCGCCCCATCCTCCTGCTGACGCAGACGGGCGTGCTGTGCCTGCTGTTGATCGGCGCGGTCAATCTCGTGAACCTTCTGCTGATTCGCGCCGCGGGCCGGACGCGCGAGCTCGCCATCCGGCAATCGCTCGGCGCGAGCGCGCGGCGCATCGTGTCCGCGGTGATGGTCGAAACGGTGCTGCTCACCGTGGCGGGAGGCCTGCTCGGCCTGATGGTCGGCGCAGCCGGTACCCGGCTCCTCGCGACGCTCGGCACCGAACGTCTGCCGCTCGGTTCGGAGGTGGTGTTCGACGCACGCGTGGCGGGAATCGCGATGCTCGGGTCGATTGCGCTGGGCGTCCTCATCGCCGCCCCGATCGCGTGGTTCAACCTGCGCGCGGATCCGGCGGGTGGGTTGCAGACGGAATCGCGCGGCGGCATCGCCGGCCGTTCCGCCCAGCGCGTCCGGCACGGCTTCGTCGTCGCGCAAATCGCCCTCGCGTTCGTGTTGATCTCCGGTGCCGGCATGCTCGCGCTGAGTTTCGAGCGGGCGATGGCGGCGCCCTCCGGCTTCCAGCCGGATCACGTGCTGAGCGCGCACATCACGCTTCCACGGAAGGACTACCAGAGCGCGGGATTGCTGCTCGCGTTCTCGGACCGCGTGCTCGAGGCAGCCTCCCGGCAACCGGGCGTCGTGGCGGTCGGCGCGGCGAGCCGGGTGCCCCTTGGCGAAAGCCGGATCAAGAGTGCGATCACCGTGGTGGGGCATGTGGCGGAGCGGGGGGAGTCGCTGCACGGCCACTATGTTTACAGTGTCGCGGGCGATTACTTCACGGCGCTCGGCGTCCCCCTCAGGGAAGGGCGGTATCTGACGGCCGCCGATTCCCGCCGGGACGAACGCACCTGCGTGGTGGACGAGGATTTTGCGCGCCGCTACTGGCCGCGCGCCAGCGCCCTCGGACAGCAGCTGTTCGAGGGCAGCTCGCCGGCCGACGCTGCCCGCGCCTGCACCATCGTCGGCGTCGTCGGTGCCGTCAAACAGGTGGCGGTGACCGACGAAGGCGCCCCTGGCGCCGTCTACTTTCCGTTCGGCCATCGCGCAGACGGCAGCCTCTACGTTCTGGCGCGCACGCGTCGAGCGCCGGAATCTTTCGCCACAAGCCTGCGCGGGATCGTGCGGCGCATCGACCCCGGGTTGGCCGTGGACGATCTGTGGTCGATGGACGCGCGGATCGCAGACAGCCTGATCGGGCGCCGTTCACCGGCCGTGCTCACGGGCATCTTCGCCGTGATGGCGCTCCTGCTCGCCGCGCTCGGCACGTACGGCGTGCTCAGCTATGCCGTCGCGCAGCGTCGTCGCGAGATCGGCGTGCGAATCGCATTGGGCGCCCAGCCGCGGCAGATTCGCAGGCAGTTCCTGATCATCGGCGCGCGCCTGCTCGCGATTGGCGCGACGCTCGGCGTGCTGGGCGCCGCCGCCGCTGGTCGCGCGGCCCGAAGCGTCCTGTTCGACGTGCCCGCACTGCATCCGGCCACGCTCGCCGCCACGGCCGCCGTTATCAGCGCGGTCACACTGGTGGCCTGCGTGGTGCCGTCGCGCCGCGCGGCTCGGCTGTCGCCGATGGCCGCGCTGAGCGACCAATAGGGCAGAGCAGTCGCCGCCGTCGGCACGTTTTTCGCTCGTGTGATGGCATGCCGCAGATGATGTCTCGGCCGTTCCGCGACCGGGCGGAAGGTGGCCAGCGGCTCGCCGGGGCGCTCGTCGCGTACGCCGACCGCCCTGATGTGCTCGTGTTGGCCCTGCCGCGGGGCGGCGTGCCCGTCGCACACGAAGTGGCGACCGCGCTGCACGCGCCGATGGATGTCTTTCTCGTTCGAAAGCTGGGCGTGCCTGGCCACGAAGAGCTGGCGATGGGAGCCGTCGCCAGCGGCGGTGTACGCGTCGTCAACGACGATGTCGTTCGGAGCCTCGCACTGACGGAGGAGACGATCGCGCGAGTGGCCGAGCGCGAAGTCGTCGAGCTCGATCGTCGGGAGCGGCTCTATCGAAGTGGGAGACCAGCAGCGAACGTCGCCGGCCGTATCGCGATTCTCGTTGACGATGGTCTCGCTACTGGATCGACGATGCGGGCGGCCGCCCAGGCACTCGCGCTCGAGCATCCGGCGAGGGTCGTCGTCGCGGTCCCGGTGGCGGCGGCCAGCACGTGCGAGGCGCTGGAGCGCGAGGTGGACGAGATGGTTTGCGCGCTCACGCCGGAGCCGTTTCAAGCGGTGGGTTTGTGGTACGCGGATTTCACGCAGGTGACAGACGAAGAAGTGCGCGCGCTGCTGGCGCAGCACCTTCAGGCATCACATCCGTAGGCGGGCCCCGTCTGGGCCCGCCTTTCGTCGCTTTCTAGTGGCTGTCGGATTGCCGCTCTTGCGAGCGGTGCTCGGCAATCCACTGGCCGCTGATGGTGCCCATGTCGTCACGCTCCTGCCCGACGCGCAGGAACGTCCACACGCCAACGGCTACCACCACGATTCCGCCTGCGGCCATCCAGATCAGACTCGACATTGGGCTCATCCTTCTGCTGACATGACCCGGGCCGCGAGCGCAGCGCCTCGTCGTGCTGCTGGTAGTGTACCAGAGCGGCGCCGTTACTTCTTCGACATCTGCGGCGCGCGATCGAGCAGGACGACTTCCTCGCCCTCCACCTTCAACGGGGTGCTGCCCGACTCCCCCTGGACGATCTGTAGCAGCCGGGCGCCTTCGCCGGCCGACGGATCCAGCATCATCACGTCGTTGTGGGCGTCGCGCGTCACCGGCACGAACGCCACGCGCCGCAGCTTCTTGTCCTGGACGATGGCGTGCACGACCAGGCCGTCTTTCGACTTCTCGTATCCCGGCTGATCGAACGCCGAATGTCCGATCGCGTAGAGGATCGGCTTGCCGTTGTACACCTCGACGCCCTGAACGGTGTGTGTCCCGTGGCCGTAGACGAGATCGGCACCCGCGTCGAGCGCCATGTGCGCGAACGCCTTCTGATACTCCTCGGAGTGATGCGGATCGCGCTTGGGCGCGCCGTGATCGACGGGCGGCGGCGCGACGAACTGTGTCGCCGTCGCCCCGTCGCGGTTGTGGTGCGACACCACGACGATATCGACCTGGGCGCGGAGGCGTCGAATGTCGTCTTTCACGCGCGCGACGTCGGCCGGATCAATCGTCACGCCGTCGCGCGACGAGATCTTCGCGACGCCCGCCTCGGTGTCGGTCGCGATCTGCTCGTTGTCCTGATACCACCGCGCGGTGTACTGCAGGAACCCGATCTTCACGCCCTTGCGCTCGACGATGGCTGGTTTGTGCGCCTCGGTGATGTTGGAACCGGCACCCGTGTGGATGATGCCGTTGGCGTCGAGCACGCCCAGGCTCTGCATGATGTTCGCGCGGTCGTAGGCGACGTTGTTCGCCGCGCCGACCACGTCGATATTCCACGCCTTCAAAGCTTTCACGCCGTCAGGACCAGGATGCTGCCAGCCTCTTTTGTCGGGAATGTCGACCGTCGGACCCTGCGGCTTGACGAGCACGCCTTCGAGGTTCGCGTACACGAGATCGGCGCGCTTCAATGTGTCGCCGATGTGCACGAAGGCGGTGGTGGGGTCGGCGCGCAACTGGATGTCGATGTCGCCGATGATCAGCATCGACACGATCTTGTCGCCGGACGGTCCCTTCCATTTCCACGCCGCGTCCGCCGCCCCCACGACGGCCGCGAGACACACCCCGACG
>DATATJ010000199.1:0-2330 GCA_036268855.1 Vicinamibacterales bacterium
GCCTGCGCCACGACGGCCGCGTCCGCGCCGCCGGCGCCGGTCAGCGCGTCCCGCGCCTCGGCGAGCTGGGTCCACGCCCGCTGGTCGTCGCCGTGTCCAATCCAGATGTAGAAGTTGGCGTCGATCCAGGACCCCGGGAAGATGTTCGTCAACGCGCGGCTCGCCCCTCGCACCGCCTCCGCCATCGTTACCGTCCGGAGCTCGGGGGTGTGGGAGAGTCGATCGTACAACGCGCGCAGGAACGGTCGGCCGCCGCCGGCGAAATGCTCCCAGGCGTTCTCGCCGTCCAGGATGATCGGGATGACGGCTTCCTCCCCGCCCGTCCGCGTCGCGAAGCGCCGGCCGGCTTCGACCAGCCGGCCCACGAAGTCGGCGGCCGCGGCATCGGGCGCCCAGCTCGCGTAGTTGAAGGCGATGCGATCGGACAGGCCGTGATCGCGGAACACGCAGGCGACCGACGATCCGCCGGACTGCACGCGGTACGGCGCATACACGTGCTCAGGCTCATTGAGCTGACCCGAGCCGTCGCGCGAGAGCTCGACGCCGAGCGTCTGCGCGAGGATCTGTTCGTCGGTGGCCATCCACTGGAAGCCGGCAGCGGCGACGATCGACACCATCGCCTCGGAGACCGAGCCCTCGGATGGCCAGAGTCCCGCGGGGCGGTGTCCGAAGAGACGCTCGTGGCACGCCGCGGCGCGTGCAATCTGTTCGGCCGCGTCTTCCGGATGCTGGAAACGCTGGCGCGGCATCTGCGACTGGGGGTGAGTCCGCAGATACACGTCGGTGTCGCACAGCAGCGGCAGAATCGGATGGTAAAACGGCGAGGTGGACAGCTCGATCTGGCCGCGCGCCGCCGCGTCGCGGTACTCCGGAATCACCTTGTTCAGGATCTCCAGTTCGACGGCCCGCAGGACGGCCTTGTCCTCCTCGCTGAAGTGATGTCCCTTCGCGACGAGCGCCTGCACACGCGCGTCTCCGTCGAGATAGGACGGGTCGATCCAGGCCAGCTTGTGCCAGACCTGCAGGTCGCGCAGATCGTCCACCGTGAAGCGCGCCGCCGCTGCGCGCTGCGCCGACGGCGTGGGCATCGCTCCGCCGCGCCGTGCCAGCAGCTCCGCGTACCGCGGGTACGGGTCGATCAGGTGCTCGCGGTGCGCGTGAAAAAAGTGCTGGAGGACAAAGGCGATGTCGCCCTCCGTGAGGTCGGCGGCCGGTTTCAGGCCGAGCTCCAGCGATCGGCCCCGCGCGCGGTCCTCGGCGAACGCCTCGAGCTGCACGAGCAGCGATGGGACGAGGTTGAAGGTCGCGCGGATGCCGGGAAACTCGCGCAGCAGCGCCACCATACCGTAGTAGTCCTTGAGCGCGTGCAGCCGCACCCACGGCATGATGTGTTCGTGGGTGGCGAGGTCTTCATAGAACGGCTGGTGCATGTGCCAGAGGATCGCGACCTGGGTCATGGGTGCTAATCTGTCAGGGTCGGTAGCCGGTGTCCAGTCGGCCGCTCGCTCGGCGGACGCGGACGCGGGCCCGGCCGCCGCGCCCGCTTTCATGTTCAAAATTCTCGATCGCTACCTGATTCGTGAAGTCGTCCTGCCCTTTTGCATCGGGCTGGTCCTTCTGAGCTTCATGCTCGAGATCCCGGTGATCCTGGATCAGGGCGAGAAGCTGATCGAGAAGGGCGTCGACTGGCCGACGGTGCTGAAGGTGATCGTCACGCTGCTGCCGCAGGCGCTCAGCATCGACATCCCGATGGCGCTCCTGGTCGGCATCCTGATCGGCTTCGGCCGCATTTCGGGCGACCGCGAGTTCGTGGCGATGCAGGCGTGCGGCGTCAGCCTCCAGCGGCTCCTCCGCCCGGTGCTGCTGATGGCCGTCGTCGCGGCGGCCGCGAACGCGTACGTCATGATCGTGTCGCTGCCGAACGGCAACCAGCGCTTCCGCGAGATCACGTTCGGCATTGTCGCCGCCAAGGCCGAGACCGACGTGAAGCCGCGCGTCTTCTTCACCCAGTTTCCCAACCGCGTGCTGTACATCCAGGATCGGCTGCCGGACGGCGGCTGGCGCGACGTCTTTCTCGCCGACGCCACGCGCCCCGATCAGACGACGGTCTATTTCGCCAAGGAAGGCCGGCTGCTCATCGATCGCGCCAAGCAGACGGTGCAGCTGTCGCTGACGCACGCCACCCGTCACACGACGTTCACGGCCAGGCCGGACGAATACGAAGGCTCCGACCTCGATCGCGTGCTCCTGAATCTCGAGCCGGAAACGGTGTTTCCGCGCGGGCAGCTGATGAAGGGCGATCCCGAAATGCCGATCGCCGAGCTGCGCCA
>DATATJ010000200.1:0-11351 GCA_036268855.1 Vicinamibacterales bacterium
TCCCCGATCCCCGATCCCCGATCCCCGATCCCCGCTCCCCGGGTCCCCACCTACCTGACATCCCTCCAACTCTTCCCCGCGTCAACCTGCTTCGCAAAGCACGCCCGTGCCCGCGCGTACGCGTTGCTCAGCGCACCGACCGACACCGGGTGCAACAGCTCCGCGTCCGACGGACACGATGGGCGCGGCTCGGGACGGAACGCGGGCCGCTGAATCACCGTTCCGGGAATGGGCCGCTCCCCGGCAAAATAGATGGCTGCGCCTTCGCGGACCCACGCCGGGCGGCCGCCGAGCTCCGCGTCGGTCATGAGATGCACGAGCTCGTGGCGGATCGTGCGCTCGAACACACCGCGGTCGCGCAGCACCGCCAGCGGCAGCAGGTGCAGCTCGCCGTTCACCAGCGCGCCGGAGGTGAACCACGCCTGTCCGGTGGATCGCTCATATTCGTCTGTCGTCGCATGGATGCGCAGCGTGATCGGCGATGGCGCGACCACGCCGAGCGTGCGGGCGAGCGCGTCGCGCTCGCGCGTGGCGACGAGCAGGATGGACTGCCGCTCCCCTTCGTCGCCGTCGGGCAGCGCCACCACCACGTCCGTGCGAACCGGCTTCGGGCGATTCACCGTTGGGGCGGCCGGAGCGATCGGTGCGGCAGCCGCCGCCGGACGATGCGGTGCGGCCGCCGTTCGCGTGTCGAGGGACGAGATCGTGAGACCGGGAAAATAGTGCGCAAGAATCGCCTCGGCGCCCTGCCCGGCTTCGGCGAGCCGGGCCGATCCGATCACGCACAAGCCGACGCCATGCCCCGATCCGTGTCCGCTGAACCGATACGAATCGCCTGAGCGCCGCAGATCGAAGGCAGTGCTCTTGATATATTGCCAGCCGAGCGTGCGGCCCACCGCGACACGCAGATCCTGACCGGAAATCGCATCGGGCGTGAGGCCACGCAAACTCAGGCGCGCCACGCGCCCCGAGGAGTTGCGCCCCGCAATCTTCACATCGTCGAGTCGTCCGCGAAATCCCGCTTCGTGCAAAGCGCGCAGGAGATCGGGCGTGGCGAGCTCTGCCGTCCATGCCGGCGCACCGCCGCACGCATCGTCCACCAGCGACGGCATGAACGGCGGATCTTCGGCGCCCGGCCAGACGTTTGACGGGATCTCGGTGCGCCCCCCGCACGACGCGCTGTAATAGACCGAGGCGGGCGCGCCGTCGCGCAGCAGGAGGCGGCCTGCCGTCGCCTGTGCCGCACGTTCGGTTGCGGGCGTCGCGGTGCGAACGACCTGACAGTGCGTCTGGTCGCACAGGTCGAAGCCATCGGCACGATGCCGTCCGCGATTGGCTTCCGCGAAGGTGCGCAGCGTGATCGCAAGCGCTTCGAGCGCTGCAGGACGGCTGTCGCGGAGTGCTTCGCCGGCGAGCACGCGCGCGACATATGTTTCGAGCGGAATCGTCTCGACGGTGTAGCCTCCGCCGGGACGCGCAAACCCGACGCGGATCGAGGCCATGCGCACGTTCTGCGCGAAAATCGCGCCCGACAGGACGAGCACGCCGATCGCTATCGCGGCCGCGGCTGGAACATGCCGGCGGCGGATTTCTCGACCAGCGGCGCCGGCCGAGCGCGCCGCCCTCGAGCATCGTTCGGATGCAGCTCCGAGTGGCTCCAACGGCTCGTGGAGGACCCGGTCCGTCCGCAGACTGTTTGGCAAAGAGCCTTTAGTTTACCTGCGAAGCGCTTTTCTTCGGCGTCGCCGCAGACTTGAGGCCAAAGGACCGCGGCACAAACGTATATCTAGGGAGAATTAGGTACTCTTTGAACTCGTTGCACGTTCTCGCCTTACAGTTTTGTCTCGGCTGGCCGGTGGTTCGGAACGGAATATGCGGAAAGGGTCCCGTAGTTTCCGCAAGAGAAGATGGCGATCTCCGGCATCGGCCCGTCACAGTTCGCACGGTTCTGGGCGCCATGGGTCAGCGACGAAGACTCACGCTCGGAGTGCGTGATCGCCATCGCACGTGTGATCCTGTCCAGTTCGGCGCTGCTCATCGTCTGGTTCGAGCCCACCGATCCTGCCGAGCACGCCAGTCGCGTCCATGCGCTGCTCGCGATCTATACGGTGTTCGCCGTGTTCGCGCTGCTGCTGTTGATGTGCACGCGCATCGCCACCTCCCGGTGGGCGCGAATGGTGGTGCTGACCTGCGATCTGCTGTTCGCCATCCTCCTCACCTCCCTCACGCGCGGACCGGCCAGCCCATTCTTCGCGTTCCTGATGTTCGGCGTGCTCTCGGCCGCCTGTCGATGGGGAGCGCAGGAAACGCTCGTGACGACGGCCGCCGTTGTCGGCGCGCTCGGCGTGGAAGCTGTGCTCGTCGGCACGACAACACCGTGGTCGATCCGTGTGCTCGAAGGAGATCTCGGCTTGAGTCGTCCCCTCGTTCGCTCGGTGTACGTCGGGATCGCTGGGCTGCTCCTCGCAGCGCTAGCCGAGAAAGAGAAGCAGCGCCGCCAGGAAATTGCGACGATCACGTCGATCGTGGATCAGGCCGGCATGGCGGCCGGTCCAGACGGCACGCTGGAAGCCGTTCTCGGCGTGATGCTCCGCGCATTCGGGTCGGACCGCGCGGTGCTCGCGCTGAAGCAGACGCTGACCGGCCGCGTCTTCCTCTGGAACGCTGTGGCAGCCCCTGACGCGGGCGACGCGATCGTCACTTCGTCCGAGCTCAGCGACGAGCAGCAGGGGTGCTATCTCTTCCCCCTCCCCGGACGCGTCTGGCACGCGGCACGCGCGCGAACGAGAACATGGTTCGATCTGCTCTCGCTGGACGCTGACGGGAAAGGCCTGCCGACGGCCGTCGTCACGCTGCCGCCCGCGCTCTTCGCGGGGCATCGGCGCGACAGCGTGTTGGGCGTGTCGATCGCGTTCGGCGACGAGTGGTCGGGCCGCCTGCTGCTGGTGGACCCGGGAATCGACTCGAGCCGCCAGGCCGCGCTCCGGCTGGCACTCCGTCTCGCACGGCAGATCGGTCCGGCCGCGCATCAGGGCTACGTCCTCGGCATACTGCGGGCGAGAGCGGCCGGCATGGAGCGCGCACGCCTTGCCCGTGAGCTGCACGACGGCGTCGTGCAGTCGCTGATCGTCGCCGAAATACAAGTGGAAGTCGTCCGCCGCCGTGCGGCGAGGGACTCGCCGCTATGCGCGGACGCCCTCACCCATATTCAGTCACTGCTCCGCGATGAGATACGAAACGTGCGTGAGCTGACTCACAGGCTGAAGACGACGGAGTCGCACGCAGCGCCATTGCCGGGCCTGACGGATCTCGTCGCACGCTTCGAGCGCGATACCGGCATCCAGGCGCGGCTCGTCTCCGACACGGGAGCTGCCGCGATCCCGGCGCGCGCCAGCGACGAGGTGTCGCACATCCTGCAGGAAGGGCTCGTCAACGTGCGCAAGCACAGCGGGGCGCGTCACGTGCTCGTGCGCGCCGCGGCAGCGCACGGGCGCCTGATGCTGTCGATCGAGGACGATGGCAGGGGGTTCCCGTTCAGCGGCCGGCGGTCGCAGGCGGAGCTGACGGCGGGGCACGAGGGCCCCGCGGTCATCATGGAGCGGGTGCAGGCGCTCGGAGGCGAGCTCAGCGTGGAATCCACACCTGGGCATGGCGCCCGCCTCGACGTCGCCGTTCCGCTCCTGTCATGACGAGCTCCAGCCGGGCGGGCCCTCCGCCGGTGAGGATCCTCATCGCCGACGATCACCGGATGTTTCGGGAGTCGCTTTGCAATCTGCTCGAAATGGAGCCAGACCTCGTGGTGATCGGCGAGGCAGCCGACGGCGAAGCGGCAGTGAAGCTCACTCGCGAGCTCGAACCCGACATCCTGCTGCTCGACCTCGCCATGCCGACGATGTCCGGTCTTCAGGCGCTCAGCGCGCTCGCGGAGTCAAAGGCCCCGGCCGCCCGGGTGATCCTCCTCGCGGGGGCGATCGAAAAGCAGCAGATCGTCGAGGCGCTGCAGCTCGGCGCGCGCGGGCTGGTCCTGAAAGAGTCGGCGACCGCGCTGCTGCTCCAGGCGATTCATGCGGTGATGAACGGTCAATACTGGGTGGGTCGCGAATGCGTCGCCGATCTGCTGGAAGCGCTCCGACGTCGGACGACCGCGCAGGTCGCTGCGAAGCCGCCGGCCATTTTCGGCTTGAGTCCGCGCGAGCTGCAGATCATCCGCGGGGTTGTCGCCGCGCACGGGAACAAAGAGATCGCCGACGCGCTCGCCATCAGCGAGAAGACGGTCAAGCACCATCTCACCAACATCTTCGACAAAGTGGGCGTGTCCAACCGCCTCGAACTCGCCCTGTTCGCGCTCCATCACGGACTCGAGCCGATCGATCCGGATGCCTGACATCCGACTTTGGTCCCACTGGAATGGGACCATCGATGCATTTCCAACCCGGGCGCCCGGTTCTACGCTGACGCTCCGCCATTCGCCGACGCTTGGGCAAGGGAGCGTGACTCCCTTGCCCAACTGACCGTCTTCGACGGCCGCGGCCGCCCACGAGGGGCCGGGCGTCTCGACGCGGAGGGAGCTTCAGCCATGTCGAGGACCAGGATCTGTAAGAGCACGTGTATCACGTCCATCAGCGCGACCCTGCTGCTGATCGCCTTCACGGCGCCGCGCGCATCCGCGCAAGACCCGTTTTCGATCGACGGCGTCGTCACCGATACGGCGAACAGTCATGCCAGCGGATCGGCGCTCAAGACCACGGACCCATCGGGCAACTCGAAAGAGCTCGGGCCGATCAACAGCAACGCCACCAAGCTCCTCGTGATCGGCAACGCGCCACCGCCCATGCTCGGCTTGACGATTCAAAACGCGCAAGTGGATCTGAATACGATCTACACGCAGACGGAACAGGCGACAAATGGGCATCTGTGGTACTACTTCGGATGGGCGCGCGATTCGGCCAACGGCAGCGGCTTCATCTCGATCGAATTCGAGCAGGCGGCGCTGGATCCGGCCTGCGATTACACCAATAAGACACAGGCGCAACTGATCGCGTCGTGCAATCCGTGGAAGAACCGCCAGGCGGGCGACTTTCTGCTCCTGTGGGATCAGCAGGGCAGCAGCACTGACATCTACAAGCGTGTCTTCTCGGGCGTCAAGCCGAACCTGGTGCTCGGACCGCTCGTGCCGCTCGGCACGGCGGAAGCGCAGTTCAGCGCGGATGGATTCCGCGGTGAAGCGGCTGTCGATCTCACTCAGGACGTCTTCCCCGCCGGCGGCGCGTGTCAGACCTTCGCGAATATCATTCCGAACACCGTGACCGGCAACTCGGATACGGCCGACTACAAGGACACGGTCCTGTCGGCGTTTCCGCCGGTCTCCAATTGCGGAAGCGTTACCGTCACCAAAGCGACGACGCCTGCGGGCCTGTCGGGCACCTTCACCTACACCCTCGCGGCGGGCGGCGCGAACATCTTCAACGCCGGCGGCGTGGACGCCGATTGCTCGGTCTCGGGCGCCAGCGACCTCACGCAGTGTGAGGGTACGCTGACCACGAGCGCGCAATCTCCGACCAACACCGATACCATCGCCAATCTCGTCGAACACGACACCACGTGGACGCTGACCGAGAGCACCCCCGGAGCCGACTTCGAGCTCGCGTCAGTCGACTGCACCTTGGGTGACACGACGTATCACCTCTTCGGGGCAGGTCAGACGACGGTGGGCGCGTTCAAAGTGGCCGCCGGCCAGACGACGGCCTGCACCATCGTGAACAAGCTCGTGAAGCAGGATCCGGGTCAAACGACGGCACAGGCGGGCGCCGCCGGGATCAAGGACGAGATCGACCTCACAGGCGTTCGTCCAGGCGCATCGGACGCCTCGAGCGCCACGGCGACATTCAGGCTGTACTCCGGCAATACCTGCATCGACTCTGGAGCGGGGGCCAACCTGATCTTCACCTCGTCGGCGATTCCACTGACATATGGCGGCAATCCGGCAGGATCCACGGCGTTCGCGACGATGCCGAATGTGGTGCCGGTCGCGGCAGGCACGACGTACTACTGGAAGGTGACGTACACCGGCGACGCGTTCAACAATGGTTTCACCACGCCATGTGGACAGGAGACGGCGCTGGTCGTCTTCACGTTCGTGCCGTAAGGCGCCCATCGAGTCACGGCCTCGCCCGGACACTCCGGGCGGGGCCGCGCCGTTCTTCGAGGGCTCTGTCGCGACTACGGCTTCTTGCCGCCGCCGGTGCCGCCAGTGCCGCCCCCACCGGGCAGCGTGACGGTCGCTGTGCTGCCGGGTGCGGACATGTTGCCCGCAGCGTCATACGCGGAGACGGAGTACGTGTATGTCGCTCCCGCGCTCCAAGCCTGATCGGTCCAACCCGTCGTCGTCGTCGTGGCCGCCAGCGTTCCGTTCCGCCACACACGATAACCGGCGACGCCGACGTTGTCGCTGGCCGCCTTCCACGACAACGCGATCTGCTTTCGCTTCTGGTTCACCGAAGCCGTGAGCGCCGACGGCGCACTCGGCGCGATGCCGTCCTTCGGCGCCTGCACTGTATACGCGGCGATCGTTGACGCGACGGCAGTCGGCATCGTTACATCGCTTGCGTTGATCGTCGCGTTGTAGGTGCCGATCGGCGCGGCGGGCGCTGACACCAGCGTGGCGACAGCCTGACCCGTGGCGCCCGATCCGAGCGTGAGGCTCGCCGGCGAAACCGCCGTGGTCCAGCCGGACGGTCCGGCATCACTCAGCGAGAACGTGCTCGACGGGCAGGTTGACGCATTCCGATTGGTAATCGAGACCGTGTAGTTGACACTGCTGCCGGCGGGAGCGCTCTGCGTCTGCGGTGTGAGCGTGATTGCCGGCGACGATGCGACGCATGTCGAGGCGAATGCGATGCGTGCCGTGGCGTGCGAGGCATCGTGGCTGGTCTGCGTGATGGTGAGGCCGTTGATCGCATCGGTAAACGTCTCGCCGTCGCCGAGGCCGGCGAGCAGATACGTCTTCGCCAGCGTGCCGTCGCTGTTGTAGCTGTGCACGCTCAGCCGGTCGTAGTAGCTGCCATCGATGTAGCTGTCGACGCCGGCAGGCGTGCGATACGAGAGATAGTAGTACTCGAGCGTGTCCGGCTTGGCGATTCTGATCGTCTGTGGCGCGGTCGCCTGGGCCGGATCGGTCGCCAGCGCCGCCACGTCGTACTCGCCGCTCTCGCTCACGATCGGCGCGTCGGTCGCGGCCAGCCACCCCATCGCCAGCCGGTGCGGCGCGTTGACGCCGTGCAGCATCCAACTGCCAATCGCCATCGGATCCGTGCTGTCCCCGTACTCCTGCGTCGGCGTGGACGCGTGGTCCATGCCGAGGTTGTGGCCGATCTCGTGGGCAAACACGCCTTTGAGATCGCAGGAGAAGATCCACGCCCGGCTGTTCTGAACGGTGCCGACGGTGCCCAGCCCGGCACCGGGGCATGTATTCGGCGGCATCACATAAACCTTGCGGGGATACGCAGTGAGGTCGAGGCCGGCAGATGTGGCCTGCGCGTCGGCTGCGTCAGCCCAGCCGCTCATGTCACAACTGTCGGCGCTGGACGCGGTGAGAGGATAGGGTCCGACAACCTGGCCCGAGAAGGAGACTCGTCCGATCGAGCTGGCCTTGTACAGACCGTTCACCGACAATCCGCCCGGGTCGCTGAACATCGCGTCGTCGATCGCGTTCTTCGAGCAGCTCACGGTCGCATCTCTGAAGTTGGCGATCATCACCAGCGCGTGCTGATCGCCGCTCGCGAGGGCGCCGGTGCTCAGCGCACGTCCGGTGGAATCGGTCGTGCTCGTCGCGCTGTCGCAACAGCCAGCCACGTACAGCTCGGAGCCGTACGCGCCGGTGCCGTACGTGCGGCCTGCGACCTGGATGCGCGCGCCGCTCCGCACCGTTTTCGGCGCATCGTGCTCGAAGCGAAGCCGAAACGATTCGCCCGTCCGCTCGTCGCGAAACAAGTGCACGAGCTGAGCCTGCTGATGGGCGAAGTCGTCGGCATAGAGGATCGTCACGACGCCGATCGCAATCGTCGGCGTGCCCGATGCCCATCCCTGATTGAACGGTCTTTCTCCCTGCGCCGCGACAATCGCGGGAAGCAGGGTGGCCACCAGCAGCGCGACAAGCGCCGGCCACGCGCGAACGACGCGACGACAGGGCACTTCACACATCTGGCTCACCTCACTCACGGAGCCCGCGCGCAGGTACTGTGGGTCTCTGCGCGGCAAGAACGCGGCCAGACTGTCGAGGATTTGAAGGTGCGGGAAAGTGCAGGGAATGTCGTCGTCCGCGCGATTCCGGACGAAAAGGGCGTCAGTTCTGAGATCGCAATTACATTACTGGCGCGCGGACGCCGGAGCGTCCTCGATGCCAAGGAATGGCCGCAGGGAGGTCCAGATGCGCGGCAGGTTCGCGGTCAGCTGATGGTCGTCGTCGAGCAGCGACAGCGTGACGTTGGCGCGAGTCCGCGCGAACTGCTCCACGGTGCGATAGTCCACGGACGCATCGTGCAGCCCCTGGAAGATGGCCGTCGGCTGCGTCAGCGTAGCGGCGAACGGATCGTAGCGCAGGCTGTCTTCGTAGAATGCGAAGTTCAGCAGCCGCTCTTCCGCATGCGCGTAATGAAAAAATGGCAGCGCACCCCGCCGGCGCCATTCGTCGACGCGTTCCGGCGGAAGAAGATGATGGCCGGCCTTGGCAAACATCACCGCGGGCGCCAGGAGGACGACGCGATCGATGTGGGACGCGAAGCGATCCGCCGCCAGAATGGCCAGTGTCCCGCCGAGGCTCGATCCAATCAGCGCGGCTGGCGCGGGTCCGCGCGCCAGTTCGGACCCGAGCTGATCGAGCATGCGGGTCATCGTCAGCGTCGCGAAGTCCGGACCGTTGAAGTCCGGGCACTCGAACGGGATGCCGCGGGCGCGAATGCGCTCGCTGAGATAAGCGGCCTTCGTGGACTGCGGCCCGGACGCGAAGCCGTGCAGGTAGAACATCCGCGCGGGCCTCATAGCAGCGTCTGACATCCCGGCCGGCAGCGGCACTTGATCAACCCCTCGCCGTCCGTGTTGTAGTGGTACGTCAGCTCCTCGCCCTTCCTGATGGTGCGGGACGCGCGAATCCAGATGACGCCGTCCTTGATATCGATATAGCAGTTCGGCCGGCACGAGTGGTTGATGAACCGGGCGTCGTTACCGCCGACCCCGGCGTCGATCACCGTCCGGTTCGTCAGCTTGAAGCACCAGATGTGATTCTTCTGGATGTAGCGCCGCTCGCGCTTCAGGCTCTCCTGGTTCGAGATTTTCTCGCCGGCATAGTCAATGATGCGCTTGTTCTTCGGGATGGTGGCCGTCGCATAGACGCCCCAGCCCTGGATCTTCGATCGCCGCTTCTCAATCATCAATCCTAAGATAGCATCGCCTCGTGGATGATTGGTGCCGCGAACCACCGCCGCCGCAGCTGCTCGAGGGGATCGCGCAGTTCAACCGCGGCGAGTATTTCGCGCAGCACGAGACCCTGGAGCTGCTGTGGCGCGCCGAGCGCCGGTCGCTCCGTCGCTTGTATCAGGGCATCCTCCAGATCGGCGTCGCGTTTCACCACGTCCGCCGGCTGAACCACCACGGCACCGTGTACATGCTCACCCGCGGTTCGGTGCACCTCGCGCCGTTCGCCCCCGAATGCCAGCGGGTGGACGTCGCCTCGCTTCTGGCGGCGGCCTCTGGCGCACTGCAGCACGTGCTGCAGCTTGGTCCGAGCCGGCTGTCGGAGTTCGACTGGCGTCTGGCGCCGCAGGTCCGGCTGACACCTCATGCACGCGACGCCAAATGACGCTCCGTCCGATCCGCACCGCGCGCTCGCGGCCATACTAGAATGTCGCTGACATTCGAGGTACGTTTCATGCGCCCGTACACCACCTTCGGCACACTCGTCGTCCTGTTCAGCCTGATGGCCCCCATGATGTCTGCTCAAGATTCGTCCAAGCGTGTCTTCCCAGGCGGCGCCGGTCTGCCCTTCAGCGCCGCGATCAGAACCGACGGGCTCATTTACGTCTCGGGCACTCTCGGAACGACGGCGGGCAACACGGTCGTCAGCGGCGGCATCGCCGCTCAGACGCAGCAGGCGCTCGACAACATCTCGGCGACGCTCAAGACGGCCGGTTCGAGCCTCTCGAATGCCGCGAGCGTCATGGTGTACCTCCGCAGCGCCTCCGATTTCGCGGCGATGAACGACGTCTATCGCAAGAACTGGCCGAAGGATCCGCCAGCCCGGACCACCGTCGTCGTCACCGCGCCGCTCGCTCTGCCGGACGCGCTGATCGAGGTATCGATGGTCGCGGTGCCGACTGGCGGCGAGCGCGCCGTCGTGCACCCGAGCGGCTGGATCGCATCGCCGAACCCGTACAGCTACGGGATCAAGGCCGGGAACACGCTGTTCATGTCTGGTCTCATCAGCCGGAACGGCAAGGACAACACCGCGGTGAAAGGCGACATCACCGCGCAGACACAGACGGTCCTCGACAACGGCACGGCCATCCTGAAGGCCGCCGGCATGACGCCCGCCGACGTCGTCAGCGCGCGCGTGTTCATCGCCGATGCGGGACAGTTCCAGGAGATGAACGCGGCATATCGGACCTACTTTTCGAAGGATCCGCCGGCGCGGGCGACGGTGAAGGCCGGGTTGACCAGCCCCGACTATCTCGTGGAGATCACGATGGTCGCCGTCAAGAGCGCGGCGCGCACGGTGATCACGATGCCCAACGCCGACGGCTCGGCCGGGACGCCCAGCCCGGTACTCAGCTCGGCGATTCGCGTCGGCAACCGCCTCTACGTGGCGGGCACGCTCGGGACGACGACGGGCAACGGCAACGACGTCAAGGCACAGACGACGGAGGCGCTGGCGCGGATCGGCCGGACGTTAAAGGCGGCCGGCTTCGACTGGACGAACGTCGTCGACGGGATTGTCTACCTGCCCGACATGGCGCGCTTCGCCGATATGAACACGGCGTACCGCGAGACGTTCGCCAAGGATTTCCCGGCGCGCGCGACCGTCGGCGCCGGGCTGATGGGCGCCGGCGGCCTGGTCGAGATCATGTTTACCGCGTCCAGATAGACTCCACGTAGCGCGAAGGCGTCAGCCGAGCGAGTCCGCCGCGCGAAGCCGTCAGCCAGCGCGTTCGTAGCGCGAAGGCGTCAGCCGAGCGAGTCCGCCGCGCGAAGCCGTCAGCCAGCGCGCTCGTAGCGCGAAGGCGTCAGCCGAGCAAGTCCGCCGCGCGAAGCCGTCAGCCAGCGCGTTCGTAGCGCGAAGGCTTCAGCCGAGCGTGCTCGCG
>DATATJ010000201.1:0-2450 GCA_036268855.1 Vicinamibacterales bacterium
ATCGGGGTGACGACCAACGGCGTGCTGATCGACGAAGCCTGGCTGGACTGCTTCGAGGCCAACGGCATCTCGGTCGCCATCAGCCTGGACGGACCGGCGCATGTGCACGACGCCCGCCGACGCACCTTCCAGGGCGGCGGCACCCACGCGGCCGTCGAGCGTGCGGCGCGCATGCTGCTCGCGCGCAAGATCGGCGTGAGCGCGCTGGCCGTCTGCGATCCTGCGATCGACGCGAGAGAGTATGTCGACTTCTTCGCCGACTGCGGCATTGCGAACTACGACATCATGATTCCGGACGCGACGGTGGACGAGACGCCGCCGCACGTCGCCGTATTCTACAAGCGGCTGTTCGACCTGTGGCTCGAGTCCAACCGCCACAAGCGGACGACGGACGTCCGCATCGTCACCGACATGGTTTCGGCGCTTCTCGGCGTCGATGCACCGACCGAGGGAGTCGGCCATCGGGCCGTCGAGCTGTGCACGATCATGACCGACGGCACCGTCGAGGCGCACGACGTCCTGCGCATTGCCGGCGATGCATCGACCCGGACCGGGTGCAACATCTTCGACCACGCGATCGACGATATCCGCAGCGAGCCGCGCTGGCAGGCCGCGCGCGAAGCGTCGATCAATATTTGCGAGACATGCCGCAAGTGCAGATACATGAACGCCTGCGGCGGCGGCTATCTGCCTCACCGCTTCTCCAAACGGAATGGCTACGACAACCCCTCGGTCTATTGCGAGGACCTCTACGCCACGTTCGCGCACATCGAGTCCACGCTCGCGCAACAGGTCTACCTGCGCCGGCCGGATGGCGAGCGCGTCGCGGTCATTCCCGGATCAAGCGCGGGCTGAGCGAAGCTGCCGCCTATCCGGCGTGGAGCCCCACGACCAGCGCGTAGAAGACGCACAGCGCGAGGCTCGCCCACACCGCCGCGCTGAAATAGAGCGACATCCAGGCGATCTCGTCCTTCCACTCCGCGATGTCGTGCGTCACGACCCAGCGCGTGCTCACGTCGCGCAGGCCCTCGAGCGGGCGCAGCAGCCTGCTGCCGTCGGCAAGCCTGGCCCGCCATCGGCTCAGATACATCGGGACGTCGACGGTCACGAGAAACGCCAGATAGCCGGCGATCCCGACGATGGCGACGACGAGGACGACGCGGATCAGGCCGTCGAACTCGGCCAGAAGCCGGCACAGGCCGACCCCGATCGCAAAGAACGCGACGGCCCAGATCGAGTTCTCGATCGCGTTGCCCAGGTAGTGCGTCGTCAGTACCGCGTACCACGAGAAGATTTCCGCGATGACGATCAGCGGCACGATCACCCACGCGATATTCACGGCTGTCTCCGCGCCCGTCATCGTGCCGAGGTGGTGCAGCACGAGGGCCCACTGCACCGCGAAGCAAATCTCGGCCACGGTCGCGACCGAGCGCCCGACCACCACGCTCGACAGCCAGGTGTCGAACAGGCAGATCCGCTGGACGTCCGCGCGCGGCAGGAACGACCGGAAGGCGCAGCCGAACACGTAGCCGGCGCACAGGACGAGCATGAGCCCGGTGCCGGACGTGCTGTCGAGATGGCCGATCGGCCGTGCGGGGAGCTGGTCGTACAGCCAGAACCAGGCCGCGATGTTGGCGCCGCTGACGAAGGTCAGCGAGCCCCACCACCGGGCCACGGGATTGGACCAGGCCAGGGAGGTCGCCCGGGGTTGCCATTTCAAACTCATGGGCCGCTCCAGCGCATCGCCGAACTGACATTTGATTGTAATGACTATGTCACAAATGTGGACGGCGAATTTATAGGCTGAGTCGCGGCTGAGAGGGGGAGGTTTCTTTGGCTGGCGCTACGGCGCCGGTCGGCGCGGGCGATGCCCGAGCCTTCCGATGCGGACGATGGGGTGAAATGGCGCCCAGGCGCCGGCCGCTTCGACGGCTATCGCCGGCGGCGGCTCAAAGCGAGCGGACCGTTGTGGAGACGTCCGATCTCGATCGTTCGATCCCGATTCCTGCCGTTCCGGCAAATCGCATTGCGATCAGCGACGGTGGCTACCTGTATCGGCCGCGTGCTTCTGGCGCCATTTCGGCCCCCCGGCCCGCGCATGTAGTGAAGCTCCGGCCGATGCTGTCCGCAGACGCCGCCCTCAAGGCGATGGCGCAAGGCTACGGAAGCGTGAACGCGATCTCCTGGGCTCCGTTCCAGAGAACGCGTTCGCCCAGGGGGCGGAGACGCTCCATTCCTTCCACGATCGTGAGGAAGTGGTTGCCCGCAAGCTGCCCGACCTTGCTGGCAAATCGGACGCCACCATAGGGAAGCAGGATCTCGGTTTCGCTCAGCCCGCCGGGATAGAGAAGAATCTCGCCCGGCGCCGGATAGCTGGTGTGGTTCTCGTATGGCAGGCCGAGGTCGAGGCTGCCGAGCGGAATCCAGCACGCCTCGCCGCTCCATCGCAC
>DATATJ010000202.1:0-6745 GCA_036268855.1 Vicinamibacterales bacterium
CGGCACGCTGTGCGCGGCGCTCTACCTGGCCATGTCCCTGCCGCTCGGCGCGCTCGCGCGGCGGCTCGAACAGCGTTGGCGGGCGGCGACGGTATGAGTGATCGAGGTTCCACAGGTTCGCAGGATTCCGCAGGTGCGGCGAACGCACTCGATTCATCAAGCGTGCTTCGGA
Source organism: Vicinamibacterales bacterium (assembly GCA_036268855.1). GTDB lineage: Bacteria > Acidobacteriota > Vicinamibacteria > Vicinamibacterales > CAVVIG01 > DATATJ01. Next base: position 173 of record DATATJ010000202.1, read on the forward strand.
TGGACCGCGTCGACCTTCGTCGCGGCGCGCGGCCGATTCTGCGCGGAGCGACCTTCGAAGTCGCGCGCGGCGAGCTCGTCGCCCTCATGGGACCGTCGGGCTCCGGAAAGACGACCGCTCTTCGTGCCGTCGCCGGGCTCGAGCCCTTTCACGCCGGCCGCGTGATCGTCGGCGACGTCGCGCTGGAGAGTGGCGCGGCCTTCCCCGCGGCGACACTGCGGCGCCTGCGCCGCCAGGTCGGCATCGTCTTTCAGTTCCACTGCCTGTTCGAACACTTGTCGGCCATCGACAACGTCTGCCTGGCGCCGGTGCACGCGCACGGCCTGGCGCCGGCCGAAGCGGCGCGGCGCGGCCGCGAGCTGCTGCGCGCCTTCGGCGTCGAGCACCGGGCCAGCGCGCTGCCGCGGGAGCTGTCTGGCGGCGAGGCGCAGCGCGTCGCGATTGCACGCGCGCTGGCGGTCGATCCGCCGCTGCTGCTGATGGACGAGCCGACGGCGTCGCTCGATCCGGCGCGCCGCGCCGATCTGGGCGCCTTGCTGCGGGGTCTGCTGCACCAGGGGCGCACGCTGCTCGTCGCCACGCACGACGAAGAGTTCGCGCGCGAGTTCGCCATGCGCGTGCTGCGCGTGGAAGACGGCGTCGTTCGAAGCATGCCGCCAGGCCTGTAAGCCGCCGGCGTCCTACTTGACCGGCGTCGCCGTGTAGATCAACCCGTCCTGATCAGAGAAGTATGCGAAGTGGCACGCGTCGAGCGTGTCCTTGATCGAGAACGTGTACGACGCGCCGTCGGTGGCGATGGCGGCCTTGAATCCCTTGGGCAGCGGCGGCAGCCCGGGCAGATCCTCGATGGCATAAAACCGCTGGGCCTGGCTCTTGCCGGCCGCCTCGAATTTGTTCAACTGCTGCGCATACTCCAGAGCCGCCGTGCGGCGTTCGCGCTGATCGGGCTTCTCTTTCGCCCCGTGAAGGCAGGCGGCCTCTTGCGCCGGCAGGTTGACGAATCCGAAACACCCGGCGAGCGCCAGGGCAAGCACACAGTTGCGCATGAGACCTCCGTTGAATCCGCACTATGTTCGCGTACTTCCAGACTCGTTGTGGATTGCAGGCGTCGAGCTGGCCGCGCATCAGCTGCCGGCATGCCAGCGATGCTCGCAATAGTGGAGGGGACCGTCGCGTCAGCCGCTCGCGTCAGCGAGCGGGCCGAGGTCCGGCGGGTCGAGGAGGACCCGCCGGCGCAACTCGGCGCGCTACTTTCGTGCGGGAACGTTCAGCGTTTTCAAGTGCTCGACGATGTCCTGGCCGGATGTCGCCGGATGCACGGCCTTGTCGATCTCTGCGATCTTCCCTGTCGGATCGATGTAAAAGGTCCAGCGCTTTGCGAACTGCCGCTCGGCCGGCGCGTCCGCTGGAATGACGCCGTAGGTGAACGCGATCTTCTTGTCGGGATTGGCGAGCATGGTGAAGTCCGCATGCTCTTTCGCGGCGAACGCTTTGTTGTCTTCCAGCGTGTCGACGCTGATCATGAAGTACGCGGCGTCGAAGTGCCGAATCAGTTCCCCGCTCTCACGGAGCGAGTTGCATTCGGCGGTTCAACCACCGGTGAACGCCTTCGGAAACCACGCGAGGACCACCCACTGGCCTTTGAGCTGGCTCAGCGAGTGCGTCTTCCCGTCGGTTCCGGGCGCCGTGAAGTCTGGGGCCTGATCGCCGACCTTGAGGTCCTGTCCGAATGCCGGCACGGCCAGCATTCCCATGGCGATGAGTCCCGCCGACACGAGCCGAAACACCTGTGTCATCGATCCTCCTGAAGGATTGCACGATAACACAGCTGGGGCCGCGCGGCCCTCCGGCCGATCAGCTGCGAGTTCACCGCCGGCCTTACAAGCCATCACTCTAGGGCTAACAAACGTATAAAAATCAGACATTTATGGGTTGACCGTCTGAGAGCAAACGTCTAAGCTTGGTGGCGTCCAGAAGTCTCCAACCCGAAGGATGCGCGGCTCTCTCTGGCCGTGCCACCCGCGTTTCAGCCGGATATATGCGCATTCACCTGATCAACCCGAGTGACAAGTCTTTCGGCATTGGCGTGATTACCCCCCGTTGGCTCTACGTTCTGGCTGAGGCGACCCCTCGACAGTTTGGCGATCCGATCATCACCGACGAAACGCTCGAGCAGTTGGATCCGACAACGATCAAGTCGGGCGATATCGTCGGCATCGGCATTCACACCGGGAACGCGCTGCGTGGCTACGAGCTCGGGCGCCTCGCGCGTGAAGCTGGGGCAAAGGTGATCTTCGGCGGGATCCACGCAACGCTGTTTCCGGAAGAAGCGCACCAGCTCGGCGGCGCGCACTCTGTCGTCAAGGGCGACGGCGACATGATCTGGGGCACGGCGATCGAAGACAACGTCGCCGGACGCGGGCAGATGGTGTACGAAGGCGGCCGGGTCGAGCCGGAAAATCTTCTGCGCGCGCGCTGGGAGCTGATGCCGCCCGATCGCTATATGTGGGCGTCGGTGCAGACGGTGCGCGGCTGCCCGAAGCACTGCTCGTTCTGCTCCGTGTGGAAGACCGATGGACAGCGTCCGCGCCAGCGCGGCAGCGACGGCGTCGTCAGCGAGATCGTCGAGCTGCGGCGGCGGGGCTTCCGGTTCATCGCGCTCGCCGACGACAATTTCTACCCGGTGACGCTCACCGACCTGCAGATGGCCGCGCGGCGCAGCGATCAGTCGCAGTTCCAGACGCTGAGCGCGATCCGCGCGGAGCGCTTCGAGCTGATGCGGCGGCTCGCCGAGCTGCCGGACGACATGGTGTTTTTCACGCAGATCACGATGGAAGCGGCAGAGGATCCCGAATTTCTCGACGCGATGAAGAAGGCGCGCATCCGCGGCGCGCTCGTCGGCATCGAGTCGGTGACGCCGGAAGGCTTGAAGGACGTCCACAAGGGATTCAACGAAGCGGGCGAAGCGCTCGTGGACCGGCTGCGTGCCTTCAAGCATCACGGCGTGCACGTGCTCGGCTCGTTCATCTTCGGGCTGCCGAGCGATCGACAGAGCACGTTCGACGCGACGGTGGCCGTCGCCCAGCGCGCGGGCGTGACGTTCGCGCAGTTCGTGATGCTGACCCCGTTCCCGGGCACCACCGATTTCGCCGCGTGGGAAAAAGAAATGGCCGACGACCCGACGCGCATCGCCGGTATGCCGCTCACGCGGCACTGGCTGATCCCCGACGGAATGCGTCCGAAGGTGTACACGCCGCATCCGGTGATGTCGGCCGATGACATCCGCGCGGGCACGCAGGGCGCATGGGATCGGTTCTACAGCCTGCCCAACATCTGGGAACGCGCCAAGTGCGTCGAGTCGATGAAGTCGCGGATGGCGTTCGTGCTGGTGTCGAAGCTGTATCGCCAGATGTACGCGAACACCGGCATCGCGACCGACAGCGCGCGCGTGGGCCGATCAGCCAAGTGGGCGCGCTGGATTGCGAAGCCGACGCGCCGGCTGTTCACGGGCCGCCCCATGCCCGAGCTCGCGGTCCCCAATTAGAATCGCCCGGACCGACCGGGTCGCGCCGACGTAAGGCACGTCTAAAGGCCTGCCTCACACACTCCCGGTATGAACCCTGCATGACCCGAGCGGCATGCATCGCGTTCTTCTTGCCGTTTTTCTCGGGGTTGCGTTGTCGGCGTGCGGCAGCTCGCCGACGATGCCGACGCCCCCTCCACCGCTCGACCTCACCGGTACGTGGAGCGGCGACCTCGCCGCTGCCGGTGTGAGCGCGCGAATGAGCTGGACGCTCACACAGACCGCCAGCGGCGTTACCGGACCGGTCCTCATCGCCGTGGACACGGGAATCGTACTGCTGAACGGCGTCCTCACCGGCACGCTGGCCGGCTCCACGCTCACCTACACAATCGCGGTCGGCGCGGGCGGCATTCCAGCGCAGCCGCAGTGCGTCGGACAGTTCCAGGGCACGATGACCGCGACGACCGGCGCGGCGTCTACGCTCGCCGGCAACTACGCGCTGGTGAGCAGCTCGTGCACGACGCCGTTCAACGGCGGCAGCCTGACCCTCACGAAACAGTAGAACGCCGCCGGTCAGTCGGCGCGCAGCGCGATCATCGGATCGACGCGTGATGCGCGGATCGCGGGAAGCGCACACGCCGCCGCCGCCGTCAGCAGCAGGACAATCGGCACCCCTGCGAAGACGATCGGATCGGCCGGGCCCACCGCGAACAGCATGCCGCGCAGCAGCTGCGCCACCGCATACGCCAGCGCGCAGCCGAGCGCGATCCCCGCCGCCGCCATCCGCAGACCCGTCGTCATCACCATGCGGACGATGTCGGGCGACCCCGCGCCGAGCGCCATGCGCAAGCCGATCTCCGCGGTCCGCCGCCCCACGGTATAGGCCATCACGCCGTAGACCCCGGCTATCGCCAGCAGGAAGGCGAGCGCCGCGAACACGCCCACCAGCGTCGTGCGGAACCGCGGCGTGGACACCGCGTCCGACATCGTGTCCTCCATCGTGCCAATGCGCACGGGCACGTTCGCGTTCGCGCCGCGAATCACTTCGCGGATCCCGTTGGCGATCGCCATCGGCTCGACCGACGTCCGCGCCACGAGCGTGAGCGAGCTGCCGTAGAAGGGATGCTGCAGGAACGGCATGTAGATCTCGGCTCGCGGCGGCCGCGACGGATCACCCTGGCGCACGTTGCCGACGACGCCAACGATGGTCATGAAGGTGAGGGAATCGAGCCCGCACTGAATGCGATGGCCAATCGCGTCGCCGTTCGGAAACGACTGCCGTACGAACGCGTCGTTGACGATCGTCACGAAGGGCGCGTCGTACTGATCGCGATCCGAGAAGTCACGTCCACCGCGCACCGGCACGCCCATCGTGTGAAAGTAGTTGGGCGTGACGACGGTGAAGACGGCCTGCGGCGAGCGGATGCCCTGCACGTCCGGCCCCGGTCCGCCTTCGAGCCAGTAGCCGCCGTTCGAATGCATCGCGGCGGCCGGCAGACCGCGCACGCCCGCCACCGACGCGACACCCGGCAGCGCGGCCAGCCGCGGCATGACGCCCGCGTAAAACTCAGTGGCCCGGCGGGCGCCAGCGAGATCGCGTGCCGGCACGGTGCTCTCCGCAACGAGCAGCCGTTCGGTCTGGAACCCGAGGTCCACGTGGCCGAGCGCGACGAAGCTGCGAATCAGCAATGACGCGCCGACGACGAGCGCGACGGCAATCGCGATTTCGGCGACCACGAGCGCGCTGCGGAACCGCGCGCCTCCGCCGCCGATGGCGCCGCCGCGTCCACCCTGGTGCAGCGACGCGTTCAAGTCCAGACGAGACGCCTGCGCCGCGGGCAGAACGCCGAACACCAGGCTCGCGGCCATCGAGAGGCCGAGCGCGAACGCGAGCACGCGACCATCCACGGCGATTTCGTCCACGCGCGGCAGCCCCGCCGGGGCCAGGGCGATCAGCGCCGCGACGCCGAGCTTCGACAGTGCGACGCCAGCGATGCCAGACACGAGCGACAGCACCACACTTTCCGTCAGCAGCTGGGTGACGATGCGGCGTCGCGCCGCGCCGAGAGCCGCGCGCACGGCGAGTTCCGTGGTGCGCGACGTCGCGCGCGCCAGCAGGAGATTCGCGACATTCGCGCACGCGATGAGCAGCACCAGGGCGACCGCGCCGAGCAGCAGGTACAACGTGGCGCGCGTCGATCCGACCAGCTCCTCGCGCAGCGGCGTCACCGCCGCGCTCTTGTTCTGATTCGAAAGCGGATACGCGGCCGAGAGCCGCGCGGCGATGCCGGTCATCTCGGCCTGCGCCCGCTCCACGCTGACGCCGTCCTTCAGCCGCGCGACGACACGATAGTTGTGTGCCGAGCGCGACACCGTTTCCGCGTGCACCCACGCGGGCGACCAGATGTCGGTCTTGTCGGGAAACTGAAACCGCGACGGCAGCACCCCGATGATCGTGTAGGCGCGCTCCCCGAACGTCACGGTGCGCCCGAGCACGTCGGGACGTCCGCCGAAGCGCCGCACCCAGAAGTCGTGGCCGATCACGGCAGCCAGCGGACCGCCCGGCCGTTCCTCGTCGGGCCCGAGCAGGTGGCCAATCTGCGGCTGCACACCGAAGATCTGGAAAAATCCGGGCGTGACGATGGCCTCCGACGCGTAATCGGCGACGCCATCCACCGAGACGCTCTCGCCGGCGTCGGCCGAATACGTGTAATACGCCATGGCGTCGAACGAGGTCGCCGTGTCGTGCCAGTCGTGAAAGTCGGGCGCCGACACGGTGCCGTGCAGACCGGTCTTCTCCCAGAGTGTGGTCACCGCGACGATGCGATCGGGAGTGCGGTAGTCGAGCGGCCGCAGCAGCACCGCGTTGACCACGGAGAAGATCGCGGCGTTGGCGCCGATGCCGAGCGCCAGCGTCAGCATCGCCAGCCCGGCAAAGGCCGGCTGCCGGCGCAGGGAGCGCAGCGCGTAGCGCACGTCCTGGAGGAGGATGTCCATGGGGCGTTAGACGGTGGATATGAACGGAGCGTTCATCGAAAAACCTCTATAAT
>DATATJ010000203.1:0-20794 GCA_036268855.1 Vicinamibacterales bacterium
ACAGGCGCCGCATCGAGTCGCGCGAGCCGGACATCGCGGGCCACGCGCTTCCCACCTGGCAGGACGTCGTCGAGCGCGACTACCACGAGTGGGATCACGATCGGCTGGTGGTGGACACCGCCGCCTCGGACGTCACCGCCAGCGTCCGTACGATCCTGGGCCACTTGTCTGCGCCGGCATGACGCGCGAGACCGTCGGCCGGCGATTAGCGCGGTTTTCGATTCGATGTAGCGCGACGGCTACGCTGATGTCGAAACCGCAAATAGTTCACGTGGCAGAGGCGATGACTCGGACACGCTCCTAGCGGCTGAGATCGCCGGCGTGATGCCGGACGTCGCGCGCTTCCACGATGAAGATGACGTCCTCGGCGATATTGGTGGCGTGGTCGCCGATGCGCTCGAGATGGCGCGAAATCAGGATCAGATCGATGCCCGGCTCGATCGTGCGCGTGTCGCCGAGCATGTACGTGAGCAGCTCGCGGAAGATCTGGTTCTTCAGCGCATCCAGCACGTCGTCCTGCTTCAGCACTTCCTGCGCGGCGCGGATATCCTGAGATACGAACGCGTCGAGCGCCTGCCGCAGCATCAGCTGCGCCAGCGACCCCATGCGCGGCAGGTCGATGAGCGCCTTCACGGGCGGATGCGATACGTAGCGGTCGGCAGCCTCCGCGATGTTGACCGCCAGATCGCCGACGCGCTCGAGGTCGCTGTTGATCTTCACGGCCGCGACGATCGCCCGCAGGTCGATCGCCATCGGCTGATACAGCGCCAGCAGCTTGAAGCAGCGATCGTCGATCTCGAGTTGCATGACGTTGATGGCCTGATCGCCGTCGATGATCTCGGCCACCAGGCTGTGGTCGCGCTCCACCAGGGCCCGCATGGCCACGCGCACGCGCTCCTCGGCGAGGCCGCCCATGAACAGGAGCCGTTGTTTCAGCTCATCGAGCTCGTCGGCGAAGTGTCGGGGGTCCTGGGCCATGGTTACGTCCTCTGCATCCGTTCGAGACGACGGGTCGCGAACCGCGCGAGCAGCGAGCAAATGAGCACGATGCCGACCAGCACCAGCGCGCCGGCCCACGCCTGCCGGTGCCAGTCGGCGTACGGCGAGATCGCATACGTGAACACCTGCACCGTCAGCGACGCGATCGGCTGATCCAGCCGCGTGGTGAAGAAGCGATTGTTGAACGACGTGAACAGGAGCGGCGCGGTCTCTCCCGCGATGCGCGCCAGCGCCAGCACGACGCCGGTGATGATCCCCGGCAGCGCGGCGGGCAGCACGACGGTGAACACGGCGCGCGCGCGCGTGGCACCCAGCGCGAGCGCGCCTTCGCGCATGGTGTGCGGCACCAGCAGCAGCAGTTCCTCGGTGGTCCGCGCGATGATCGGGATCATCATGATCCCCAGCGCGACTCCGCCGGCGAACGCACTGAACTGCTTGAACGGCAGGACCGCGATCCCGTACGCGAAGACGCCGATCACGATCGACGGCACGCCGTTCAACGTGTCGGCGGCGAACCGGACGGCCGCGGCCATCCGCGTACCCGCGTACTCGGACATGTAGATGCCGCTCATGATGCCGATCGGCACGGCCATCAGCGACCCGAGGGCGATGAGCATCAGCGTGCCGACAATGGCGTTGGCCATGCCGCCACCAGGCTCGCCCACCGGCTTCGGCATGTGGCGGAAGAAATCCAGGTTGAGCGACTGGACCCCTTCCTTCAGCACGAAGAAGAGGATGAGGGACAGCGGCACCAGCGCGATCAGGACGGCGACTCCGCAGAAGCCGACGAAAAGTGCCGACAGCAGCTTGCGGCGGGAGGTACGGCTCATGCGGCCGTCGCCGTCACCGGCGCCGCTGCTGCGGCGGCGCGCGAGCGGCTGCCGCTCCGCGCCATGCTCCAGATCAACAGCCGCGAGAGGCCGTTGACCACCAGCGTAATGATGAAGAGGACGAGACCGATTTCGATCAGCGCATCGAGGTACAGCTGATCCGCCGCCTCCGTGAACTCGTTCGCGATCACCGCCGCCATTGTGTACTGCGGCGCGAACAGCGACAGGGATGCCTTCGGGTTGTTCCCGATCACCATCGTCACCGCCATCGTCTCGCCGAGCGCGCGCCCGAATCCGAGCATCACGGCGCCGATGATGCCCGTGCGTGCGTAGAACAGGGCGGCCCGAATCGCTTCGAATCGCGTCGCGCCGAGCGCATAGGCGCCCTCGCGCTGTGCCGCCGGCACGGACTTGAGCACTTCGCGCGCGATCGACGACGTGAACGGAATCACCATGATCGCGAGAATCAGCCCGGCCGACAGCATCCCGACGCCGAGCGGCGGACCGGTGAAGAACGGCAGCTGCCGCAGCGGCGCCGGCATGCCCACCTCGAGCGCGCGGACGGCGGGCACCAGCACGAAGATGCCCCAGAGTCCATAGACAATCGACGGGATCGCGGCGAGCAGCTCGGTGAGGAAGACGAGCGGCTGCTTGAGCCAGTCTGGACACAGCTCGGAGATGAACACCGCGATCCCGAGCGCGACCGGCGTCGAGAGCGCGAGCGCGAGCACGGACGAATACAGCGTACCCCAGATGAACGGCAGCGCGCCGAACTGCTCGGCCACCGGATCCCACGTCTCGGTGCGCCAGAACGCGAAGCCGAACTTCTGAATCGACAACATCGACTGCCGGGTCAGTTCGAACCCGATGGCCGCGACGAGCAGAATGAGGACGAACGCAAATGCGCCCGTCCCCACCCTGAATCCGACATCCCCTTTTCGCATGATCGTCCGGCTGAACCCGCGCCGCCTATCCTATCTGCGCAAGCCCCGACTATGAGGCCTTGATCTTCGCGAGCGCGGCCATCTCCATCTTGACCACGCTCGCCGGCAGAGGCGCGTAGCCGAGCTCGGCGCAGTACTTCTGGCCGTCGGTCAATGCCCACTTCATGAACTCCGACATGATCTTGCCCTGCGCTTTGTCTTTCGGGTTCTCGTAGAGCAGCATCCAGGTGAACGACGAGATGGGGTAGACGCCTTTGCCGGGCGGGTTCGTGATCGACACGCGGAAATCGGCCGGCATGTTCGCGGCCGCACCGGCCGCCGCCATCGTGACCGCCTGGACGGAGGCCTTCACGAATTCTCCGGCCGCGTTCTGCACCGATCCGTAGCTGATCTTGTTCTGCAGCGCGTAGATCAGCTCGACGTAACCGATGGCGCCCGGCGTCTGCGTGACGAGCCCGGAGACACCCTCGTTGCCCTTGCCGCCGACGCCCGTCGGCCAGTTCACCGACGTCTTGACGCCGACCTTGCTCTGGAATTCCGGCGACATCTTGGACAGGTAGTCCACCCAGATGTAGGTCGTGCCCGAGCCATCCGACCGATGCACGACGGTGATGTCGGTCGCCGGCAGTTTCACGCCGGGATTCAGCTTCACGATCGCCGCGTCGTTCCACTTCGTGATCTTGCCCAGGTAGATGTTCGCGAGCACCTGACCGTTGAACTTCAAGTCGCTGCTGACGCCGGCGATGTTGTAAACGGGCACGACCGCGCCCAAGACCGTCGGCAGATGCAGAATCGGCGATGGCGCGGCCTTGATCTGCTCCTCGGTCATCGGACCATCGCTGGCGCCGAAGAACACCGTCTCCTTGGTGATCTGCTGGATACCGCCGCCCGATCCGATCGGCTGATAGTTGATCTGAACGTTCGGGTGCAGCTTGTTGTATTCGGCGAACCACTTCGAGTAAATCGGGTTTGGAAAGGTCGCGCCGGCGCCGTTGATCGTGGTCTGCGCGACAAGAGTGGCGCCGCCCACCAGGCTCGCGGCGACGGCCCATGCAAATGCTTTTTTCATGATCGGCTCCTGCTTCACTGCGTCGGACCTACGGGAGGACGTAGCGCACGTTGACGTACAGCATGTTCAACTTCGCGCTGCTCGGCGTGCCCGCCGGCACGGAGAAGGGCGTCCTCTGCACGTTCGAGAACTGCACCATCAGCTGCATCGCGCCGATCTTCGGATCCCTGAAGAACGTTTGCGTAATGCCCACGGTGGCTTCCTGGATCTTGTGGTTCGCCGTCTGCGAGCCGGCGAGGCCGTAGCCGATCGGGGTCGTGCCGTTGGCGTCCACGGTGACGGTCCGGTCCACTTGCGCGATGCTGTAATACCCATACAGCAGTGTCTTCGCCGCGGTCACTTCCGCGCCGTAGATCCCGGACCACGAATTGACCGGCGTCAGGCTGAAGTCCGGATTCACGATGAAGTCGGGAATGTTCGTGTTGGCAATGTAGCGGCCGCCACCCTTGCTGAAGAAGTTCGTCGCGATCACCTTCAGGTTCCTGACGGGCTCGAGCACCACGTTGAGCGACTCAGCCGTTCCGGTGTCGGTGGAGGTCGAGCTGTTGGCCGGATTGAACGTCTTGAAGCCGGAAACGAGCACGGCCGCGTCGATGTGCTGGTGGGTCTTGCCGGTCTTCGGATCGAACGCGATCTTGCCAATCACGTCCGGATACATGTTCGGCACCGGGCTGGAGGACCCGACGGCGCTGCCACCGGAGCCGGTATCGACCTGGGCCGCCGCGAATCCGGTCGGCAGCACGACTGCGCTGCCAGTGTACTGCTGCGGGTTCTCGAGTGAGACACCGGCGGTCACCGCGTCGGTGGCGTGAGCGATGAAGCGAAACTGGGTCGTGCGCCCCCAAATGAGACCCATCTGGTAGTTCGTGTCCACGTCCTGGCCGTAGAAGATGTCGCCCGGCATCGGCGAGAGGCCGTTGCGGTTCGGCGTCATCATGCTCCACGACTGTCCGGCGAGGAACTCGAATTTGCCCTGCTGATACTGTGCCCAGTACAGGCGCATCCGGAGCGTGTTCGCGTTGCTCGTGATGTTCAGGTTCTGCGCCGTGTTGCCGAGGAAATCGGCCTCGAGATAGCCCTTGAGGCTCGCGCCGCCCACTTTGCTGGTCGCCTGGAGCGACAGCCGCGAGTTCTGAGTCGAGAATCGTGTCTCGCTCAAGTTGCCGGTCGCATTCGGCGCACCGGTCGCCGTTGTCGTGAACGGAAAGCTCGAAAAGTTCGTCCCGAGACCATTGCCTGTATTCGTGGACCGCATAACCGCGGTCGCATCCATGAAGCCGCCAATGAGAAGATCCGCGTCGCCGATATGAATCGCCAGCGGCGATGTCGCGGCGGCGGGCTGCTCGGCCGGTGTCGAACTGGCGGCGGCGCTCGTCGTCGTGGTCGCCGACGCATCCGTCGCCGGGCCGGTCGCGCCATCATGTGATTGGGCCATCGCGCTGCCCGCCATCAGTGCCATACACAGAGTCAATGAAGATCGAATCATCGAACGGAACAAATGAGGCCTCCTTCTCAGGGCGTCGGCCCATGAGCGTCGACGACCACAGTAGCGGTGGCGTGTATCGGAGGCGCTTCGGGCGTGTTACAAGCTGGTTAAATTCCGGGCTGGAGCGGACAGAGTGGCTATCGATCGTCGTTGTCGGCGGCGGCCGCGCGGCGGATCCAGCCGCTTCGGACGATCGCCGGCAGCGGCGCGCCAGCGCCGCGAATGGATCGCCAGAGGATCTCGTTCATCAGCGCATCTGGCACCCGATCGGCCTCGGCCAGGTCGAAGTGTTTCGAGGCGTCGGCCCCGTAAGCATCCTCGGCGTTCTTCTCGTCCAGCGGCACGCGAGCGTCGACGTGTGAGAAGGGCGAAGCCGACGGGGTCGCTTGAAAGGCGTTGTACAGCGGCGTCGCAGACGCGTCGTACTGGCTCATCGGCGGCAGACCGAGGATCAACTCCATCGTGCGCAGCACGCCTGACGTCGTGTAGAGCGTGCTGTCCAGTCCGCGCCGTCGCGAAAACGGGCTGATCGTCAACACGATCGAACGGTGCGCATCCACATGGTCCGGACCGTTCTGCGCGTCGTCTTCCACGACGAAAATGGCGGACTGCCCCCAGATCCGGCTCTTCGAAATCGCCTCGACGATGCGGCCGAGCGCCAGGTCGTTGTCGGCGACCATCGCACGCGGCGTCGGCGAGCCGGGACGCGTCGCGGACGTGTGGTCGTTGCCCAGCCGGATGATCGAGAGCGCGGGCACGCTCCCGCGCGCCTCGTCGTCGCGGAATTCCTCGAGCCACGCGTCGGCGCGCAGCTGATCGGGGATCGTGAGGTCGTAAGGCGGATACGTCGCGCTGACGCGCCCCCGCAGGCCTGGCACCGTCGCGACAATCGGGCCCTTCGTCGCCGTGCCGTCGGCGGACCGGACGCTCTCGTGCGCCGCGAATTCGCCGTAGCTCCGCACGCTGACGTTCGCACGGACACACGAGTCCCAGATGTAGCCGTCGGCTGCCGCGGCAATGTTGCCGTACGCATTGCGCATCGCGCCGCCGCCCTCGCTGAGATAGGCCGCGCCGCGCGCCGCGTAATTGGTCGGCCAGAATTTCTCGACGAGATCCGTCGCGTACGCGGCCGTCGAAAACGCGTGGCCGTCGTAGCTGACCTCGGCGTCCACGTAGAAATTGTCGAGGACGCCGAACTCGCGCGCCAGCGCATGGGCGTTCGGCGTGACGTCGCCGCAGAAGAGGCAGAGCGTCGGATCGTTGTCGCCGCGCTCGAGATCGCCGAACACCTGATCGTACGAGCGGTTTTCTCGAATGACGTAGAAGACGTGTGTGATGGGCGACCGTCCGCCGACACGCGCCGGGATCGGCGACGCCGCCGGCGCGCCCGCCGGTGCGAGGCGATGCTCGTCGCTGTAAGAGGCGACGCGATAGGCCATGGCCGTCAGCGTGCGCAGCGCGTCGGCATCGGGCGCCGGGAGGATCGACAGCGTGCCCGTCAACATCGAGCCGATGTACTGCGCCTGGCCGCCGGCCAGCTCGCGGCGCCGGAAGCGCGGGTTGGGCGCCGATACCAGCCCTTTCCCGGACAGGACGTACATCGTGTGGCCGTCGCCGCTGAACATGGCCGCGGTCGGGTACCACCCGGTTGGCACGAAGCCTTCCAGTTCGCTGTGGCCCGCCGTGGAGATGTCGACCACCGCCACGGTGTTGTTGTCCGCGTTGGCCACGAGGAGCCGGCGGCCATCGGGCGATACGCTGACGTGGTTCGGCGTCGAGCCCGACGGTGCGTTGGGAAACATCGACACGCGAATCTGTTCGGTGACGTGCCGGGCTGCGACGTCGATCGCCCAGACGGCATTCGTGTTGGCGCACGCGACGAACAGCCGCGAGCCGTCTTTGGTCAGCACCATCGCGTTCGGATGCTCCCCCACCGCGATGTCGCCAACGGACGCGAACGTCTTCGTGTCGAACAACAAGACCTTGGCGCCGCCCCAGATCGACACGAATAGCGTCGAGCCATCCGGCGACACGACGCACGTATACGGCTCCGCCGGCAGCGAGATGGACCGCAGCACGTGTCCACTCTCCAGATCGACGACGCTGATAATCTGGCCAAGAACGTGAACGGCGAACAGCAGCGAGCCGTCGGGGCTGACTGCGAGCCCGCCGACGAAGCTCTGCGGCACTGCCTCGGGGCGGTTCGGCGCCCAGGCCGGCGGCTCCATCGGGCGGCCGAGCACGAGATCGACGCCGCGCGTCAACTTGCCGCCCGCCAGGTGCATCTCGTGCACCGTGTTGTTGCCGGCGCCAGACACGTACAGCCGCTTGCCGTCCGGATGCCACGCCATGCCGAGCCAGGCGTGATCGAGCGTCACCGTTTCGCGCACGTACTCGTGCTCGCGATCCACGATCGTGATCGTCGGCGTCGCGTACCCATTGTTCTCGATGAGCAGCAGACGGCCGTCGGGCGATTCGACCATCGCGAGCGGCAGATCGCCCACCTGGACGTGGCGGCCGGCCGGCGCGATGCGCCAGCCATTGGGCAGCAGCGTGACACCGTGGCCGAGCACGCCGGGGCGCAGGGCTGTCGGCGCCACGTCGCCGAACGCGCTCATCGTCGAGGCGCCGGCGAGTATCAGCAGGATCGACCAACTGGCGGCGCGGGAGCTCGGGAAACGACGGGATCCGCGCATGGCGCTAGGAAGTCTTCTGCAGCGGCTCGAGCAGGACGAACCAGCTCTCGCAGTCGGTGCGCGAGCCGCCGGCGAGGGTCACCGTAAACCGCAGGTTCAGCGATGGAATCTCCCATTGCTGCTTGGCGCGTCCGGCCTCGAGGGTCACGCGGAAATTCGGCTGCAGCAGGTTGTCCGCCGAGTCGTGACGGCGATGCTCGTCCTGCACGCCTTTGAAGATCGCGAACTCCCGCCGCGGGCCCATGTGGACCTCGAACAGCCCGACGCCGTTGACGACGTGGTCGTAGATGCGTTCGCTGTAGTAGCCCTCGCGCTGCAGGCACGACTGCCAGTTGCCTTCGAGGATGTGATGCGGATCGCTGGGAAAGGGGGTGAACTGCGGCGTCGCGGGGCGCGCGATACCGAGCATTGCAACCGCGACGAATCCGGTGAACAGCCTGGCCCCTCTGGCGGACGGCACTCGCACGTGGGTGGCTCCCTTCGCAAAATCTTAACCCACAATTAACCCGCCTGTGACGGATGTGACATCGGCGCGCGATAGCCTGCCGTCACATATGCCGAAGAATCGCGTTCTGATCGTCGAAGACGAGCTCGACCTCGCTGGCCTCATCAAGCACGCGCTCGAGCGCAACGGCGATGCCGACGCCGAAATCGCGGGCACCGGCGAGGCGGCCCTCAAAGCCGTCAGCGCCCGACTGCCCGACCTGATCATTCTCGACCTCAACCTGCCGATTCTCGGCGGTCTGGACGTCTGCCGCATCCTGCGCGGGCGGTCCGACGCCAAGCACCTCCCGATCATCATGCTGACCGCACGTGGCACCGAAGACGACCGGGTCGGGGGCCTCGAGCAGGGGGCCGACGACTACGTGACCAAGCCGTTCAGCCTGCGCGAGCTGACGGCGCGCGTCCGGGCGGTGCTGCGGCGCAGCACGGCGCCTGGCGAACGTCCGGCGGCGGCGTATACCGGCGCGCATCTGGTCGCCGATTTCGACGCCGTGGCGGTGGCGGTGGACGGCGAGGCGATCCGCCTCACGCGCCGCGAATTCGAGCTGCTGCGCTATCTCGTGCAAAATAAGTCGCGCGTCGTCTCGCGCGATCGCCTCCTGGAGCGCGTGTGGGGCTACGACCGGCTGGTCGAGACGCGATCGGTGGACGTCCACGTCGGACGGCTGCGGTCGAAGCTGAAAACCGCCGGCCAGCAGATCGAGACGGTTGTCGGCCTCGGCTACCGGTTCATCGACTAGAATCGCGGCGGAGGCGTTCATGGCCACTGCCCAGCAGAATTTCAAGAACCACACGCGGATCCGCCCGGCCTTTCATTTCTTCGTGCTTCCGGTGCTCTTCGTCAACGTCGTGATCACGATCCGCGGTCTGATCCAGTCGCCGTCGATCGGCACGGGGTGGGGCGTCATCCTCGCCGCCGGGCTGCTGATGCTCGGCTTGATGTCCCGCGCACAAGTGGTCACCGTGCAGGACCGCGTCATTCGCCTCGAGATGCGCCTCCGGCTTCGCCAGATCCTGCCGCCCGATCTCCAGGCGCGGATCTACGAACTGACGACGGGGCAACTCATCGCGATGCGGTTCGCGGGCGACGCCGAGTTGCCGGAATTGACGCGCGAGGTGTTGTCGGGCAATTTGCCTACGGTCAAGGCGATCAAGCAGCGCGTGAAGAACTGGCAGCCGGATTTGATACGGGCGTGAAGTGGGCGGTGAACCCGCGAACCTGGGAGCCTGGGAACCTGGAACCTTATCTTTTGAGGCTCCGCAGCAGCTTCGGCGATAGGAACCAGCGCAGCGCGCCGGGGCCGGAGGGCGGCTGGGTGTCGACATCGATGCAGCAGACGGCGCCGCGCTTGAACGGGATCGGGTGCCGCGAGCCGATGAGCCGCGCCGCCAGTTCGCCGATGCCCGGCTCGTGTCCCACGAGGGCGAGATGCGTGCGGCGCGCATGTTTGGCGAGATCCTCGAGCAGGGCCGCGTAGGTACCTTCGGGCGTGAGCGCGTCGCTGGTCGCCAGATGCGGACGCGGGTCGAAGGCGCTGGCGATGATCTCCGCCGTCTGCCGCGTGCGCACGAAGGGGCTCGTGAGCACCACGTCGAACGCGATACCGAGGCGCGCGAGACCGCGCGCCTGCTTGCGGAGGCGCGTCATGCCTTCGGCGGTGAGCGGACGCTTGGTGTCGTCCGGCCATGCCTCGCCGCGCTCCTCCGCGATCCCGTGGCGAATCAGATATAGCGTGTGCGGTCCGGCCATGCGTTCAGATCGCCGCCCGCGCGGGAGCCTTCGGCGCTCGCGCCGCAACGCGATCGGCGAGCGCTTCGAGGCCGTCACGATCGCGCATGTAGCGGGCATGCAGGCGGCGGCAGCTGTCTTCGAGCGAAGCCGTGAGCGCGTCGAGCTCGCGCCAGACGGCGATGTTCGGCGGCGCCAAAGACGCCTGGACCTGGCGCACGCGATCGGTCAGCACCTGCCGATCGTGGATGCGTCCCAGAAGTGTCTGCGCGTGCTCGAGGGCGCGCAGATCCGGCGTCGTGCGCGCACCCGTCGCTTCGGCCGCGATCTCGAGCGCGTACCGCAGTTTCTTCACGGCGATGCGCACGTCGTGCAGTCGGTCGGGCAGGTAGACCGCGCCGGCGTCAGCGACCGCGTCGCGGAGGGCTTCGGCGCGGCGCGCGATTCGCGCGTCGAGCGCCCAGCGCCACCCGCGGGCTTTCGAAGGCCCGGCCAACTGGTCCTGCTCGGCCGCCTTCAACGCGTTGACGCTGCGGTCGAGCTTATCGGCGATCCGCGACAGCTCGTCGACGATCGTTTTGTGCCCCAGCAACTTTCGACGCGCCCTCGTGCGCTCCCTCGCCACATCGTCGGCCACGCGCTTCAGGGCGGGCGCATCGTGACGGCCCAACTCATGCACCTCATCAATCAACATGAGGAGGACGTCGAGCTCGCGCACCGTGCCCAGGCGCGATGTGACCTTCCGCAACCGGCGGCCCAGCTTGTCCGCGACGTCGTGGTCGAGTTCCAGGATCGGCAGGAGTTCGCGCAATCGGCGCGAGGCGACGCGCGTGCGATGCACGGCGTTGACGTCGCCCTGCTCGAGCCCGTGTAACAACCGTGTAAATCGCTGCAGACGCGTGCGCAGAAGGTCGTGACGCTGTGTTGACGCCGGCATGTTAGAGGATGCCATTATAGTGGAACCGCCCAAGCTGAGCTTCTGATGCGTATTGCCGCCATCGACATCGGTACGAATTCGTTGCACATGATTGTCGTGCGGGTCCGTCCCGATCTGTCCTTCGAAGTGATCGACAGGGAAAAGGAAATGGTCCGCCTCGGCGCCGGCGGCCTCGATGGGCGTGCGCTCACGCCCGAGGCGGTGCACGCCGCTCTCCAGGTGCTGTCGAAGTTCCGCCGGCTCGCCGAGTCGCACAAGGTGGACGAGATCATCGCCGCCGCCACCAGCGCCACGCGCGAGGCCGAAAACGGCGGCGAGTTTCTCAGCGCGATCGCGGCGCAGACCGGCATTCGGCCGAAAGTGATCTCCGGCACGGAGGAAGCGCGGCTCATTCATCTGGCGGCCGTCTACGGCATCAGCATCCCGGAAAACGTGCCGGTCGTGGTCATCGACATCGGCGGCGGCAGCGTGGAGATCACGCGCGGCACCGGCCCGCACGTGGACTCGCTTCGCAGCTTCAAGCTCGGCGTGATCCGGCTCACCGAGCGCTTCGTCAAGTCGGATCCGATCGCGCCGCGCGACGAGCGAAAGCTCGTGCGCCACATCGGCGCCGAGGCCGGCGAGTATCTCGACGAGATCGCGGCGGCCGGCTACGAGCGCCTCGTCGGCACCTCGGGTACGATCCTCAGCCTGGGTGCAATGGCGGCCGCCGAGCGCGGGAGCCCGCCAGGCTCGCCGCTGCGCAATCGCCGCATCGCGGCGAAGCAACTCCGGCGTCTGCGGCATGCGCTGGTGGACGTGAATCTCGAGAAGCGTCTGCGCATGCCGGGCCTCGAGCCCCGCCGCGCCGACCTGTCGGTGGCTGGCGCGATCCTGCTCGACACGATCGTCAAGCGGATCGGCGCGACCGAAATCACACTCTGCGATCTGTCGCTGCGCGAGGGGCTCATCCTCGACTACGTCGCGCGTCATCGCAAACAGATCGCTCAGGCGGATCGCTATCCCGACGTCCGCCGGCGCAGCGTCATCGAACTCGCCGAGCGCTGCAACTACTGGCCGGAGCACGCCAACCAGATCGCGAGGCTGGCGGTCGCGCTGTTCGAGCAGACGCGCGGCGTGCATGGCCTGACCGATCGCGAGCGCGAGTGGCTCGAATACGCGGCGCTGCTCCACGATGTCGGCGTCCACATCAGCTACGAGCGGCATCACAAGCACTCGTACTACCTGATCAAGAACGGCGATCTGCGCGGTTTCGAGCCGGACGAGATCGAGACGATCGCGCTGATCGCGCGCTACCACCGGCAGGCAACGCCCAAGAAGCGCCACGACGTGTTCGGCGAGATGAAGCCGCGGCGCCGATCTGCCATCCGCACGCTCGCTGCGATCCTGCGCCTCGCCGAGAGCCTCGACCGCAGCCACTCGCAGACCATTGCCGCCGTCGAACTGCACGACCGCGGCGACGATGGCCTGCTGCAGGTGCGGACGACGGGCGATGCGGAACTGGAATTGTGGGCGGCCGCGCGGCACGCGGCACCGTTCGAGCGGGTGATCGGCAAGCCGCTCAGAATCGAAGTCAGCGGACAGACGCATGCTGAACAACCTCACGACGTCACACGAGTATCCGGGCAAGCTGTTCGTCGTCGAAGGCATCGACGGATCAGGAAAGTCGACACAGCTGGGCCTGCTCGCCAAGTGGCTGACGGCCGAAGGGCACCGGGTGTTCCTCACCGAATGGAACTCGTCGGCGCTCGTCAAGGCGGCGACCAAGTCGGGCAAGAAGAAGAACGCCCTGACGCCGATGACGTTCAGCCTGCTGCACGCCACCGACTTCGCTGATCGCCTGCTGTACAAGATCATCCCGCCGCTCAAGGCCGGGATGATCGTGCTGGCGGATCGCTACGCGTACACGGCCTTCGCGCGCGATGCGACTCGCGGGGTGGATCGCCAGTGGGTGCGGGATTTGTACAGCTTCGGCGTCAAGCCGGACCTGGCGCTGTACTTCCGGGTGCCGATCGAAGTGTCGCTCGATCGGCTCATGGCGCGCCGCGTCAAGCTGAAGTTCTACGAGGCCGGCATGGATCTCGGCTGGAGCGCGAATCCGGTCGAGAGCTTCCGGCTGTTTCAGGGCCGGGTGCTGGACGAGTACGATCGGCTCGTGGACGAATTCGGCCTCGAAGTCATCGACGCGAGGAGCAGCATCACGGAACAGCAGCGCCTCGTGCGCAAGGTGATTACGCAACACGTGCAGAGCAGCGGGGTGGAGAGGACCGATGACGAGCTCGCTTGATGCGGACAACCACGGCGCCAACGGAGGCATCCAGTCGGGCCGCTACTATGGTCAGGGCATCCCCTATCTTCCGCTCGACTCGTATCCCGGGAAGTTAATCGCCATCGAAGGCACCGACGGCGTCGGCCGCAGCACGCAGATTCAACTGCTGCGGGAATGGCTCGAGGTGAAGGGCTACGGCGTCGTCGAGACCGGGTGGACCCGATCGGAGCTGATGCAGCCGACGATCGAGCTGGCCAAGTCGAGCAACACGCTCAACAAGCTCACGTTCGTGCTGCTCTATGCGACCGATTTCGCCGATCGCCTCGAGAAGGAGATCATCCCAGCACTGAAGGCCGGCTTTGTCGTCCTCTCCGACCGGTACATCTTCACGGCGCTGGCCCGGGCCGGCGTCCGCGGGACCGACCGCGCCTGGCTGCGGAGCCTGTACGGCTTCGCGATCGCGCCCCACCTGGTCTTCTACCTGAACGTGGACGTGAAAACGCTGATCGGCCGCGTCCTCGAGTCGCGCGGGATGGATTACTGGGAATCGGGCATGGACATGAAGCACGGTGACGACATCTACGACAGTTTCCGGACCTACCAGAACAAGCTGCTGCGGGAGTACAGCTCGATGGCGGACGAGTTCCATTTCAGCGTCGTGGATGCCCGCCGCCCGGTCGACCATATTCAGGACGAGCTGCGCAAGCAGGTATCGGCATTCCTCGAACCAGCCGAAAAACCGCAAGAGCCAGCGATCGCGCGCTGACTCCGGACGCGAGTCGGTCGAACTGCAGAGCTTGCAAAACTCAGCAGTGCGGTTTACCTTGCCATAGCCGAGCCGGACTAAAGTCGCGGTTCAGCTGGCGACAAACTGCTATCGAACACAAAAACCGACGCCTTCGTGGTTCGATCGTGGGCGCCTGACGTGTCTGCGCCTGCGTGCGGAGGGTCGATGAAGCGAGTAGCAGTGGTGTGCATCTGTCTCTTGACGGCAGTGGTCGCTTCGGCCCAGAGCGGCCCCTCCGCGCCGCCCGATGACGGCCCGGCGGCCGGATCGGTCAGCGCCGCGGCGCCGGCCGCCTCGTCCGTTGCCCAAGACGAGCACGACCAGCATGGGGCAGCCAACGGGCCGTCCATGCATCTCCAAGGCTTTACCGATGTCGATTTCTCGCAGACCGACGACCCGAAGTCGCCGGGCGGCTTCAGCCTCGGGCAGTTCGCGGGGCACCTGTCGGCGAGTCTCGGACCCAAGGTGAGCTTCTTCGCCGAAACGACCTTCACGGCCCATCCGGATTCGTTCACGGTCGAAGTCGAGCGGGCCATTCTCCGCTACGACTACAACGACAGTTTCAAGATCTCGGTTGGCCGGTATCACACGCCGATCAACTACTGGAACACCGCCTTCCACCACGGCCTCTGGCTGCAGACGACGATCAGCCGTCCGGACATGATTCAGCTCGGTGGAACCTTCGAGCCGACGCACTTTGTCGGCCTGCTGGCCGAAGGCACTGTCGGTCCCCCGACGGCGGGCCTCGGCTACAACTTTGGCGTCGGCAACGGCCGCGGAGCGATTCTGAGCCGCGCCGGCGATGCGGGCGACGTGAACCGCAATCGCGCGTGGCTCGGGAAGATCTATGCGCGCCCGGCCGCGCTGTATCGCGTGGAATTTGGCGCCGCGGTCTATCACGACAGCCTGACGCTGCCGACCATCGACGGGGTGCCCGAGCTCATCACATCGGCATACGTCGCGGTCACGCGCGAGACGCCGGAGATCATCGCGGAATTCGCGAACGTGCACCATCACGATCCGATCAGCACGATCGACTACAGCAGCCAGGCGTACTACGTGCAGGCGGCGTGGCGCTTCGCGCGGTGGCCCGTCCTGAAGCCGTACGGCCGCTTCGAGAAAATGCTCGGCGTCGCAGGCGAGCCGGTGTTCGGTGACGTGTCGAGCTCCACGGGCACGCTCGGAATGCGATACGAGCTGACCGACCAGGTGGCGCTGAAAGGCGAGTACCGGCACATCGTCCGGCCGACCACCGGCGCGATCATCAACGGCGCCTTCGCGCAGGTCGCGCTCACCTTTTAGGGGATGGGATACATCATGCGGTGGTTTCGGCGGACCTTCGTGGCCGGGCTCAGCCTGGCGTCCGCAGCGTTGCTGCTCGTGGCCGTTTCGGCGGCGGCTCAGACGAAGACCGGCGATCTGGCGATCGTCGTGCACCCGGATACGCCGGTGACGCAGCTGACGTTTGCCGAGCTGCGGCAGGTCTTTCTCGGCGAGCGCCAGTACTGGAATCCCGCCACGCCGGTCGTATTGCTGATTCGGGCGCCGACGTCTGCGGAGCGCGACGCGGTGCTGAACGTCATCTACCAGATGCACGAGCCGCAGTTCAAGCAGTACTGGATCGCCAAGATCTTTCGCGCGGAGATGACGTCGCCGCCGAAACTCGTGTACTCGAACGAATCCGCCAACCAGCTGGTCGCCGCCATTCCTGGCGCGATCGCGTTCATGGCCGCGGGCGACGTCAAACCGGGCCTGAAAGTGATCCGCATCGACGGACATCTGCCAGGCGAGCCAGGATATCGCCTGCACCTGACCGGTAAGTGACGTGACGATCGGGCGCCGCCTCACGGCCGCCTTCCTGATGATCCTGATGCTCTTCGCCGTGAACGAAGGCATCCAGCTGTGGAGCGCCTTGCTGCGCGGCCACACCATGGCCACGCTCGATCGCGCGTTGAAGCGGCAGGTGCTCATCGCCGCCGTGCGCAGCCGCGTCTCGGACATGCAGAAGCAGATGTCGCTGCTCGGGCAGATCGACTCCGATTCCGCGCCGATGCCCGGGGGGCAGGACAGCCTGAAGGGCGACATCGCGAAGGTGTCGGACGACATCCGCGGGCTGGTCAGCCTCAGCGACCCGAGCGATCGCGCGGCCGTCACCGAGCTGCAGCACACCTTCAAGGATCTCGCCGAGGCGTGGAGCCGCTTCTACGACTATCTCGGCGTCGAGCCGGCCTGGTCGCTCGCCTTCCAGGTCAAGGCGGAGCCGCTGGGGCGACGGGTGATCCTGCAGCTGCTGCCGCAGCTCGATCTCCTGCAGAAGCAGCGCGTCGAGCACGCGGAGGCGCGCTATGCCTCGGTATCTACCCTGACCGAGCGCGTCACCTTCGGCATCTTCGTGGCGTCGATGCTGTTGGCCGCCGGCATCGCGTATCTCCTGAGCCGGTACCTGCGAACGCGCCTGAACCAGTTGAAGGTGGGCGCCACCAACATCGGCTCCATGAATCTCGAACATCGGATCGTCATGGACTCGCGCGACGAGTTGGGCGCGCTGGCGGGCGCGTTCAACGACATGGCGCAGAGCCTGTCGGAAGCGCGCGCGAGCCTGACCGCCGCCAACGGCGAGCTCACGGTGCGCAACAGCGAGATCGAACGGCAGCGGCACGTCTCGGAATCGCTGCTGCTGAATATCCTGCCGGCGCAAGTGGCGGCCGAGCTCGCGGCACGCGGCGAGGTGGCGCCTCGATACTTCGAAGACGTGACGATCCTGTTCACCGACTTCGTGGGGTTCACGCTCGCCACCGAAAAGCTGGCGGCCGACGAAGTCGTCGGCGTGCTGCACGGGTTTTTCAAGTCGTTCGACGAGATCGCCGAACGGTACGGCCTCGAGAAGCTCAAGACGATCGGCGACAGCTACTTTTGCGCCGGCGGCCTGCCAGTGCGCAACCCCTCGCATCCGGTGGACGCGACGCTCGCGGCGTTCGAGATGATTCGTGAGGTGGAACAGCGGGTGCTGCCGGACGGCACCCGGTGGGCGGTCCGGATCGGTCTTCACACCGGACCGGTGGTCGCGGGCGTCGTGGGAACCAAGAAATTTGCGTTCGACGTCTGGGGCGACACGGTCAACCGCGCGTCGCGCGTCGAATCGGCCGGGACGCCGAACCGCATCAACGTGTCATCGGAGATGCAGCGGCGGATCAAGGACTTCTTCACGACGGAAAGCCGCGGACGCCTGATGACGAAGGACAAGGCCGAACTCGAGATGTTTCTCGTCGGGGGCATCGTCCCGGGGCTCGCGGGAGTCGCCGGTGTGCCACCGCCCGCATTCGCGCAGCGGTACCGGACCTACTTCGACAAAGAGCTCGCGGCCTTTCCGGCCTTCCTCGTCGCCGGCGAACGCGCCGCGATTCCACCCGTCGCCGCGACGTAAATCGACCGCTAGCGGCCAGCCACGGCCTGGGCGAAGAGTTGCAGCAGGCCGTCCCACCCGTTCGGCGCGCCGACGGCAACCCTCATCGCGTCGGCACCGGCGCCGTACCGCTCGAAATGCCGGCGCTCGATGTCGACGCCCGTCGTGCCATCGGCCGTTCAGGCTCCTTTGTGAGGTTGCTCCGCCGCGCGCTTGAACGCGGCGAGCGCGTCGTTCCAGAAGTGATCGAAATACGCGCGCAGCGCCTCGACGCCTGCCGGGTCGAGCGCGTAAAACCGCCGGTTGCCGACCGGCCGGTCGTTCACGAGATGCGCGCCCTTGAGCACGCGCAGATGCTGCGAGATGGCCGGGCGGCTCATCGGGAAATCGCGGGCGAGATCGCCGACGCTGGTGGCGCCAGCGAGGAGGCGCTCGAGGATGGCCCGGCGGGTCGCGTCGCCGAGGGCGTCGAGCTGCGGCTGTTGGTAAGCAATCACTAACGGTAAGTATTACCTTACCTATATCCTGCTGTCGAGCTCACCGGATTTAACACAGCGGACATGTCCGCCTCCGCAAACTTGGATATCGTGGCTGCATCATGCCCACGGTGGCTCCTGCTCGCCCTCAGACTCCGCTCGCGCCGCCCGCGTCGCCAGCGCCAGGCGCGACGGCGACGGCAAAAATCAACGTCACGAACCTCGACTTTTTCTATGGCACGCACAAAGTGCTCGATCAGATCACGGTGCAGGTGCACGCGCACCAGGTCACGGCGCTGATCGGACCGTCGGGCTGCGGCAAATCGACCTTCCTGCGGTCGCTCAACCGCATGAACGACATCGTGCCGGGCGCGCGTGTCGAAGGGCGCATCGAGATCGACAGCCGCGACATCTACGCTTCCTCGGTGGACATCGTCGATCTGCGGCGCCGCGTCGGGATGGTGTTTCAGAAGTCGAATCCGTTCCCCAAATCGATCTTCGACAACGTGGCGTACGGCCTGCGCATCAACCGGCTGGCGACGTCGCGCGAGGAGCTGCGCGGGCGGGTCGAAGCGAGCCTCCGCTCTGCGGCGCTGTGGGACGAAGTGCACGATCGGCTGCACACCTCGGCGCTGGCGCTCTCGGGCGGTCAGCAGCAGCGGCTGTGCATCGCGCGGGCACTGGCGGTCGAGCCCGAGATCCTGCTGATGGACGAACCGGCGTCGGCGCTCGATCCCATCGCCACGCAACGCATCGAAGAACTGATCTACCAGCTCAAAGACCGCTACACCATCGTCATCGTGACGCACAACATGCAGCAGGCGGCGCGTGTGTCGGACGTGACGGCGTTCTTCTGGCTGGGACGGCTCGTGGAGTGCGAGCGCACCGACAAGATCTTCACCGCGCCATCGCAAAAGCTCACCGAAGACTACGTTACCGGACGATTCGGCTGATGCGCGCGTTCAGGCGGACGACCTGCCGCCGCGACCGGCACGGACCTTTGTCGATCGCCTTCCTGCGCGGCGTCGTATTGCGATGCCGCCGAGTCTTCACAGCCCACGGCTCCGGGACTCCTGGCTCATCGGCCGGGGCGGATCGCTGATTCCGGTCCGGCGGCCCGATCGGCAGGGGTGGCGCCGCCATCTCGCGCCACGCGCGGAATCCGCTGCGCCGGAAGTATAAAATAGAGAGATGCTGCCCCGGGTCGAGCCGCCAGTGTGTGTGTTCTGCCGGCGCCACCCGGTCGATCCCAAGTGGCGGCCCTTCTGCAGCAATCGCTGTAAGATTCAGGATCTGGCGCGGTGGGCCGATGGGGCGTATCGCGTGCCGGCGGAACCGGTGCAGGATGCCGACGCCGACGAGCCGGATGTCTCCTGATGTACGCGTGAGACCGCTGCATCCATATATTTCTTGCCCACGTCCCTTTTAACTGCTGCCTTACTGACGTCCAACTGCCAATGGCCGACACGCTGAGCATCACCGACAACCGCACGGGGAAAAAGTACGAGCTGCCGATCCAGGACGGAACCGTCCGCGCGATGGATCTGCGGCAAATCAAAGCGGCGCCCGGAGACTTCGGGCTGATGACGTACGACCCCGCGTTCATGAACACCGCCAACTGCCGCAGCGCGATCACCTACATCGACGGCGACAAGGGGATCCTGCTGTACCGGGGATATCCCATCGAGCAGCTCGCTGAGGACAGTGATTACCTCGAGACGGCGTACCTCATTCTGTTCGGCGAGCTGCCGAGCTCGTCGCAGCAGCAGGCGTGGACGCGCGACATCACCTTCCACACGATGCTCCACGAGAACATCAAGAAGTTCATGGAAGGCTTTCGCTACGACGCGCACCCGATGGGGATCTTCCTCAGCACGGTCGGCGCGCTCTCGACGCTGAACCCGGATGCGAAGAACATCTTCGACAAGGAATCGCGCCGGCTCCAGACGCAGCGACTGATCGCGAAGGTCCCGAGCATCGCCGCCTACGCGTACCGCCACATCATCGGACGCCCGTACAACGCGCCGGACAACGACCTCAGCTTCACCGGCAACTTCCTGAACATGCTGTTCAAGATGACCGAGCTGAAATACCAGCCGAACCCCGTCCTCGCGCGCGCGCTCGACGTGCTCTTCATCCTGCACGCCGACCACGAGCAGAACTGCAGCACGACGACGATGCGCACGATCGGCAGCTCGCAGGTGGACCCGTACTCGGCACTTGCCGGCGCGGCCGCCGCGCTGTACGGTCCGCTCCACGGCGGCGCGAACGAAGCCGTCCTGCGGATGCTCAACGAGATCGGGTCGATCGACAAGGTGCCGGAATTCATCAAGAAGGTGAAGGCGGGCGACGGCGCGGTCAAGCTGATGGGCTTCGGACACCGCGTGTACAAGTCGTACGATCCACGCGCCAAGGTGATCAAGAAGATCGCCGATCTCGTCTTCGCCGTCACCGGCAAGAATCCGCTGCTGGAGATCGCGTTGGAGCTCGAGCGTATCGCGCTGCAGGACGACTATTTCGTCTCCCGCAAGCTCTATCCGAACGTCGACTTCTACTCGGGTCTGATCTACCAGGCGATGGGCTTCCCGACCGAGATGTTCACCGTGCTGTTCGCCATCCCCCGCGTGGCCGGCTGGCTGTCGCACTGGCAGGAGATGATCGAGCA
>DATATJ010000204.1:0-14284 GCA_036268855.1 Vicinamibacterales bacterium
GGCAGCGGATCGTTGAAGTCGAACGAAAACAGAAGTCAATTCGGCAGAAGCTCGACCGCCTGGACGATGCGTTCCTCTACGAGCGATCAATCGACATCGACACGTACGACCGGCACCGCGACAAATTGAGCGAGGAGCTCACGCTCGCGCAAATGGACCGCCACGCCACCGAGCTCGAAGAAATGGACGTAGAAGGCATCCTCGCCTTCGCAGAACGCATTTTACCGAGCGCGTCGAACCTGTGGATTCAGTCGTCTCTGAATCAAAAGCAGCGGCTGCAGCAGGTGCTCTTTCCGGAGGGCGTACGCTTCGACGGAAAAAAGATTGTTGGAACCGGGTTAACGCTCCCGGTTTTCAACTACTTAACGGCGGATTATGAAGCGAAAATGTACTTCCTGGCCAGGAGGTAACACGGTATTCCGGACACATGGGTGACACTTTGCCCCTTCACAGGAGGGGGCATGCCTTGGAAGGAGTGTCACATCATGGACGAGCGGCTACGCTTCGTCGCGCGCTTGCTCGAGGGCGAGAAGATGGCGCCGCTCTGCGCCGAGTTCGGCATCTCGCGGAAGACCGGCTATAAGATCTTCGACCGGTACAAGGACGATGGCGTCTCGGCGTTCACCGATCGGAGCCGACGGCCCTATCGCCAAGCCAATCGCCTCCCGGCGCCGATTGAGGCCACGATCGTGCGCCTGAAGCGGGAGTACCCCGGCTGGGGCGCGCCGAAGATCCGGGAGAAGCTCCGGCGCCAGTTCACCGGCCCGCATCTGCCCGCGATCAGCACCGTGCACGCGGTGCTGGACCGTCACGACCTGGTCAAACGTCGGCGCCGGCGGAGACCCACCCGGGCCGAGTCGACCCTCTCGCGGCCGGACGCGCCGAATGCCGTCTGGTGCGCCGACTACAAAGGCGAATTTATGCTGGGCGACCGACGGTACTGCTATCCGCTGACCATCACCGACTTTGCCAGCCGGTATCTCTTGAGCTGCGAAGCGCTGCTCACCACACAAGAGCGATTTGCCTTCACCGTCTTCGAGCGCACCTTCCAGGAATTTGGCCTGCCGCAGGCGATCCGCACGGATAACGGCGTGCCCTTCGCGTCCGCGCACGCGCTCTACGGATTGAGCAAATTAGCAGTGTGGTGGTTACGGCTCGGGATCCGGCTCGAGCGGATTCAACCCGGCCACCCGCAACAGAACGGCCGGCACGAACGGATGCACCGGACGTTGAAGCGGGAAGCGACCAAGCCCGCCGCGCCGAATGTGCTGCAGCAGCAAGCCCGCTTCGATACCTTCGTCGCCCGCTATAACGACGACCGGCCGCACCAGGCGCTGGCGATGAAAGTCCCCGCCGACCTCTACACGCGCTCACCGCGCGTCTATCGTGGACTCGAGGACGTGACGTACCCGTTTCACGACGCCACCGTTTCCGTGACGCACTGCGGGCGCCTGTGTTTCCACGGCCGCAAGATCAATCTCAGTCACGTCTTCGCCGGCCAAGCCGTTGGCATCACCCAAGTGAGTGACCACGTCTGGCTCGTGACCTTCATGCACTACGATTTGGGGTACTTCGACGATGAGGCAGGACGGGTCGAGCCGATCGAGAATCCCTTCGGCTCGAAAGTGTTACCTATGTGCTCGGTATAATCTGCCACCCATGTGACCGGTATATACCAAAAAGATTTGGTGGACCAGACCGGGATCGAACCGGTGACCTCATGAATGCCATTCATGCGCGCTCCCAACTGCGCTACTGGCCCACATTGGGGAATCTCTTGCGGCCGAATCCTGATCGTAACCCGCCCGCCGGACAGGGTCAATCGACGCCCTCTAGTATTCGGAGAAGATGCGCTGAATCTCGGCCGGATCGTGCGTCTTCGTCAGCGCGAGCATCAGCAGAATCCGCGCCTTGACGGGCGCCAGATCCTCGCCCGAGACGAAGCGCGCCTGCTCCTCCGGTGTGAGCGGGTTGCCGGCGTTCGCCGGCCGCCCCTGCGCGCCAGCCGGCGCGCGCCGCGGCGCAATCCGTCCGCTGCCCGTCCGCGTCGTCGTCACCAGCACGACGCCGGCTTTGACCGCCGCGTTCTCGCCATCGCGCTGCGTGCCGCTCGTGGCCCCCGCGCCCGCCGACGCGATGACGATCCCCTTCGCTCCCGCGTCGGCCGCGGCCTTGATCAGATCGCCGTCCGCGCCCTGGTAGACCATGATCACGTCCACACGCGGGAGGTGCGCCACCGACGAGACATCGAATTCGCTGCGCGCCATCCGGCGCTTCACCGGCTCGCGGTAGAACACTACGCGATCGGCGTCGACGACGCCGAGCACGCCGTAGCCGCGTGTCTGGAACGTGTTCAACCGCAACGCGTCCGTTTTGGTCACCTCGCGGGCGGCGTTGATCTCGTCGTTCAGCACCACGAGCGCGCCCTTGCCGCGCGCATCCGGCGACGCGGCCACGCGGAATCCCTCGAGCAGATTGGCGGCGCCTTCGTAGCCAAGCGTGCTCGGATTCCGCATCGATCCGACGACGACGACCGGCTTGTCGCTGTGCACGGTGAGGTTGAGGAAGTACGCGAGCTCCTCGAGCGTGTCCGTGCCGCTCGTCACGACCAGGCCGGCGATGTCGGGCTCGGTCTTGAAAATCTCGTTCAGACGCTTGGCCAGCGCCAGCCACTGATCGAGCGTCAGCTCGCCGCTGGCGAGGTTCGTGAACTGCTCGAACTCCGGACGCGCGTAACGCTCGATACCCGGCATCGAGCTCACGAGCTCTGCGGCTGTCAGGCGGCCGCCCACCTTGTTCGAGATGGTGCCGCCCGTCGCCACGAGCCGCACGCGGGGCACGGTCGCGGGCGCTTGCGTCCGTGTACCCGCGGGCGCCGTCGCCACCGCGCCCGCTTGCGCACGCACGGGCGACGGGACAGTAAGAACGACAGCGACGAGTAGCGCCAGAACGGCGAATCTGCTGCGCATGAGGCCTCTACTTGCTGCTGTTCGAGAAGGCCGTCGCACCGTCGTGAAACGGATCCAGATTCCAGTCGAGGAACGTCCAGACGCGGTTCCAGGAATCGCGCTGCTCGCGCGTGTTCTCGGGCTCCCACGTCTTCGGATCGACGCGACGGTCGAACGTATGACCTCCCGGCGGGTTGTCGTAGACCATCGTCTCGGCCAGCATCGGCTTGCGCGACCGCAGAGCGTCCACCAGCTGCATGTCCTCTTCGATGTTCACGTCCTCGTCGTTGCGCGTGACGCCGACAAAGAGCGGAATCTGCAGCTTGTCCACGTTGTAGAGCGGCGAGCGATCCTTGTAGACGTCGTGCTTCTCGGCCGGCAGGCCGCCGTACCGGTTCGCCGGATCGATCGCCTGATGCTGCCGCTCCACGCCTTTCCACGCGAGCCGCTGGAAGAGGTTCGTTACCGGCACGTTGGCCACCGCCGCCTTGAACAGCGTCGGGTTCCGCATGATGGAGAGCAGCGTGATCATGCCGCCGTGGCTCCAGCCGATGATGCCGATGCGTGCCGGGTCGACGTCTGGATACTTGCTCTTCAGCACGTCCACCGCCGTGACCACATCGTCCACTTCGTTGCCGCCGTAGTCGATCGCGTCGTAGAACGTCTTGCCGTACCCGATGCTGCCGCGATACTCGGGGGCGATGACGATGTAGCCTTTCGCCGTCGCTTCGCGAATGTACGGAATGTAGTGCTCGTAGAGGTGGCCGCGAATGTTCTCGTGGACCCAGACGAGCGCCGGATGGCCCTTCGCCCCGCGCAGCTTCAACGGCTGGAACACCCACGCGGGAATGTCCATGTCGCCGACCTTGCTGCGGTAGCTGATCTTGTCGACCTGCATGAAGCCCTGCGCGGCCGCACGCCAGGTCTTGTCGGTCTCCGCCTGCTCTTTGAGCATGCGGTCGAAATCGGGCGTGCGTTGCTGGGGCTGACGCTGCGCGGCCGGCGCCTGAGCCGGCTGTGTCTGGGGCGCCTGTCCGTGAAGGGCGATGGATGAACCAAGTAATGCGACGAAAAGAGCGATCTTCATGCGGCAGATCCTACACCGAGCTGGCTCCGCTGGCGGCGCGCGCGTGGGCGAGTGTAAGCCACTCGCTCAAAAGGCGGGCCGCTTCGGTCGGTGTCGCGCCGTAAAAAGGCATCAGCGCGGTCGGCACGCCGGGTACGCGCACGATGTACGCGCGCCAGCGATCCTGCGAGACGCTGGCGACCTCGATGAGGTAAGGGCGTCCCCCGATGGACTCTTCGAAGCGATGAACGACAGCGGCCACAGTTGAAATTCGGAAATAGGATTCGGTTGGGAGGAGCGATTGTGCGCGTGCGAGGCGGCTGAAACAAGCGAAGGCCGGTACGAAGGCGCTTGCACAGTGCCGTCCGCACGGAATCTTTCCGGCAACCATACGAAAAAAAATTGTGCTGTCGATCGGTCCACAGGAAATGCACCAGTCATCCACAGGTTTTGCACAGGCAGGGCGCTTGACGACCGCAGACCCTCACACTAACCTTGGAACTTCATGTGCAGTCGAACGTTAGCGGGCGTGCTCGTCGCATGTTGCCTGCTGACAATCGGTCCGAAATCGGCGTGCGCCGACGATGCCACGCTGTTCCGCGTGTTCCTGAAGGACGGCAGCACCCTCACGAGCTACGGGGAGTTCGCGCAGGTCGGCGATCGTGTGATCTTCTCGATGCCGACCTCGGCGTCGGCGAACCCTCCGCTGCATCTCGTCAATATCGGCGCGGATCGCGTGGATTGGGATCGGACCAACCGGTACGCGGCCTCCGCGCGGTCGACGCACTATCTCGATACGCAGGCCGAAAACGACTACGCGGCGCTGTCGAACCAGATCGCCGAGACGCTCAACGACGTCGCGCTGACGACCGATCCCGCGAAACGGCTGGCCATCGTCGAGCGGGCGCGTAAGGCGCTGGCCGAATGGCCGCCAGCCCACTTCAACTACAGGGCCGCCGAAGTCCGCCAGATGCTGACGATGCTCGACGATGCGATCGCGGATTTGCGAGCGTCGGCCGGGGGCGATCGCTTTGCGCTCAACCTGTCGGCGTTCGCCGAGCTGCCGCCGATTCCCGAGCCGCTGCTGCCGCCGCTCACGCCCCAGCAGGCGATCGAGCAGACGCTGCTGGCCGCGCGGGTCAGCGATTCGTCCGCCGATCGCACGTCGCTGCTGACGGCGGCGCTTGGCAGCCTCGATCACGACGGGGCGTCGCTGCCGGCGGAGTGGGTCGCCGCCACGCGGATGGCGACCAAGGCGCAACTCGATGCGGAAGTGGCGACGGATCACACGTATCAAAGCCTGACGACGCGCATGCTGGGGCTCGCGCACCAGCGGGCGAAGGCCGCCGACGTCCGCGGCCTCGAGCGGCTTCTCGAGCAGGTGCACGAGCGCGACGCCGCGCTGGGCCTGCGGCGCCCCGACGCCATTGCCGCCCTCGTGACCTCCGTGGAACGCGAGCTGGACGCCGCGCGACAGCTGCGTCTCGCCCGCGATCGATGGGCGCTGCGCGCCGCGGAGTTCGAGAAATATCGCACCGAGATTTCCACGCCGATCGGCCTGTTCACGCGCCTGACGCAGCCCCTCGAGGACATCAAGGCGATGTCCGGATCGACCGCCGCTTCGCTCTCCATCATCCACCGGCTCGTCGCCGAGATCGTGACGCGCGCGACGGCGATCGCGCCGCCGGGCGAGTTGAAGGCCACGCACGCGCTGCTGATCAGTGCGGCGCATCTTGCCGACAGCGCCGCGCGGATCCGGCTCGACGCCACCCTCGCCGGCGACATGGCGCGCGCCTGGGACGCCTCGTCGGCTGCCGCTGGCGCCCTGATGCTGGAGAGCCGCGCGCGGGCCGACCTGCAAACGTTGATGCGGGCGCCGGAACCGCGGTGATCACTCCGCGTCGAACCCGCCTGGTGCGCGTCGCCGATCCGCACGCCTTCCGCCAGGCCATCGTTCAGCTGTGCGCGGACGCCGCGGACGCGCCGGCCGCTCCGCTCGTCGTGGTGCCGACGCGCGGCGCGGGGCATCAGCTTCGCCAGACGCTTCAGCACGCGCAGCAGAATGCCGTGGCCGAGGCGGTGACGCGCGAACAGTTGTACGACCGGCTGCACGCGCGTCTGCCGCAGCCACCGCGCCGTCTGACCTCGTTCGATCGCGACGTCATCGCGCAGGCGGCTGCGCGCCACGCGGCCTCGAGCACGCCCGATCTACCGTTCCGGCTCCGGCCAGGGCTTGTCGCGGAGATCCTCCGCTTCTACGATCTGTTGCGCCGCCAGTCGCAGCACGTCCAGCGCTTCGAAGAGCTCATCGAGCAGCAGCTCGCGGGGCACATGGGCACCGACCCGGGTGCCGATCGGATGCTGCAGCAGACGCAATTTCTCGCCGAGACGTTTCGCGAGTACGAACGGCGCGCGCGCGGCACGGGCGCTGTGGACGAGCACATGCTGCGCGAGCGTCTCGTCGCCGACCCGTCGCCGCGACCGGCCGTCCACATCGTCGTGGCCGTGCCGGACTGGATCGCCGATCCCGATGGTCTGTACGTCGCGGATTTCGACCTGCTGACCCGGCTTCCGGGGCTCGCCGTCATCGACGTCGTCACGACCGAGGCGACGCTCGAGTCGGGATTCCATGAGCGTCTGCACACATGGCTCCCCGGCCTCGAGGAAGTGGCCGCGCCCAGGGGACAGGCGCGCGTGCGGCCGACGCTTATCACGCCGCCCGACCCGGCCGGGCCGATCTGGTTCACGTATCGCGACCGCGAGGAAGAGCTGATCGCCATCGCCCGGCGGATCCGTCAAGAGCGGACGGAGGCGACGGCGGAGGCCGAAGCACTAGATGTGAGGACCGCTTCGCCGCCGAAGGGGCAATTCGCAGGCCAGGCTCACGCCACACGCCCGCCGGCGCTCGATCGGATCGCCGTGGTGTTCAAGCGCCCGCTGCCGTATCTCTACCTCGCCGACGACACGCTGGCCGCGGCGGGCATTCCGTATCAGATTTCCGACGCGCTCCCGCTGGCCGCCGAACCGACCGCGGCCGCGCTCGATCTGGCGATCGACCTGGTCGCGAGCGCGTTCTCGCGCTCGGCGATCGTGGCGCTGCTGCGGTCGCCGCACTTCACGTTCGCCGCCTCGCGTGCAGAAACGAGCGCGCTCGATCATGCGCTGAGCGACCAGCGCTACCTGGGTGAGCTGTCGCGTCTCGAGGCGTTGGCGGTCCCAAAGCGCGCGGAAGCCGCGCACGCCGCGGCCGTCGCCGTCGCGCGCGAGCTGTCGCCGCTGCTCGATGCACGTCCCGCGTCGCAGCAGCTGAGCACGCTCGTCGCCTTTTTCGACGGCCACATCCGTCCGCTCGCAGCCGACGATCCGTACGGCCCGCGCGAGCGTCGCGCACGGACGGCGATCCTCGAGACGCTGGCGTACGGCGCCGCCGCGTACGCCGCACATGACGACCCATCATGGACGATCGACGATGTTGCTGCTGCCGTGCGCCGGTGGATCGAGGCAGAGACGTTCGCGCCCGAGTCGGCGCCGCGCGGCGTTCACCTGCTGGACGATCAGGCGGCGCGCTTCGGCGACTTCGAGTCGATGACGATCGTCGGCGTCATCGAGGGCGACTGGCCCGAGCGCGCGCGCCGCAACATCTTTTATCCGTCGAACCTGATGAAGGCGCTCGGCTGGCCGTCGGAGAAGGATCGTCGCGCTGCCGCCGACGCGCGATTCCTCGATCTGCTGGCATCCTCCTCCCGCGAGGTCGCCGTCTCCGTGGTTACCCTCGACGACGAAGCGCTCGTCGAGCCTTCGTCCGTGCTCGACGAGATCCCGCGCGCACGACTCTCGACGGACAGGCGCCCCGCGGCCGCGGCTTCCCGCGTATTCCTGGACGAGGCGCTGACGCTGGACCCGGTCGATCCCGGCGCCCTGCGGGGCGACGCCCGCGAGTGGGGCGAGATGCGGCCAGCCCGTTCGCCGCGCGGCGAGGCGCGCTTTCACGGCGATCTGCCGCCGCTCCCGCCGCGAGCCTGGTCTGTCAGCGCGCTCGAGACGTATCTTGGCTGCCCGTTCAAGTTCTTCGCCCAGCATCTGCTCCACCTCGAGGAAGACCCCGACGATGAAGAGGTGATGGATCCGCGGCGCCAGGGACAGTTCGTCCACAAGGTGTTCGAGGAATTCTTCAGGACCTGGCAGGCGAAAGGCGGCGGCGCCATCACGCCGGCGAATCTCGACGCGGCGAATGCGCTGTTCACGTCCGAAGTCGATCGCCTGATCGATCGGCTGCCCGCGGCCGAAGCGGGGCTCGAACGCACGAGGCTGCTGGGATCGCCTGCCGCAGCCGGATTGGGTGACGCCGTGCTGCGTATGGAGGCCGAACGGCCGGTGGCTGTGGTCGAGCGGCTGCTCGAGCACCGCCTGACGGGGGAGTTCGCGATCGAAACGGCGGGCGGCACGCGCACAGTCGCGTTGAAAGGCAAGGCCGATCGCGTCGACCTGCTCGCAGACGGCACCTTCCGGTTAATCGACTACAAGCTCGGATGGCCGCCGCAGCGGGGACGCGCGCTGCAGCTTCCAATCTACAGCCTGTGCGCCGAGCAGGAGCTGGCGCGGACGCGCGGACGCCGCTGGAGCGTCGGCGAGGCGGTATACCTGGCGTTCAAAGGTCCGCGCCGGGTCGTCCCGCTGTTTACGAACGCCACGGAACGGGCGGACGTCCTGACCAAGGCGCAGCAGCGGCTTGCCGACACTCTGGACGCCATCGAGCGGGGCGAATTTCCGCCGACGCCCGACGATGTGCACCGCTGCGAAACGTGCAGCTTCGCGGCCGTCTGCCGCAAGGACTACGTCGGCGATGTCTGAAGCGCGTCTCCCCTTCGGTGACGACGCGATCGTCGTGAGTCAGCAGCCCTCGGCCGTCAGGCTTGAATCGCCGGGCACAGGCGCGGCTGACGTCCGGCCGCTGGCAGACGAGGCTGCCCGCAAGTTTGCCGTCGATCCCGCTGAGAACGTCGTGCTCGAGGCGTCCGCCGGTACCGGCAAGACGCGCGTGCTCGTCGAGCGCTACGTCAACCTCCTACGCGCAGGGATCGATCCGGAGAATATTCTCGCCATCACCTTTACGCGCAAAGCGGCGGCGGAGATGCGCCAGCGCATCATCGAGCGGCTGAAGGAGGCGAGCCGCCTGTCGCAGGCCGACGCCGCGCGCTGGCGCGACCTCCGCGATCGGCTCGGCGACATCGGCATCTCGACGATCGACGCCTTCTGCCTGTCGCTCCTGCGGGAGTTTCCGCTCGAAGCCGACGTCGATCCCGGCTTCGATCTCGCGGCAGACACCGATGTGCCGCGCCTCATCAGCGAGTCACTCGACCAGGCGCTGCGCATCTGCCGCGCCGTCGCGAGAGACGATGACGACGTGGCGCTGGTGTTCGCGCAGCTCGGCGAGTGGCGGCTGCGTACCGGGATCGCCGCGCTGCTCGATCGGCGCCTCGTGGCGCCGCAAGCCCTCGGCCGCTATCTCGCCAAAGGGCCGCGAACGCTGACGGCTGCCGTCGCCTGCCGCGCGGCCTCGGCGCGGTTGCGCGATGTGCTGTCGGGCGTCACCGACGGCGTCGAAACATTTCTACGCGATGGCCCGATTCAGCATCCGCAATTTGCCATGCTCGCGGACGACATCCGGCGCCTCTGCGCGCCGCACGCCGGCGACGCGCTGGACACGCGCGCCGCCCAGGCCGAATTCCGCGCGCTGATCGATCGCCTGCGCGCGTATTTTCTGAAGCAAGATGGCGATCCGCGCGGGAAGCACTTCACGGGCACTGGCTTCAACAGCGGCGATTGCCGGTCTGACGATGGGTGGAAGCGGCACCGGCAGTCGGCTGCGGCGCTGGCGCCGGCGATCGCCGAGGCCATCCGCGCCTTTCGCCGCGATCTGAACGTGGTGATGTCGCGCGGTGTCTGGCGGATCTTCGCGGTCACGCTGCGCGAATATCAACGGACGCTCGACGCGCACGCGCTACTCGATTTCTCGGGCGTCCTGGAGCGCGCCGTGTCGCTCCTCAAGGACATGGGCGAGTTCGCGCAGAGCCGCTATCGGCTCGAAGCGCGATACCGCCACGTGCTCGTCGACGAATTCCAGGACACGAGCCGCGCGCAGTGGGAGCTCGTGTCGCTGCTGGTCCGGAGCTGGAGCGAAGGCTTCGGCGCCGCCGCCGATGCCCTGCCGCCGTCGATCTTCGTCGTGGGCGACCGCAAGCAGTCGATCTACGGATTTCGCGATGCCGACGTCGGCGTGCTGGACGATGCCGCCGCCTTCATCCAGGCGCTGCGCGCGGGCGGCCAGCCTCGACAGGCGATTTCGGTGAGCTTCCGCGCGGTCTCTCCGCTGCTCGCGTTCGTGAACGACGTCTTCGGCGCGATCGCGCCGGATGTGAATCCCCGCCGGGATGCGTTCCGCTACGACGCGCCCGATCG
Organism: Vicinamibacterales bacterium; assembly: GCA_036268855.1. Lineage (GTDB taxonomy): Bacteria > Acidobacteriota > Vicinamibacteria > Vicinamibacterales > CAVVIG01 > DATATJ01. The sequence continues at coordinate 10,474 of DATATJ010000204.1, forward strand.
TTTTCCGATCGACGACGCACCTGCGACGGCTGGCTCGCCGTCCGAAGCCCCCGACGCCTTGAATCTGATTGCGGCCGACACCGTGCAGGCCGCGTCCGCCCGCGTCGCCGACGAGATCGTGCGGCTGCTGTCCGGCGTCGTCGTTCGCGACCGGGCGACGCGCGTCTATCGCGAGGCTCGGCCGGCCGACATTGCGATCCTGTTCCGCTCGCGCGACAGCCATCGCGACTTCGAGGCCGCGCTCGATGCCCGGAACGTCGCGACGTACGTCTACAAGGGCCTCGGCTTTTTCGACGCGGACGAAATCCAGGACGCGGTGGCCCTGCTGCGTTACCTCGCGGATCCGACGTCGAATCTGCGCGCCGCCGCGCTGCTGCGGTCGCGGATCGTGCGCCTGTCGGACGATGCGGTGGGCCGGTTGAGCCCGGATCTGGCAGCCGCGATATTTTCGGAACCCCCGGATCCCGCGCGGGGGGACGCAGCCGATCAGCCTGCCCCGCACGCGATCGAATCTGGTGCCGTGCTTGCGGGCGAAGACCGCGTCGTGTTCGAACGGCTGCGCGCGGCCGTGCCCCGCTGGCTCTCGTGGGTCGATCGGGTGACGCCGTCCGAGCTGCTCGAACGTGTCCTGGCCGAAACGGCGTACGCCTACGAGCTGCGCGGTCCACGGCATCTGCAGGCGCGCGAGAACCTGAAAAAGCTGCGTGGCATGATTCGGCGCGTGCAGAACCGCGGCTACGCGACGCTCGCGCGGATTGCCGATCATCTGGATCGCCTCGCTGTGGGCGACGAATCCAACGCAGCCATCGACGCGGTGGACGCCGTCAGCCTCATGACGGTGCACGCCGCCAAGGGGCTCGAGTTTCCGGTCGTCTTCCTGGTCAACATGGGCCGGGGCACGGGCGGCGCACGCGCGCCGATTCGCGTCTCGGTCGGCGCCGATGCCGAGCCGTCGGTTGCCATCGCCGACTATCAATCCGAGGCGGACGAAGACGCCCAGGCCCGCGAGCGTGAGGAGTCCAGGCGCCTGCTCTATGTGGCGCTCACCCGCGCCCGCGATCGCCTGTACCTGTCCGCGACGGTGCAGGACGGCAAGTGCCGGATGGGACGGGGCAGCCTTGGCGAAGTGCTGCCAGACAGCGTGAAAGCCCTGTTCGTGCGCGCCGTGCTGGAGCAACAAACCGGCGAGCGGGATTCGCGGCTCGCGTGGACGGGCCCCTCCAACCGTTCACACGCGATCGTCTTGCCCGCGCCTGCAGCTGCGCCGCGAGTGCTCGACGCGAGTCAACGGGCGGTTGTGGTGGCGGACGACTTCGCGCCAATTCACGAGTAATCAGGCGGATCGGGGGACCCGCCGGACAGGGTTGTGATTTTCAGCATCGGCCATAGCACGCGCACGCTGGATGAGCTCGTCGATCTCCTGACGCGGAACGGCGTTGCTCAGCTCGCGGACATCCGGACCGTTCCACGGTCTCGCCGGCATCCGCAGTTCGCGATCGACGCGCTGTCGCTATCGCTGCCGTCGGCAGGCATCGCGTATTCTCATTTTCCCGACCTTGGCGGGCTGCGAAAGCCCCACCCGGACAGCACGAATGCCGGCTGGCAGCATCCGGCATTTCGCGGATATGCCGATTACATGCAGACGGAGCCCTTCGCGCACGCGTTGACGGCGCTGATCGCGTGGAGCGAGGCGGCGCCGACCGCGATGATGTGCGCGGAAGCGGTCTGGTGGCGCTGCCACCGGCGTCTGGTCGCCGATGCGCTCGAGGCGCGCGGCGTCGAAGTCCGGCACATCATCTCAGCCGCCGAGCCCCGGCGGCACGTGCCGACAGAATTCGCCCGAATCGAGGCTGGACGGGTGACCTATCCTGGCCTTTTTTGACGCCATTTCGGCCGTTTTTGGGCCGGAACACGCGAATTCCGTTGCTTCAGCCCAGACCATTTCATAGAATCAAGTTTTTGGCAGCTTTTCGAGGACCCCACAGGGGTAAGGAGTCATAGTGACGTTAACCTGTCCGAACTGCGGCAATGACCGGAACTTTCTGGTCAAGACGCTGCAGATGCACGTGGTGCACCTGGAAGATGGGCGGGTCGAAGTGTCGGAGGAAAGCCGGCCGGCCGTGCTCGAAGTCCTGTGCGATGAATGTGAGTCCGCGCTGAAGTTCGAAGAGTTCGAGGATACGCTCCGCAAAGAAGTCCTGCTCACGATCGGCGCGCGCTAGAGCGGGCGCCGTTCTTTCATTCGTCGGCATCCTCAAAATAATCGCACTCAGGGCACACCCACTCCCGAACGGTGTTCGGTGTGGCACTGGGATTGCCAGGAATCCGAACTTCCGTTTGGGTGTCCCTGAGGTGCATGCTTTCGCCGCACATCGGACATTCTTTCAGGTCAGGCATGGCTCTCTGTTCGGGTACGGCTTTTGTTCACGTTAACATCCGTGCCTTGCCTTGACAAGGTGTGGATCGACTCCTATCGTTACGAGCATTGATGCCTCACGAGTGTTTCGCGGATGAAATCGCCATCGACTTCCCCTCCGTGGGGCATGTCGTCGAGCGCATGCGCCACGCCTTTCTCGGCGAGGCCGACGACGACGCGCCGCTGGAGGCGGAGGTGAGCGTGTCGAGCCGCGAGGCGTCGGGCGGGCTGGTCATCCCGATCGCGGTGCCCGTGCGCGGGACGTGCCCGGCGTGCGGCGGCCGCGGCGAGATCTGGACCGAGCGCTGCGACGCGTGCCGCGGAAGCGGCGACGCGCTGTTCCAGCATCCGGTCCGGTTGATGCTGCCCGCGGGCGTCGCCGACGGCGCGCGGTTCCGATTTCGCGTCCGTTCGCCGCACGCGCCGTCCGTGCGAGTCGAGGTCCGCGTGGCGGTCCGATCCTCGGCCGCCTGACCGCGCGGCCCAACGCCTGTTCACTGTCCGCCGTGATCGCTCAGGTCGATCTTCTCGGCATCCTCTTCATCATCTGGGGACTGTTGACAGCCCTCGTCGGCGTCTCGACGCTGGCGCTCGGGGCGGGCGCCGTCGCGCTGATCGCGTCGGCCAGCCGCGGGAGTGGCGTGGCGTCGGGCGTCACCGCCGCTGTCTTTCTCATCCTGGCGACGATGGCGATCGCCTGGGGCGCGGCGCACGTGGCGGTCGGCGTCCCGCTCAGGCGCCGCCATCCGCTGGCGCGGATTCTCGCGCTCGTGCTCGGATCGGTCGATCTCGTGCTGCTCCCGTACGGCACCGCACTCGGCTGCTACGCCCTGTACGTGCTGCTCAGCGAACGCGGCAAGGCGCTGTTCGACACCTCACCGGAGGGCTTTCACGCTTCTGATAAATCTGAAATCTGAAATCTGAAATCTGAAATTTTGCAGTCTCAGGGTTCATCCGTTGTCCCCATGCGCGTCCACGGGCCGCAGCGCGCGATCCGCGCCACAGCGCGCCAGCCTCCGCGGACCAGCCCGTCGCGCGTGATGACGGCCTCCGCATACCGGCTGCACGTCGGCGTGAAGCGACAGCGCGCGCCCGCACGCGCGGCGAGCGGCGCCAGCGAGCGCTGATAGCCATGAATGGCCGCAATCGCCAGCGTCTGGCCATGGGTGGAGACGCCCGCGACGCCCGCGATGAGGAACAAGACGGCCGCGGCGATGACGGCGCGGCCTCGTGCCGACCTAGAAGCGGTTCGCGTACTCACTGACGCCCGGGACCATCAGCCGCGTCCCATTGATGCCCTTGATGATCGCGACGACGTGCAGCGCGAGGATCGCGATCCACGCAAACGGCAGGACCAGGCCGAGCACGCAGCCCAGACCGAACGTCGCCATGCTG
>DATATJ010000205.1:0-17908 GCA_036268855.1 Vicinamibacterales bacterium
GTTTCCCGCCGACGGCGACTACACCTTCCGCATCATGCTGCACTCGGTGCCGACCGGGCAGCTGTTCGGCAGCACGGTCCGCGGCGAGCAGATCGAAGTGGCGGTCAACGGCGAGCGCGTGGCGCTCCTGGCGATCAACTACCGGATGAGCGAGCAGGATCCGAACGGCATGAATCTCGTGACGCCGCGCGTGCACGTCAATGCGGGCCCGCAGCACGTCACCGCCGCGTTCATCCAGCATTTCGACGGTCCGGTGGACGATCTGCTCTCACCGCAGGACTACACGCTCGCCGACACGCAGATCGGCGACGGCTACGGGGTCACGACGCTGCCGCACCTGCGCGACTTCAGCATCACGGGCCCCTTCAAGGTCACCGGCGTCTCCGACACGCCGAGCCGCCGGAAGATCTTCGCCTGCCGGCCGACGACGGCGAGCGAAGAGGCGCCGTGCGCGACGCTGATTCTCAAGCGCCTCACGAGCCAGGCGTACCGCGAGCCCGCGTCGAGCAGCGACGTCGAGCCGCTGATGAAGTTCTACAACCAGGGGCGCAAGGACGGCGACTTCGAATCGGGTATCCGCCTGGCGCTGCAAGCCGTGCTGGCGAGCCCGCGCTTCCTGTTCCGCCTCGAGGAGGCGCCCGCGACGCTGCGCGCGGGGCAGAACTACCGCATCACCGATCTCGATCTGGCCTCCCGCCTGTCGTTTTTCATCTGGGACAGCGGCCCCGACGCCGACCTGTTGAAGGCGGCGGGCAACGGGACGCTGCATACGCCGGCGGTCCTCGACAAGCAGGTGCGCCGCATGCTGGCGGATCCGAAGTCCGAGGCGCTCTCGACGCGGTTCGCCGCGCAGTGGCTGCGCCTGCAGGACGTGGACAACATCAAGCCCGATGCGCTGCTGTTCCCGTCGTACGACTACAACCTCGCGCAGTCGTTCAAGCGCGAAACCGAGCTCCTCTTCGACAGCATCGTCCGCGAGGATCGGAACGTCCTGACGCTGCTCGACGCCGACTACACGTTCGTGAACGAGCGGCTCGCGCGGCACTACGGGATTCCGAACGTGACGGGCGACAGCTTCCGCCGCGTGACCCTCGGTCCGGACATGGCGTATCGGCGCGGGCTGCTGGGACAGGGCAGCTGGCTGATGGCGACGTCGGTGGCCGATCGGACGTCGCCGGTGCAGCGCGGCAAGTGGATCATGGAAGTGCTGCTGGGGTCGCCGCCGCCGCCCCCGCCGCCGAACGTGCCGCTGCTGGACGACACGAAGGCCGTTGCCGCGGGCGGGAAGACGCTGTCGACGCGCGAGCGCATGGAGGAGCACCGGAAGAATCCGGCGTGCGCGTCGTGCCACCGCGTCATCGATCCGCTCGGCCTGGCGCTCGAGAACTTCGACGTCACCGCTGCGTGGCGCATCAAGGACAACGGTGTGCCGGTGGATTCCAACGGGACGCTGTACGACGGCGCGCAGATCAGCGGCCCCGCGGGTCTGCGGACGGCGCTGATGGCGCATTCGGAGTCGCTGATTCGCAACTTCACCGAGAATCTCATGCAGTACGGCCTGGGGCGCCGGATCGAGTACTTCGATCAGCCGGCCCTTCGCGCGATCGTGCGGAAGGCCGCCGCCAACGACAACCGCTTTTCGTCGTTCGTGCTGGGCGTGGTAAACAGCGGCGCGTTCCAGATGAGCAAGGCGGACGCCGTGCAAACGACCGATAACTCGCAAGGCAGCGATCGTCCCGCACAGGGACCGAGGAGGTAGGGCCGACATGTCGTACATCAAGAAAACGCATCTCTCCCGGCGCGCCGTCCTGAAGGGCATGGGCGTGACGGTGGCGCTGCCGTTCCTCGACGCGATGGTGCCGGCCAGGACCGCCTACGCCCGGACCGCGGCGGCCGCGTCGGCCGCCAAGACGCGCTTCGTGGCCATCGAGATGGTGCACGGATCGGCGGGCAGCGCGGCGCTCGGCATTCAGAAGAATCTGTGGGCGCCGGCGGCCGTGGGGCACGATTTCGACCTGACCCCGAGCAGCCTGAGTCCGCTCGAGCCGTTCCGCGACTACCTGACGATTGTGAGCAACACCGACGTCCGCAACGCCGAGGCGTTCCAGCCGCCGGAAATCGGCGGCGATCACTTCCGCTCGAGCGCGGTGTTCCTCACGCAGTGCCACCCGAAGCAGACGCAGGGGTCGGACGTCAACGTCGGCGTGTCGATCGACCAGTTCTACGCGCAGAAATTCGGGCAGGACACGGCGATTCCGTCGATGCAGCTGTGCATCGAGAACGTCGATCAGGCCGGTGGCTGCGCGTACGGCTACTCGTGCGTGTACACCGACACGATCAGCTGGTCCGCACCGACGCAGCCGCTGCCGATGATTCGCGATCCGCGCGTCGCGTTCGACCAGCTGTTCGGCGTGGGCGCGACGGCGAAGGAGCGGGCCGCGAATCGCCGCGCCGACAAGAGTATTCTCGATTGGATCACCGCAGAGGTCGGGCAGCTGAAGAAGGATCTCACGCCCGCCGATCGCGCGCGGCTGAACGACTACCTCGACGACATCCGCGAGATCGAGCGGCGCATCCAGACGGTGGAAGCGCGCAACACGAGCGGCGACGCGCGCCAGATGCCGGAAGCGCCGATCGGCGTTCCGGACGCCTTCGACGAGCACGTCAAGCTGATGTTCGATCTGCAGGCGCTGGCGTTCGCGGCCGACATGACGCGGGTCTTCTCGTTCAAGATGGGCCGTGACGGATCGGGGCGCGCCTATCCGGACAGCGGCGTGAAAACCGGATTCCACCCGGCGTCGCACCATCAGGAAAAAGAAGAGCGACTGATGGACTACTCGAAGATCAACCGGTACCACGTGAGCATGGTTCCGTATTTCCTCGAGAAGCTGAAGAACACGCCGGACGGCGACAGCAACCTGCTCGAGACGAGCCTGATTCTCTACGGCTCGCCGATGGGCGACTCGAACCTGCACAACCACAAGCGGTGCCCGCTGTTCCTCGCGGGGCATGCCGGCGGCCGGTTGAAGGGCAACCTGCACGTGAAGGCCGCCGACGGGACGCCGATGGCGAACGTGATGCTGTCGGTCGCGCACACCCTCGGCCTCGACATGGACCACATCGGCGACAGCACGGCGGCGTTCGACCTGAACGGCGCGGCGGCGCAGACCACGGTCGCGTCGAAAGCGTAGGAGCGCACACATGCGAAAGCTGCTGACGATCCTCGTCCCGGCGGGCGCGCTCGCCGGGCTATGCCTATCGGTCCTCCTGCACGCGGCGCCCGCGACGCTCGCCGATGCGGCGATGTCGGGCGACAAGGACACCGTTCGCGCACTGCTGAAGAACGGTGCGGACGTCAACTCGGCAGAAGGCGACGGCATGACCGCGCTCCACTGGGCCGCGCAGAAGAACGACGTCGATCTGGCGAAGATGCTGCTCTACGCGGGCGCCAATGTCCGCGCCACGACGCGGCTCGGTGGCTACACGCCCCTGTTGATGGCGAGCAAGAACGGCAACACCGCGATGATCGAAGCGCTCGTCGGCGGCGGCGCCGACCCGAACACCGCCACCACGAACGGCACGACGCCGCTGATGCTGGCGGCTGCCTCGGGCCAGGCCGACGCGGTCACGTTCCTCGTTGGCCACGGCGCCGATGTCAACGCGACGGAAGTGAAAGGCGAGACCGCGCTGACGTTCGCCGCAGCCTATGGCCGTACGGACGCGATTCGCGCCCTCACGGCGCACGGCGCGGATGTCAAGGTGACGACGAAGACCGTGGACCTGAGCGCGTTCACCCGCGAACAGCAGGAGCGGTTCGCGGCGTTCTTTGCCACGGGCGCACCGCCGAACACCGGCGTTCGCACCGGCGCGGAGCCTGGCGCGAAGGCGGGCGAGACCAAGGCGCCGCCGGACGCGCCGGCTGCACCACCGGCCGGCCGCGGCGGACGCGGCGCACCGGGCGGGCCGCCGCAGATCGGCGGGGTCAGCCGGCAGTACCTGATGAACGAGCTCGTCGGCGGACAGGGCGGCCTCACTCCGCTGCTCGTCGCCGCGCGCCAGGGTTACGGCGATTCGGTCCAGGCGCTGCTCGACGCCGGCGCCGACGTCAACCAGCCGAGCGCCGGCGATCACACGACACCGCTGCTGATTGCCACGATCAACGGCCGCTTCGATCTCGCCAGGACGCTGCTGGCCAAGGGCGCGAATCCGAATGTCGCCAGCGAGAACGGCGTCACCCCGCTCTACGCCGCGCTCAACTGCCAGTGGGCGCCGAAAGCGCTCTATCCGCAGCCGCGCGCGTACGAGCAGCAGCAGACCACCTATGTCGATCTGATGCAGGCGTTGCTCGACAAGGGCGCCAATCCGAACGCGCGCCTGAACAAAAAGGTCTGGTACTCGGGCTACAACTTCGATCTCTCGGGTGTGGACGAGGCCGGCGCGACGCCCTTCTGGCGCGCCGCTTACGCCAGCGACGTCGAGGCGATGAAGCTCCTGGTGGCCCGCGGCGCCGACCCGAATATTGCCACGATGCGCACACCGGGCCGCCCGCCGACGGGTGACGCGCCGCGTGCGGTCAAGGAAGTGTCGACGCTGCCGCCGGTGCCGGTGGGCGGTCCCGCGGTCTCTCCGCTGCAAGCGGCGGCCGGTGTCGGGTATGGCGAAGGCTTCGCGGCGAATTCGCACCGCTTTGCGCCGACGGGGATGCTCGCGGCGGTGAAGTATCTCGTCGAAGAGCTGCACATGGACGTCAACGCCACGGATCAGGACGGCAACACCGCGCTGCACAACGCGGCCTCCCGCGGCGACAACGAGATGATTCTGTACCTCGTCTCGAAGGGCGCCGACGTCAAGGCGGTCAACCGCGAAGGCATGACCACGGTGGACATGGCGAACGGTCCGGTGCAACGCACACAGCCGTTCCCCGAAACGATCGCGCTGCTCGAGAAACTCGGCGCGAAGAACAATCACAAGTGTGTTTCTTGCTAGGGGCTAGGGGCTAGGGGCTAGGGGCCAGGGGCTGGGGGGCGGGGACCAGGGATGAAGAACGCGTTTGCCATTGCCTTCGGCGCCGTGATCGTCGTGTGCGGGCTCACGAGCGATCCGGGCGCGGCGCCGCGTCAGGGACGCATGCCGGCGATGGCCGTTTCGCACGCGCCGGCGACGCTTTCGACCGACGCGCAGAATGCACTGGTCAGCACCAACTGTTCGACCTGTCACGACGACGAGGGGAAAACGGGCGGCCTGTCGCTGGAGAATTTCGACGCGGCGACCATCGATCAGCGCCCCGAGATCGCCGAGAAGATGATTCGGAAGCTGCGCGCGGGCATGATGCCGCCGCCGACCGTGAAGGATCGGCCCGCACCGGCGACGCTGAAGGCGTTTGCTGCGGCGCTCGAGACGCGGATCGATCTCGCCGCCGCGGCGCACCCGACTCCAGGCAGTCGTCCTTTCCAGCGCTTGAATCGCGCCGAGTACGCCAACGCGGTGCACGATCTGCTGACGCTCGACGTGGACGTCACCGCCTACCTGCCAGCCGACACGATCAGCCACGGCTTCGACAACGTCGCCGATACGCAGGCGTTCTCGCCGTCCCTGCTCGAAGGGTATCTGCGCGCTGCGGGCCAGATCAGCCGCCTGGCAGTCGGCGATCGCACGGCGTCGCCGAGCGCGGCGACGTTTGCCGTTCCCGAGAACGCATCGCAGATGGAACACGTCGACGGCGCGCCCTACGGCACGCGCGGCGGTGTGTCTGTCGTGCACACGTTCCCGGCGGATGGCCACTACGTGTTCCGAGCGGAGCTGCACCGGACGTCCACAGGCGAGCTCTTCGGCAACACGATGTTGAGCATCACGCACAAGGACGAGCCGATCGAGATCTCGGTGAACGGCGAGCGTGTGGCCGTGCTCGAGGTGAACCCGAAGATGAGCGAGGCCGACAAGAACGGCCTCACGCTCGAAACGCCGCCGATTTACGTCCAGGCCGGCCCCCAGCGCATCTCGGCGGCATTCCTCCAGCGCTTCACCGGACCGGTCGACGACTTGCTCGCGCCGATCGATCACACGCTGGCCGACAGCCGCATCGGCACCGGATTCGGCATCACCGCGCTGCCGCACCTGCAGGCGGTCACCGTCACCGGTCCCTTCGACGTCTCCGGCGTATCGGATACGCCGAGCCGGCGCCGGATTTTCTCGTGCCGTCCGACGTCGGCGGCCGAAGAGCTCTCCTGCGCAACCGCGATCGTCAAGCGGCTGGCGACCGAAGCCTACCGCGGTCCGGTAGAAACGCAGGATTTCGCGGACCTGATGCGCTTCTACGACGAAGGACGCAAGGACGGCGACTTCGAGTCGGGCATCCGCCTCGCGATTCAGGGCATCCTGGCGAATCCGCGCTTCCTGTTCCGCGTCGAACGCACGCCGGCCACGCTGCGCGCGGGTGAGACGTATCGTCTCGGCGACCTCGAGTTGGCGTCGCGCCTCTCGTTCTTCCTGTGGGACACGGTGCCGGACGCCGAGCTGATCAAGGTCGCGACCGGGGGAGGGCTGAAGAACCCGGTCGTGATGGAGAAGCAGGTGCGGCGGATGATCGCCGACCCGCGCTCGGAAGCGCTGGCGACGCGGTTCGCGTCGCAGTGGTTGCGGCTGCAGGACATCGACAAGATGCGCCCTGACAGCTTGCTGTACCCCTACTGGGACCTCTCGCTGTCTGACGCCTTTCACCGCGAGACCGAGCTGTTCTTCGACAGCATCGTCCGCGAGGACCGGAGCCTGCTGGAGCTGCTGACGGCCGACTACTCGTTCGTCAACGGCCGGCTCGCGCGGCACTACGGCATTCCGAATGTCGCGGGCGACGAGTTCCGGCGGGTGACGCTGCCCGAGAACCGCCGCGGCCTCCTCACGCAGGGGAGCATCCTGCTGCTGACGTCGGTGGCCGATCGCACTTCGCCGGTGCAGCGTGGCAAGTGGATGATGCAGGTGCTGTTCGGCACGCCGCCGCCGCCTCCGCCGCCTGGCGTCCCGACGCTCGACGAGACCAAGGGCGCGGTCGGCTCGCGCGTCCTCTCCGTGCGCCAGCGCATGGAAGAGCACCGCGCGAATCCCGCGTGCAGCTCGTGCCACCGCGTGATCGATCCGCTGGGCCTCGCGCTGGAAAACTACGACGCCACCGGGAAGTGGCGGATCAAGGACAACGGCGTTCCAGTCGATGCGGCCGGTGTGCTGTACGACGGGATGAAGATCGAGGGCGCGGCGGGGCTGCGGCAGGGCATCCTGCAGCACTCGGACATGTTCGTCAGGAGCTTCACGGAGAGCCTGATGACGTACGCGCTCGGACGCCGCGTCGAGTATTACGACATGCCGGCGATTCGCAGCATCGTGCGCGAGGCGGAGAAGAACCAGAACAAGATGTCGTCGTTCATCCTGGGCGTGATCAACAGCGCCGCGTTCCGGATGACGCAGGCGCCCGGCGCGGCCACGACGACGGTGGACGGCGCTCAGCAGCGATAGGCGGTCCGTGTGGATCGGCGCGGCGGGCCTGTCGCCGGCCCGCCGGACGGAGGAGCGAACGTGACGTATCTCACGAAAAAGCACATCTCACGGCGCGCGGTACTGAAGGGCATGGGCGTCACACTGACGCTTCCGCTGCTCGACGCGATGGTGCCGTCAGGCACCGCGTGGGCGAGCACGGCCGGCTCCAAGGTGCGGCTGGCCTGCATCGAGATGGTGCACGGATCGGCCGGCAGCACGGCCTACGGGTTGGCCAACAACTTGTGGTCGCCGAAAGACGTTGGCCAGGCGTTCGACCTGTCGTCCACGATCCTCAGCCCGCTGGAGCCGTACCGGAGTCACATCACGATTATCAGCAACACGGACGTGAAGAACGCGGAGGCGTTCCTGCCGCCGGAGATCGGCGGCGATCACTTCCGCTCGAGCGCGGTGTTCCTCACGCAGATGCATCCGAAGCAGACGCAAGGGTCGGATCTGCGCGCCGGGATCTCGCTCGATCAGCGGTACGCGCAGCGCTTCGGGCAGGACACCCCGATTCCCTCGATGCAGCTGTGCATCGAGAACGTAGACCAGGCCGGCGGCTGCGAGTACGGCTACTCCTGCGCGTACACGGACTCCATCAGCTGGTCGGCGCCGGATCAGCCGCTGCCGATGATTCGCGATCCGCGCACCGTGTTCGATCAGCTGTTCGGCTCGGGCGCCACACCGGCCGAGCGGAACGCGCGCCGCCGCGAGGATCAAAGCATCCTGGACACGATTACCGCGTCGGTCAACCGGCTCAAGGCCGAACTCGGCGCGACCGATCGCGCGCGCCTCACGAGCTATCTCGACGACGTGCGGGAAATCGAGCGCCGGATTCAGAAAGTGGAGGCGTACAACACCAGCGGCGAACCGCGCGCGCTTCCGGCGGCGCCGGTCGGCGTGCCCGACTCGTTCGAAGAGCACGCCAAGCTGATGTTCGACCTGCAGGCGCTCGCCTTTGCGTCCGACGTCACGCGCGTGTTTGCCTTCAAGATGGCGCGCGATGCCTCGGGCCGCGTCTATCCCGAAAGCGGTGTGACGACCGGGTTCCACAACGCCTCGCACCATCAGGAAAAAGAAGAGCGCATCAAGGAGTTCGCGAAGATCAACAAGTACCACGTGAGCCTGATGCCCTATTTCCTCGAGAAGCTGAAGAACACGCCCGACGGCGATCGGACGCTCCTCGACAACACGCTGATCGTGTACGGCTCGCCCATGGGCAATCCCAACGTGCACAACCACAAGCGGGTTCCGCTCTTCCTCGCGGGGCACGCCGGCGGCCGCCTGAAAGGCAACCTGCACCTGCGCGCCGCCGACAGCACGCCGATGGCCAACGTGTTCCTGACGGCGATGCACGCGCTCGGTCTCGACGATGTCCAGTCGTTCGGCGACAGCACGGGAACGTTCGACCTGACCGCCGTGCCGGTGAGCACGACCGCGTCGAGAGGGTAGCCGCATGCCACGTCACGCACGCCGCCTGGGCCTCACCGCGATTGCCTGCGCTGCCGCGCTCGCCTGCGGCGTTGCCTTGCACGCCGCCGCTGCCACCGCGCCGATTGCCGACGCGGCAATGGAAGGCAACACCGACGCCGTGCGCGCGCTCCTCAAGCAGGGCGCGGACGTGAACAGCGCGCAGGGCGACGGCCTCACCGCGCTGCACTGGGCCGCAAAGAAAGGCGATGCCGCGATGGCGAGCATGCTGATCTACGGCGGCGCGAACGTGCGCGCCGCGACGCGCCTCGGCGGCTACACGCCGCTGCACCTGGCCGCCGAGATCGGCAGCGCGCCGGTCATCGCGGCGCTGGTCAAGGGGGGCGCCGACGTCAACGCGCTCACGTTGACCGGCACGACACCGCTGATGCTGGCGTCCGCCGCGGGCGACGCCGCCAGCCTCACGGCGCTGCTCGACGCCGGAGCCGACGCGAACGCGAAGGAAACAGGCCGCGGGCACACCGCGCTGATGTTCGCCGCTGCCGCCAACCGTGCGGACGCGGTGAAGGTGCTGCTGGCGCACGGCGCCGATCCCGCGATCGCGACGCACACCGTCGATCTCGCCGGGTTGAGCCGCGCTGGCGCGAACCCGGACGGCCGCAACCTCGCGGGCAACCCGAATGGCCGTTCGGGCGGCAACGAACGCGCCGCCCCGGCGAAGGAGCGCGTGCCCGGCGTCGATCGCCAGTTCCTGCTCAACGAACTCGTGTACGCGCAAGGCGGCATGACGCCGCTGTTATTCGCGGCGCGCCAGGGTAACGCGGGCGTGGTGAGCGCTCTACTCGATGCCGGCGTGAACGTGAACCAGCTGAAGGATGGCGACAATACGAGCCCGCTGCTGATCGCGACGATCAACGGGCAGTTCGACACCGGCAGGCTGCTCCTGGAGCATGGCGCCAATCCGAACCTGGCGAGCGAAAACGGCGTCGCGCCGCTTTACGCCGTGGTCAACGTGCAGTGGGCGCCGAAGGCGCTTTATCCGCAGCCCCGCGCCTACCTCGATCAGCACGCCAGCTATCTCGATTTCATGACGCTGCTGCTCGAGAAGGGCGCGAATCCCAACGCGCGGCTCCGCAAGAAGGTCTGGTACTCCGGCTACAACTTCGACCAGTCCGGCGTCGACGAGATCGGCGCCACCGCGTTCTGGCGCGCGGCCTACGCCGGGGACGTCGAGGCGATGAAGCTGCTCGTCGCGCACGGTGCCGATCCCAACATTCCAACCGTGAAGCCGGCCGCGCGGCCGGTCATCGGCGACGCGGAGGCGCGCGCGTCCAAGGACGTCTCGGGTCTGACGCCGATTCCGCTTGGCGGTCCGTCAGTGACGCCGCTGCAGGCCGCCGCCGGCGTCGGGTTCGGCGAGGGGTTCGCGGGCAATTCGCACCGGCACGCGCCGGAGGGGACGCTGGCGGCGGTCAAGTATCTGGTCGAGGAACTGCACGCCGACGTCAACGCACGCGATGCCGACGGCAACACGGCGCTGCACCACGCGGCCGCCCGGGGCGACAACGAGATGATTCAGTACCTGGTGGATCACGGCGCCGACGTGAAGGCCGTCAACCGCGAGGGGCGGACGACGGTCGACATGGCCAATGGGCCCGTGCAGCGCGTCCAGCCGTTCCCCGATACCATTGCTCTGCTGGAGAAGCTCGGCGCGGTGAACAATCACAAATGCGTGTCCTGCTGATCTATTCCGGAAAGCCGAACGGGCCGAAATGGCGGTTGGAGTGGAATCCAGCCGCCATTTGTGTATCAGAGAGACAAACGCTGATAATTCGTGACGACAAAGTACCCCTCTTTACGTATGCAGCGCCTATACTCGGTTGTAGCGTAATCGGTTAGGACGCAATCCGGGGGACGAGATGAAGCGACTCGCCTTTGCAGTTATGGCTATCGCCCTTGCGGGCGTGGGTTTAGCGGCCGACAGCACGAAAACGCCGCGGGCGCAGGCCGCCGGCGCGCCGCCGATGGCGGTTTCGCATAATACGTCAGCCACACCAGCCCTCCTTTCAGTAGACGCCCAGAACAAGATCGTCGGCGGCACCTGCTCAGTTTGTCACGACGACGAATCGAAGACCGGCGGGCTGTCGCTCGAAGATTTCGACGCGGCGAAGATCGACCAGCATCCCGACATTGCCGAGCTGATGATTCATAAGCTGCGCGCGGGGATGATGCCGCCGCCGACGGTGAAGGATCGACCGGATCCGGCGACGCTGAAGGCGTTTGCGATGTCGCTCGAAGCGAAGGTCGACGCCGCTGCGGCCCTGCACCCGAACCCGGGTCATCGCACGTTCCAGCGCCTGAACCGCGCGGAGTACGCGCGGGCGGTGCACGATCTGCTCGACGTGGACGTGGACGTCAGCGCGTACCTCCCGGCCGACACGATCAGCAACGGCTTCGACAACGTGGCCGATTCGCAGTCGTTCTCGCCGACCCTGATGGAAGGCTACCTGCGCGCCGCCAGCCAGATCAGCCGGCTGGCCATCGGCGACCGCACCGCCTCGCCGACGTCGGTCACCTACAAGCTGGGCCGCACCCGATCGCAGATGAGCCGCGTCGACGGCGCCCCGATGGGGACCCGCGGTGGCGTCTCGGTCGTGCACACCTTCCCGGCCGACGGCCAGTACACGTTCAAGATGACGCTCCACAACGAGCCGCTGGGTGGCCTTTACGGCCGCACGAGCATGAGTACACTGGGGATCAAGGAACAAATCGAGGTGTCGATCAACGGGGAGCGCGTGGCGCTTCTGCCGCTGAACGTGCGGATGAGTGAGACCGACCCGAAGAACAACCTCGACGTCGTCACGCCGCCGATTCACGTCAACGCCGGACCGCAGCGCGTCTCGGCCGCGTTCATCAAGGTGCTCGAAGGCCCGATCGACGACCTCCTCGAGCCGCTGGGGAATTCGCTGGCCGACGTGAACATCAGCTTCGGCGTCACGGCGCTTCCGCACATGCGCGACTTCAGCGTCGTCGGGCCGACGCACGTCACGGGTGTATCCGACACGCCGAGCCGGCGAAAAGTGTTCTCCTGCCGTCCGACGACGGCGAACGAAGAGGAGCCGTGCGCCAGCGAAATCGTGAAACGGCTGGCGACGGACGCGTATCGCTCGACGCCGACGGCGGACGACCTGCACGACTTGATGGGTTTCTACGCTCAGGGCTCGAAGAGCGGCGGGTTCGAGAACGGCGTGCGGATGGCCGTGCAGGCCATCGTCGCGAGCCCGAAGTTCCTGTTCCGCCTCGAGCAGCAGGGGCCGACGATACTGAAGGCCGCGAACAACAACATCTATCGCATCAGCGAGCAGGATCTCGCGTCGCGCCTGTCGTTCTTCCTCTGGGGCGCGGCGCCCGATGCGCAGCTGATCAAGGCCGCCAGCCAGGGCCTGTTGAAGACGCCGGCGGGGCTCGAGAAGGAAGTGCGGCGGATGCTCGCCGATCCGCGGTCGAGCGCGCTCTCGACGCGGTTCGCCGACCAGTGGCTGCGCCTGCAGGACCTCGACAAGATTCACCCGGACGTCCTGTTGTATCCGCAGTACGACGACACGCTCGCGCAGGCGATGCACCGTGAAACCGAGCTCTTCTTCAACAGCATCGTCCGGGAAGATCACAGTGTGCTCGACCTGCTGACGGCCGACTACAGCTTCGTCAACGAACGGCTTGCCAAGCATTACGGCATTCCGAACATCACCGGCAACGCGTTCCAGCGGGTAAAGATGCCGGAGTACCGCCGCGGCATCCTCGGCGAGGGGAGCATTCTCACGCTTACGTCGGTCGCCGACCGGACGTCGCCGGTGCAGCGCGGCAAGTGGGTGATGGAGGTGCTGCTCGGCACATCGCCGCCGCCGCCGCCGCCCGGCGTGAACCAGAACCTCGACGAGACGGCCAGTGCGGCCGCGGGCGGACACCTTCGATCGACGCGCGAGCGCATGGAAGAGCACCGGAAGAACCCGATGTGCGCCTCGTGCCACAAGGTCATCGATCCGCTCGGTCTGTCGCTCGACAACTTCGACGCGACCGGCGCCTGGCGCATCAAGGACAACGAGGTGGCGATCGATTCGGCCGGCGTCCTTTATGACGGCTCCAAGATCGCCGGACCGGATGGTTTGCGCGACGCGCTTCTCAGGCACTCGGATGTCGTGCTGGTCACCTTCACGCAGAACCTGATGACGTATGCGCTCGGCCGACGGGTGGAGTACTACGACATGCCGACCATCCGCTCGATCATCCGCGACGCCGCGAAGCACGACAACCGCATCTCGTCGTTCATCCTCGGCATCGTCAACAGCCAGGCGTTCAGGATGGGGACGGCGGATCCGGCGAACCTCAAGATTACCGACGAGGCCAGCGCGGCCAACCGATCGAACTCTCGTTCACGTTAGGACTCGAAGGAGCAGGCGAATGTTCATCACGCAAAAGCATATTTCCCGCCGCGCCGTGCTGAAGGGCGTCGGCGTGACGATAGCGCTTCCGATGCTGGAGGCCATGATTCCGGCGCGGAGCGCGCTCGCCAAAACCGCCGCCGCCTCCAAGACGCGCTTTGTCTGCCTCGAGATGGTGCACGGATCGGCCGGCTGCGCGGCGATCGGCATCAAGAAAAATCTGTGGGCGCCGGCGGGCGTGGGTCCGAACTTCGACCTGGGCACGGGCATTCTCAGCTCGTTGGAGCCGTATCGCGAGTATCTGACGATCGTCAGCAACACCGATACGCGCAACGCCGAGGCGTTCACGCCGCCGGAGATTGGCGGCGACCACTTCCGTTCGAGCTCGGTATTCCTCACGCAATCGCACCCGAAGCAGACGCAGGGCTCGGACGTGTTCGTCGGCACGTCGATCGACCAGTACTACGCGCAGAAAGCCGGGCAGGATACGCCGATTCCGTCGATGCAGCTCTGCATCGAGAACGTCGACCAGGCGGGCGGCTGTTCGTATGGCTACTCGTGCGTGTATACGGACTCGATCAGCTGGTCGTCGCCGAAGCAGCCGCTTCCGATGATCCGCGACCCGCGCACGGTGTTCGATCAGTTGTTCGGCGTCGGCGCGACGGCCCAGGAGCGCGAAGAGCGGCGCTCGGAGGATCGCAGCATCCTCGACTGGATCAATTCGTCGGTTGGCCGGCTGAAGCAGGACCTCGGCGCCGCGGACCGCGCGCGCCTCAGCGACTATCTCGACGATGTGCGCGAGATCGAACGGCGGATTCAGAAGGTCGAGGCGTTCAACAAGAGCGGCGAGCCGCGCGATCTGCCGGGCGCGCCGGTCGGCGTACCGGACTCGTTCGACGAGCACGTCAAGCTGATGTTCGATCTGCAGGCCATTGCCTTCGCCTCCGACATCACGCGCGTCTTCGCGTTCAAGCTCGGACGCGACGCGTCGAACCGCGTCTATCCGGAGAGCGGGATCAAGACCGCGTTCCACTCCGCGTCGCACCACCAGGAGAACGAGGCCAAGATTCTCGACTACGCGAAGATCAACACGTATCACGTGAGCCTGGTGCCCTATTTCCTCGAGAAGCTGAAAAACACGCCGGACGGGGAGAGCAACCTGCTCGAGAACTCGCTGGTGCTGTACGGGTCGCCGATGGGCGATTCGAACCTGCACAACCACAAGCGCGTGCCGCTGTTCCTGGCCGGCCACGCAAGCGGCACGATCAAGGGCAACATGCACGTTCGCACGGCCGACGCCACGCCGACCGCCAACGCGATGCTGACCGTGATGCACAAGCTCGGCGTCGATCTCCCGTCGCTGGGCGACAGCTCGGGCGAACTCGACCTGTCGGCGCCGGGTGTGCAGACGACTGTCGCCGACAAGGCGTAGAGGAGCCAGACCTATGGTGCGACGAAGCCTGATGATCGCCCTCGGCACGAGCGCCATGCTGGCGCTGTGCCTGTCGCCGTTGCTGCGCGCGGCCGTGAACGCTCCCGTGGCGGACGCCGCGATGCAAGGCGACAAGGAAACGGTGCGCTCGCTGCTCAAGCAGGCGGCCGACGTCGATGCCGCGCAGGGCGACGGCATGACAGCGCTGCACTGGGCCGCCATGAAGGGCGACACCGAGATGGCGCAAATGCTCATGTACGCCGGCGCCAACGTCAAGGCGACGACGCGCATCGGCGCGTACACGCCGCTGTTCCTCGCCAGCCAGGGCGGCCATGCGGCCGTGATGGAAGCGCTCATCAAGGGCGGCGCCGATCCGAAGGCGGCCGATCCCGCCGGCGTGACGCCGCTGATGGAAGCGTCAGCGTCTGGCAGCGTGGAAGCCGTGCAGGCGCTGCTCAACCACGGCGTCGACGTGAACGCGAAGGAGTCCTTGCGGGGCGAAACGGCCGCGATGTTCGCTGCGGCTTCGAACCGTGCCGACGTCCTCACGCTTCTGGCGAAGAACGGCGCCGATCTCAAGCAGGGCACGAAGGTGGTGGACCTGGTCGCGCTCAGCACGGGCTTCGAGCGCGGCAATCCGCCCGCGCCCGTTGAGCCCGCTCGAGGCGCTGGTGCCGGAGAACCGGCTCGAGGCGCCGGAGCGCCCGCAGGCGCCGCCGCGTCGGTTCCCGCCGGACAGCAGCCGCGCGGTCAGCGCGGCGCCGCGCCGGCCGAAGCCAGGAACGCTCCGCCAGCTGCAGGAGCTCCCGGTGGAGGCGCGCCAGGTGGACGTGGCCGCGGTGCGGGCATTGCGGGTGTGACCCGGCAGTATCAGTTGAACGAGCTCGTCGCCGCGCACGGCGGCATCACGCCGCTCCTCTTCGCCGTCCGTCAGGGCTACATGGACTCGGTGAAAGCGCTCCTCAATGCCGGAGCCGACGTCAACCAGATCAGTGCGGGCGACAAGACGAGCCCGCTGATGATGGCCGTGATCAACGGCCAGTTCGACGTGGCGATGTATCTCCTCGACAAGGGCGCGAACCCGAATCTGGCGAGCGACAACGGCGCGGCGCCGCTCTACGCCGCGCTCAACGTCGAATGGGCGCCGAAAGCGCTGTATCCGCAGCCACGCGCCTACGAGCAGCAGAAGGTCACATATCTCGACGTGATGAAGGCGCTGCTCGACAAGGGCGCCAACCCGGACGCTCGCTTGACCAAGAAAGTGTGGTACTCCGGTTACAGCTTCGATCTCTCCGGCGTGGACGAGATCGGCGCCACCGCCTTCTGGCGCGCCGCGTATGGCGCGGACGTGGACGCCATGAAGCTGCTCGTCCAGTACGGCGCCGATCCCAACATCCCGACGATGAAGGGGGCCGGCCGCGCGCGGATCGCGGATCCCGGCGCCGAACGCGAGGTCAAGGATGTGTCGAAGCTGCCGCCCGTTCCGGTGGGTGGTCCGGGAGTGCCGCCGCTGCTGGCCGCCGCTGGCGCCGGCTACGGCGAGGGCTTCGCCGCCAACTCGCACCGGTTCGCGCCGGGCGGCATGCTGGCAGCCGTCAAGTATCTGGTGGACGACCTCCACGTGGACGTGAACGCGATCGACAGCGAGGGCAACACCGCCGTGCACAATGCCGCATCGCGCGGCGACAACCCGATGATCGAGTACCTGGTGTCCAAGGGCGCGGACGTCAAGGGCGTGAACCGCGAGGGCAAGACCACCGTGGATATGGCGAACGGGCCGGTGCAACGCACGCAGCCGTACCCCGACACCATCGCGCTCCTAGAGAAGCTCGGCGCGAAGAACAACCACAAGTGTGTCTCTTGTTAGGAATTTGAGGATTTGAGGATTTGAGGAACTTCAGATCGAGCTTCGCAGATCGTCCGTTCAGTTCCTCAAATCCCCAAATTCTCAAATCCTCAAATTTTCTTCTGGGTGTCCTTGCGGTTCCGCGTCCCTCTTCTCCTCCCAATCCTGGTGACGGCGCTCGGCGCACTGGCCGCCGCGCAGGTGCCGTCGCTTCTGGAACACGCCGGCATCGCGTACTCGAGCAGCGCGCCCGCCGACGCGGTCGCCAGCCTGCAGCACGACCTCGACGCCGGCACGGTCACCCTCGACTTCGATCCGGCCCATGGATATCTGCCGGCCGTGCTGCGCGCGCTGAAGGTGCCGGTGGCGTCGCAGGGGCTCGTGTTCTCCAAGACCAGCCTGCAGCTCGATCGCATCGCTCCCTGGACGCCGCGCGCCATCTACTTCAACGACGATGTGTACGTCGGCTGGGTCCAAGGCGGCCCGATCATGGAGATCGCCACCGCCGATCCGAAGCTGGGCGCGGTGTTCTACACGCTCGATCAGCATGCGACCGACCATCCGAAGTTCGAGCGCCAGACGCAGACCTGCCTGCTGTGCCACAACTCGCCGCAGGTGACCAGCAGCGTACCCGGGTTCATCATGCGGTCGGTCTACGCCGATCGATACGGCTACGCCATTCCGACTGCACGCGAAGTCGTCACCACTGACCAGACGCCGCTCGAACGGCGATGGGGCGGCTGGTATGTGACCGGCACCGTCGGCTCCCAGCGCCACCTGGGCAACGTGATTGCGCCGGTGACGGCGCACGAGATCTCCAACGTCCCGAACTACGAAGCCGGGGTCGATCGTTCCGCCAAGGCCAACGTCACCGATCTGAGCGGCCTCTTCAACACCAAGCCGTACCTCAGCCCGCACAGCGATGCCGTCTCGTTGATGGTGCTGGCGCACCAGACGCACATCCACAATCTCATCACGGTGGCCGGATACGCCGCGCGGACCGGCAGCCCGGATCAGCAGGTGGAGGCCGCCGTCGATCGCCTGGTGAAGGGGATGCTGTTCGCCAAGGAAACCGCGCTCACGGCACCGGTGAAAGGCACGTCGGATTTCGCCGCCGAGTTCGTCGAGCACGGGCCGCGCGACCACCAGGGGCGATCGCTGCGCGATTTAGATCTCGAGCATCGGCTGTTTCGTTATCCGCTCAGTTACATGATCTACACCGAGTCGTTCGACGCG
>DATATJ010000206.1:0-27757 GCA_036268855.1 Vicinamibacterales bacterium
CAAGACCTCCACGGCCCGGCGCTGATGCCCCTGCTCGTCGACACCGGCGTGCTCTACGCGCTTGCTGATCGCAGCGACGCGTGGCATGCGCGCGCGCGGGCGCTCTTCGCGTCCACACGCGATCCGTTCCTGACGCCTGTCACCATCGTCCCCGAGGTGACGTACCTGCTGGCCACGCGGCTCGGCGCCCATGCCGAGCGCGCGTTCGTGCGGTCGCTGGCCGACGGCGAGATCGGCCTCGAGCCGGTCACGCCGGCCGATTGCGTGCGATCGTCCGAGATCATGGCCGAGTATCCGGATATCGGCTTCGTGGACGCGAGCCTCGTCGCGGTAGCGGAGCGGCTGAAGGCGTCAACGATCGCGACCACCGATCGCCGGCACTTCGCGGCGATCCAGCCGCGCCATCTCGAACGATTCGCGCTCGTCCCGTGAGGGTCGTTCCGCCAGCGGCGCACGCTGCAGGCGCCGCGCTGCCGAAATCGTAAGCGGCTGTCGAAATTCGGCACGCGGCGTCCGGTTTAGGCCCACGCGTCACCGACGGAACTGACGCTCCGTCAACGGTTTACGGCGCCGATTTCGACCCCCGCCGCTGGACGCGTTTTTGCGACACGCGCCCGCATGAGCGAGCGGCAGGCGTTTGGTCCCAACCTTCGGCGTGTGCGCCTGCAACGCGGCATCAGCATCGATCGGATCGCGGCGGCCACGAAGATCAGCGCGGACCTGTGGACGGGCCTCGAGCAGAACGATCTCTCGCGCTGGCCGGCCGGGCTCTACGCGCGCGCGTACGTCCGCGCGTACGCGTTGGAAATTGGCATCGATCCGGACGTGACCGTCGACGAATTCTGCCGCTGCTTTCCGGCTGGCGACCGCCGGGCGGGACGCCTCGTCCGCGAGCAGGCGGCGCTGCTCGGACACGATCTGCAATGGCGCGACGATCTCGGACACATCGAAGGGGATCGCCGCGCGAACCGCAGCGCCGTCGATCAGCCGCCGACGGTTTTCACGAAAGGCGGCCGGCTCCTGGCGGCTGGCGGGGATGCCGGCCTGGTTCTGGCGGCTTCGGTTCTCGTCGAGCTGCTGTTACCGATCGGATGGGTGGCATCCGCCGCAGTGTGCGCGTTCGTCTACCACTCACTGTCTCTCGTCATGCTCGGCTGTACGCCAGCCGTCTGGACGATCGACACGTATCTGTCTCACCGCCATCCGTCGGAGCGCCAGGACAAGCGGCGTTTTCTCCGGCTGCTCCGCGGTTCGCACCACGCGAAGGCCTGACCAGCGCTCACTCGCCACGGCATCGGGCGCCGGATCCACGCGCGCTCTGCGCAGCGCGCCCCTACGGACCACCAGACCCGCGGCCGATACGACAGACGGCACCACTGCCGCCCGAAACTGTCGACCGAGGACTGTTGTGTTGATCGCGTGCGGAATCACGGACAAAGGCCGGAGCCGGCCGACGAACGAGGACTGTTTCGCCATCGACGAAGCCCACCGGCTCTGCGTCGTGGCGGATGGAATGGGCGGGCACAATGCCGGCGAGGTGGCGGCCCGGATGGCCGTCGACACCGTCGCCGAGGCCGTGCGGACCGGCGTCGAGGGGTGGCCGTTCGGCGTGGACCCGTCGCTGTCGGATGCGGGGAACCTCCTGCGCACCGCCGTCTACCTGGCGAGCGCGCGCATCCTCGAGACGGCGATCAGCGCCAACGAGTACGCCGGGATGGGGACGACCGTGGTCGCGGCGCTCGTTTCCGGCGCGCGGCTCGCGGTCGGTCATGCCGGCGACAGCCGGTTCTATTTGTTCGCCAACGGCCGCCTGCGTCAGCTGACGCACGACGACTCGTGGATGGCGAGCGTGCTGGCGCACGACCCCGAAGCGGATCCCCTCGTCCTGCAGCACCACCCGATGCGCAACGCGCTCACGAATGTCGTCGGCGCGCGCCGGCGCATGCAGGTGCACATCGTCGAGGAGCCGCTGAAAGGCGGCGAGCTGCTGCTGCTGACGACCGACGGTATCCACGGCGTGCTGGACGATCGGCGTATCGAGCAGCTGCTGGTCGATGCCGATGATCTGGCAGAGACCGCCGCGGCCTTCGTCACGGCCGCGATGGCGCGCGGCAGCCGCGACAACTGCACGGCGATCGTGGCGCGCTACACGCCGGACTGAGTTGGTGGAAGCCGCCGCACCTTCGGCGCGAAGCGGCACTTGATCAACGCGTACACCGCGTCCACGCCGTCGATCCACCGGATCTTCTTGCCGTCGTCCACCCGCCGCGGATCGTAGTCGATCGGCACTTCCAGGATTCGGTATCCGGCGCGCAGGACGTTCGCGGTGAACTCCGGCTCGAAATCGAATCCGACGCAGCGAAGCCGCATGCCGTCGAGGAGCTCCCGCCGGAAGACCTTGTACGCGGTCTCCATGTCCGTCAGCCTCGAGCCGTAG
The DNA here is from genome assembly GCA_036268855.1 of Vicinamibacterales bacterium. Taxonomy (GTDB): domain Bacteria; phylum Acidobacteriota; class Vicinamibacteria; order Vicinamibacterales; family CAVVIG01; genus DATATJ01. The sequence continues at coordinate 2,438 of DATATJ010000206.1, forward strand.
AGCACGTTCGTGAGCATCGTCAGCGCGCGGTTGGCGACGCGCGATCGCCGCGGGATGTGGGTCGATCCGCCCGCGAACCGCGAGCCGTACACGATTCGCGTGCGGCCGTCGAGAATCGGCTGCACGAGACGCATGTGCTGCTGCGGATCGAGCTCGAGATCGGCGTCCTGGATCAGCACGATGTCGCCGGTCGCGTGACGCAGGCCGAGCCTGACCGCGGCGCCTTTGCCCAGGTTGATCGGGTTGTCGAAAACACGCACGGCCGGGTCGGCGCGCCAAGGGCTGCGCTCGATGTTCATCGCCGTCTCGTCACTCGACCCGTCGTTGACGATCAACACCTCGCGCTCGAGCGCGCCGATGTCCACCGCGAGCACGCGCGTGATGACTTCTGCGATCGTCCGCGCTTCATTGTAGGCCGGCACGATGATCGACAGCTTCATGGATGGTTCGACCGTTCCTTCGCGATCCGCTCGTAGACTTCGATCGTGGGGTTGATGTCGCGCAGTGTGGAAAGCGCCTGCGCCTCGAGACGCGGACCCACGAGGTCCGGATGCCCGGCGGGCAGCCAAGGCCAGGGCGTCCGTGTCCGGCAGCGCAGCACCAGCCGGTAGCCGAGCGTTCCCTGCTGCAGCCCGTGAATCAGCTGTCCCGGCTCGGTATCCTCCGGCACCGCGCGCGCGTAGTCCGCGTTCAGGACGTAGTACTTGGGCTCCGCTTCGCGCAACTCGTCGATCGAACGGAGCGTCGGGGCATTGAAGTCCTCGAGCCGCGGCAGGACCGTCGGCGGGAACATCGTGCCGATCATTTGTTCGGACGCCCGCGTGCTCAACCACGCCTCGACGCTGAGGCGCGAGTCGCGAATCATCAGCATGTCGACGGTTGCGGCATACAGCAGCGTGTAGGCCAGGATTGCGGCGACCGACGCAACACGCCAGACCGGCACGGCGCGTCCTCGCGCCTGCAGGAATCGATCGAGCGCCAACCCGCCGAACAGCGCCTCGACCACGCAGATGGGAAGCAGGTAGCGATCGTAAACGTAGAGAATCGTGTCGATGAAACCGACGTAATAACCGATCGCAACGAGCGCCAGGGCGACGCTCGCGCGCCAGGTTCGCCGGTCCCGCGCGGCGACGAACAGCCCGAGCAGGCTCACGATCGACAGGGGCCAACCCCAGGATCGTTGGTTCAGCTCAGCACTGAGTCGCAGCAGCGACAGACGCCCCGTGATCGTGGCCGGGACCATCTGGTACGGCTGGCTGCCGACGCCGGTGATGTCCTTCACGTGGCTCACGAATCCAGCCAGGTTGAACGGCATGTTGTAGATCGCGATGAACGCGGCGGCGCCCGAGAGTCCGATGAGCACCAAACGGCTGTTCAGGATCGCGCGGCGCAGCGGGTGCCTGAGGCCCGCGTCGCGATTCATCCGCCAGAAGTGATAGACGATGACGGCAGGGGTCGAAAGATAGAGCGCGTACGCCTGATCCTTCGTGCACGTCGCGAGAACCGCGGCGACGGCGAAGGCGATGCCGTCCCTGAGCGCGCCGGCATCCAGCAGGCGGAGATAAAACACGAGCGACAACGCGAACCAGAACACGTACGGGACTTCCGGGTTCGCCGTTTTCGCGTAATAGACGAACGGGGCCATCAGCGCGACCATTGCGGCGGCGAAGACGCCCGCCCGCCGGCTGAATGCGCGGGCGCCGCACACGTAGACGGCTACCACCGTCCCGACGCCGGCCGCCGTGCTGACCAGGCGGCTCATCAGCGGGAAGACAAAATCCTCGAGCTGGTTGGAAATCGGAATCCAGCCCAGGTGTTTCAGCAGCAGCCACGGGCTGAAGACCACCGACAAGACGTAAAAATGAAACGGCGGGTAACGGTTGAACCACCCGTTCGTGAATCGCTCCGAGAGTGCGAGCAGCACCGAGGTCGGCGTGAACTCGTCTCCCGCCCACAAGGCCGGCAGCCCCCACCAGATGCCCGCCACATTCAAGGCGAACGATCCGGCGACCACGGCCACCAGCGCCCGGCCGGTCCAGTCGGTCAGCAGTCTCCGGCTTGGCTCACGCGTGCGCGGCAGCAGCAGCGTGACGCCGACCACGAGCAATGATCCGAGCCAGATCCAGAAGGCGCCCTGCAGCGCGAGCCGCACGAACACGCTCGCGAATGTGCGCAAACGATCGGCGTGGCGCGACGAGAACGCCCATCCGGGGATGGGGGACAGCGCCTGCGCCTCCCGGGCCCACAGCAGCTGGAAAGAGAAATCGCCCTGGTCCTGGAAATACTTGATGAGGATGGAATGGACGCCGCGCTCCAGGTGCGCCGTGCCGGATGCTTGGCGCAATCCGTGGAGCCCACCGTTGTCCACGACGAGCGCGCCGTCGACGTACACCCACGAGCCATCGTCCGACGATGTGGCGAAGGTGTAGGTGCCGCTGCGCAGCGTGCTCAGCGAGCCGACCCATGTCGCGCTGAATTGCTGTGGCGGGTTGCCCTTCCAGACTTCGAAGAAGCTGTCAGTTGACGGCGGGGCGTCGATCGCGGAGCGCACGGGATCCGAGGTCCACCCAGAACCCTCATAGTAGGCGCCGATCAGGCCTGGCTGCAGCGGGTCGAGCGCCCGCGCGACGCCGAGCGTCACGAGCAGGAGAGTAGTGACGCCCAGGAACCAAAGAAGCCTGGGGAGCAGAGCGGGCGGCTGGGGAATGATGCGGGGAATTGTACAAAAAAAAGGGCGAGCCCGACGGCTCGCCCCCGACATATATGATTTATTTATGCGGCGCTATTCCACGTAGCTGTAGCCGCAGTTTTCGCACGTCCACGTGCGGCCCTGGCGGTACATGTTGCCGCCGCACTGCGGGCATTCGCGATATTCGTACCCGTCGGCATCGAGCTTGGTTTCGCTGGTCGAGCCGGCGTTGTCCGACTGCGTCTGCTTGTCGTCGCCAGAGGTTCCGTCCGACTTCTTGTTGTCGTCGGTCTTCTTGTCGTCCGACTTTTTCTTATCGTCTTTCGGCGGATCCTGCGACTGCGCGTAGCCGATCAGCGGAGACGCGGCGGCGACGCCGACAATCATGGCTGCAGCCAACCCGGAGCCGCGGAGGAAGCTTCGACGGCCGACTTTGCTCTCGAGTTTCTTGAGGATTTCGTCGTTCATGTTGGTGAGTATAGGGTGGTTACGGGGAGGAGGCAGGTAATTTTTTGTCTGCGGCTGATCCTACCCGACGAACTTGTAGCCGGCGCCGTGGACGGTCAGGATGTGCTCCGGCTCGTGCGGCGCGGACTCGATCTTTTGCCGTAGCTTCGCCACGAAATTGTCGATCGTCCGGGTGGTCGGCGACTCCTCGTAGCCCCACACCTGATTGAGAATCTGCTCTCGCGTCACGACCTGGCCGGTATGGGCGACCAGATAGCGGAGCAGGTCGAATTCCCGTGCGGTGAAATCGATGCGCTGGCCGGCGCGATGCGCCTGATGCGTCCGGAAGTCGATCTCGATGTCGCCGATCCGGCAGGTCTCGAGGCCCGACGGCCGGCCGCCGGCGCGCCGGAGCACCGCGCGCACACGGGCGAGCAGCTCCGTGATGCTGAACGGCTTGGTGACGTAATCGTCGGCGCCCAGCTCGAGGCCGAGGACCTTTTCCGTCTCCTGCGATCGCGCCGTGAGCATGACCACGGCCGTCGGGTTCGCGCGCGCCCGCAACTCGCGGCACACCTCGAAGCCGTTCTTGCGCGGCAGGGTGATGTCGAGGATCACCAGATCGGGCGCCGTCGAGATGGCTTTCGAAAGGCCGTCCTCGCCATCCGCCGCTGTTATGACCTCATATCCTTCGAGCTCGAGGTTGTCACGCAGTCCGAGCAACATCTGCGGTTCGTCCTCGATCACCAGAATCCGTTTCGTCACCGTGCGCCTCTCCTGGATACAACGGGAAATGAAGGGTAAACGTGCTGCCGCGGCCGAGCTCGCTGTCGACGCGCACGAAGCCGCCGTGTCCGCGCATCACGTGATCGACGATCGCGAGCCCGAGGCCGGTGCCTTGCGGACCCGACCCGGCGTCGGTCTGGATGCGGTAGAACTTCCGGAAGATCCGCCGCTGCAGCCGCGGCGGGATGCCGATGCCGCGATCGGTGACGCGCACGCGGCCATAGCCGTCGACCGCATCCACGTCCACGCGGACGTCGCGATGCTCCGGCGAGTATTTCATCGCGTTCGAGATCAGGTTCTCGATCGCCTGCTCGGCGGCTTCCACGTCGAGGAACACCGGCGTCGTCCCGGGCGCGGCGTTCAGCGTCACCGAAAACTGATTGTGCTGGAACTGGCTTTCGAGCGCGTCGAGCACGCGCTTCACCATCACGGCGAGGTCCACGGGTTCGCGGCGATAGTGCCGGAGCCCCGCTTCGATCTTCGAGAAGTCGAGCAGGTTGTTGATCAATCGCGTGAGCTTGCGCGCCTCGCTGTTGATGATGCGGTAGTACTCCTGCGCCCGGTCGGTGTTCTTCAGCCGCCCGAGCTCGAGCGTTTCCGCGAACAGCTGAATCAGCGCCAGCGGCGTTTTCAGATCGTGGGAGACGCTCGACACGAAGTTCGACTTCAGCTCCGCCAGCCGCACCTCGCGCGCGGCGGCCCGCGCGACGAAGAAGACGCCGAGCGCCATGATGCCCGCCAGGACGCCCATCATCGCCCGCTGCGGCCGCTCGCGCGCCGCGATGATGTCGGGGATCGTCTGATCGCCATAGCTGGTGAGGATTCGCCAGACTTCCGGCGGATGGTTCGCCGGCGCCGCGAAGCCGAGCAGCTCCTGGTCGAAGAACACCATCGGGAACTTGCGCTCGTCCACGTGCTGGCGCGGAGGTGCCGCGCGGTTGGGCGGAAACACGACGTGGTTCTGGGCGTCGAGCAGGATCACTTCGAGCGGCGGGAAGCCGACCGGGCCTTCGATCGTCCGGACCTTGGCGGTGAGGAACTGCGGGAAGTACGTGTGGCGCAGATTCTCCGCGTCGACGCCCAGCGCGACAAAGCTTGTCAGATGCTCACGCGACGGAAACGTGAAGCGCAGCTGCCCCTGGAAGTAGATCGTGCGCCCGTTGACCTGCGCTTCGAACTGGCTGATCGCGCGCTTCTCGGGTGCCAGCTCGTGGAACCGGCGCGCGAGCATCGCGCCCTCCGGCGGGTTGGCGATGAAGCCGTGGCTGTCGCGATCGTACGCAAGCACCTCGTCGCGATGCTCGTCGGTCTCGTCCGACCAGACGTAGTACCGCCACACGAAGGTGTCGCTCGCCAGTGATCGCTGGAATGAGGTCTCGATGAACGGGAGGTCGAGCGGCTCGGTCTGCCGCTGCCCGACGCGGAGCAGCACGCTGAGCTGCGGCGCCTTCAGCGCATCCTTCACGCTCTTCGTGACGCCGTCGCTCGTCTCCTGGCTCAATTGCCGGAGCACGACGCTCGACGAACGGCCGAGGCTCGACAGCGATCGGAACTGGAAATAGAACAGGACGGCGACGGGAATCGCCACGGCAATCGCCAGTCCCGCCGCCAGCCGCAGGCTGCGGTCGCGAGTGAGCTGGCCGATCGCTGACGGTCCTACCCCTCGGCCGGCCGCTGCGCGGGAGCCCGAGTTGTCCATGGCACCTCCAGCTTACACCGTTCAGCGGTGGGACTCGCCGTCGTGGGCGATCGCCTCGCCGATTCGCCCGACGAAGCGGCGGTCGGCGTCGAGCCGCGGATTCTGCGCCACGGCCGCGTGGGCGATCTCGTACGCCTCCAGCAGGAGATCGGCGCGTTCCCCGGTGGGCGCCGCATCCGCTGCCGCCCACAGGTCGCGCTCGGCGCCTGCGAGATCGCCGTTGGCGAATCGCATCACCGCCAGCCGGCAGGCCTGCCGGCGGTTTTTCTCGGGGTCGCGTCGCTGTCCCTCCTCGTACGCGGCGAGCGCGGCGGCGATCTTCCCGGCCAGGAACAGCGTGTGCCCGAGATTGTAGTAGCCGAACACGAACGATGGCGCCAGCGCGATGACGCGTCGAAACGCCGCTTCCGATTCGTCCAGCCGTCCGAGCTCGCGGCTGACGACGCCGATGTTGTTCAGGATGGGAAAGCCCTGGGGATCGTGCGCGAGCGCCTGGCGGAACGCCGCGAGGGCGGCGTCCGGCTGATCGAGCTCGCCGAGTGTCGCGCCGAGATTGCTGAACGACGCAGAGAAGCTCGGCATCAGGTCGCACGCGCGCTGAAAGGCCGCGCACGCCTGTTCCATGTCGTCGCTGTCCAACCAGAACTTCCCGTCCTCGAAGTGCACGGCCTCCCATGCGGGCGCGATCGCCAAGGCACGGTCGAGTGCCGCGCGGGCGCCGCGCACGTCGCGCGCTTCGCGGCACGCGCTGGCCAGTGCGAGCTGCGCCACGGGATCATCGGTGCCAATCGCAACGGCCTCGCGGCACAGGGCGATCCGCTGCGCGGTGGACGGGCTCCCGTAGGCGCGGACAACCAGCGCTGTCGGACGCTCATCAACCACGAAGGACACGAATGGGAGATCCGACCGTTTTTCCGAATGTCGGGTGGGGTCGTTGCGTTCTTCGTTCTCCGTGTCCTTCGTTTCCCCCGTGGTGAGGATCGTCGTAGCCCGATCGAGATCCACCAGCTCGAACGCCGCCCACGGTCCGCGTGCCTGAAACGCCTCGGGGGCCGCCTGATCGAGCGCGGTCCGCTCCGCGGTGACGACGAGGCGATCGCCGGCGCGGAGAGTGTCAATCCATTTCTGCACGAGGTACGTGGACTGCGTCAGCACGAGGCGCACGCCGCTCTGCGTGTTGGGAAACGCCCGCTCGACGTCGTCGATCGAGATGACGCGCGGGGCCGCGTCGAGGAGGGCAGGCGCCGGCCTGACGAACGGGAGCGTGGCCGCGTCCCCTATCACTGGCTGCCGCGCGCCCCGCGCGCGGGCCGCCGCGATCCGTTGCTGCCGCGTGCCGCCGATGATCAGGAAATGCGTTCTCACGAATTAGGAATTGGGAATTGGGAACTGGGAACTGGGAATTGGAATGGGAACTGGAGCGGCGCAATCCGAAAAGGGCTACCAAAAGCGAAAGCGCAGAGCAGTTGGCGTTTGCCTGCTCTGCGCCCCAATTGTTTCGTCTACAGTCCGATGGTTCCGTTTATCTTCCGAATTCTAATTTCATTCCGCATTCTAACTTCCCGATGGTCAATTCCGAATGGCCTGCCTATTGCTGTGAAGCCTTCGGTGCTGGCGGAATGAAGCCTTGAATTTGTCTGACGGCGTAATCGATCTTCATGTTGAACGCCTTCTTGCCGAGCGCGACGGTCGACCGGCGGGCGTCGCCGCTGATGCCGTTGTTCTTGCGCGGCGGCGCGTTGGGATCGGCGGCACGCCCGCGGCCTTCGCCGCGCGCGCCGGGCGGCGGAACCGGATCGCCTTCGGCGGTCGGGATCAGCTCCTTGCGCGTGTACGCTTCGCCGCCCAGATACAGCATCGTGGAGGTGTCCGGGATGCCGGCGTGCGAGCTCACCGGATAGCCGTTGGCGGCCAGCCACGTGTCGAAGTCGCCCTGGGCCTTCGCGTACACCTCGTCGCAGAAGAACACATGCCGTCCCTCGGGCGCGTACTTCGCATCCTCTTTCTTGGCGACTTCGGCGTAGGTCGCCGGTTGGCCGCCGCCATGATCGCCCATGATCACGACGTTCTTGAAGCCGGTCTGCATCGCCTGCTCGACGAGCCGCTCGAGCACGGCGCCGAGGAGCTCCGGCGTCAACCCGATCGTGCCTGGCAGCTGCGCGCTCGCGTTGTTCGGCGTGTAGGCGAGCACCGGCATCGCAATCGCGTTGCCGAGCCGCAGCGCAATGGCCTTCACGGTGGCGCGCGCCATCAGCGTGTGTCCGCCGTTCACGTTCTGCGGGCCGCGCTGCTCGGTGCCCCCGGTGTAGAAGAGCGCGGTCGTCTTGCCCGCCTCCATCGCTTTCTTCACTTCGGGCCACGTCATCATTTCGAACTCGACGAGCGGCTCCTTCTTCATCGTGCCGGCGGCGGCCGCCGGCTTCCTGGCCGCCGGCGCGGCGGTCGTCGCAGCGGGGGTCTGGGCGAACGCAGTGGTCGCCGAGAGGGCGATCACCGAGAGCGTCGTCAGCAGACGGTGCATGTGTAATCTCCTTGAGCGTTGGCGGTGCGTGGTGCGGTCGCTATAATGCGATCAAGTCTTCGCGTGCGCTTGTAATTATTTGTGTACTGAGGCTTTCCGGGTCAACCCATTCGATGAATCACTCCGACGTCGATCTCACACCGCTCACGCCTGCTGAAATCAGTCGCCGGAAATGGCTGCGCGCCGTGATCGGCGGCATTGTCGGCACCATTTCGTCCATCGTCGCGGTCGTCGTCGGCGGCACCATTCTGGCGCCCGCGTTCGCCAAACAACGCGAGAGCTGGGTGCCGGCCGGCCCGCTGCGCGATCTCGAAGATGGCGTGCCCATGCCGGTGACGCTGCGCATCACCCGCCAGGACGGGTACGCGGAGGCCGTCGATCAGCAGGTCGTGTTCCTGGTCAAGTCCGACGCCGGCGTGCGGGCGATGTCGTCCACGTGCACGCACCTCGGCTGCCGCGTCAGCTACGACGCGACGACGAAACTGCTGCGGTGCCCGTGCCACGGCGGCGTCTTCACGCCCGACGGACGCGTCGTCAGCGGACCTCCGCCGCGTCCGCTCACCGAGCTTTCTACGCGCGTCGAAGACGCCAGGGTCTTCGTTCAACTCTAATGTCCATAGGCGACTGGTTCAACGACCGCACCGGCTATCGCGCGGGCCTTCGACGGCTGCTCGACGAGCCGATTCCCGGCGACGTCAACTGGTGGTTCACGCTCGGCAGCGTGCTCCTCTTTCTCCTCGCCATTCAGTTCGTCACCGGCGCGACGCTGACGATGTACTACGTGCCGACGCCGGCGTCGGCGTACGACAGCGTCCGCTACATCAACACGCAGCTGACGCTCGGGCACGTCGTGCGCGCGCTGCACTACTTCGGCGCCAGCTTCATCGTCATCTTCGCCGTGCTGCACCTGCTGCGCGTGCTGTTCTTCGGCGCGTACAAGAGCCCGCGCGAGGTGACGTGGGGCACGGGCATCCTGCTGCTGCTGCTCGTCCTGGCGTTCGGCCTCACCGGCTACCTGCTCCCGTGGGATCAGCGCGCGTACTGGGCGACGGTCGTGACGATCAACATCGCCAAGAGCACACCGGTGGTGGGGCCGTACATCGCGGGCATCATGCGCGGCGGGCCGGCGATCGGCGCGCTGACGCTGAGCCGCTGGTACGCGACGCATGTGATTCTGCTGCCGGTCGGCGTGCTGGTCTTCGTCGTCGCGCACCTGTACCTGATGCGGCGGCACGGGATCGCGGGGCACTTCCGCACACGCGTCCTGCCGTCGAGCCCCTTCTATCCGGTGCACGCGGTGAAGGACACGATCGTGATCGCGGCGGTGTTCGCGCTGCTGTTCTCGCTCGCGACGTTCGGCAAGGCGCCGCTCGAGGCGATGGCGAATCCGGCGGACGCGACGTACGTGCCGCGGCCCGAGTGGTACTTCCTGGGACTGTTTCAGATGCTGAAATATTTCCCGGGCAAGCTGGAGCCGGTCGGCGCGATCGGCATCCCGACGCTGGTGATCGCGTTGCTGTTCCTGCTGCCATTCCTCGATCGGCGGCCGGAGCGCGACCCGCGCGCGCGGCCGCGCGTGTCGGCCGTCGTCACGTTGATCGTCGTGGGCGTGAGCACGCTGACGTGGCTCGGCTTCCGCGATACGCCGAAGGAGAAGGACCCCGCGCTCTGGAGTCCGCGTGCGATTGCCGGGCAGGATCTCGCCCGCGACGAGCGGTGCACGCGCTGCCACACACCGGGTGGGGCGGGGCCGGACCTGGCGCGCGGCCGCATCGCGCGCGACGATCAGTGGATCCAGTCGCACGTCGCCGATCCGGACATGATTGCGCCGGGGCTGCGGCCCGCGCCGCCGACCGGGCTGAAGCTGATGGAGGCCCGCGCGGTCGTGGCGTACGTACAGAAGATCCGCGAAGGTGCGCCGCCGCCGCGCATCTCGCCGGAGAATCGGGTGGCGTCGCATGTGTTCGCGACGCGCTGCATCACGTGTCACGTGCTCGACGGGGACGGCGGCAAGGAAGGGCCGGACCTGACCCACGAGGGAAAGAAGCAGAACGCGGCGTGGCTGACGCGCTGGATCACCGACCCGTCGGCCGTCGATCCGGACGCCGACATGCCGTCGTTCGGCGGCAAGATCACCGACGGCGAGCTGTCGGCGCTGGCCGCGTTCCTCGCGGCGCGGAAGTAGCCGCGCCACGGTGGGCCCGCGGCGCGGCGGGCTATTCGTTGTTCAGCCTGCGAGCACTTGCGTGGCGCGAGGCTGGCGCTACTTCGCGACGGTCTGACCCGCGAACGCGAGCCACTTGCGGTACTCGGGCCGCTTGCCGCGCACGGCATCGTTGAACACCTGCTGCAGGCGGGCGGTCACGGCGCCCGGCGTGCCGCTGCCGATAACGGTGCCGTCCACCTCGCGGATCGAGGTCACTTCGACTGCGGTGCCCGAGAAGAAGAGCTCGTCGGCCGTCAGCAGATCATCCATCGTGATCGTTCCGACGCGCGCCGGGATCTTCAAATCGGCGGCGATCTGGAGGATCGAATCGCGCGTGACGCCCATGAGGATGTCGGCGTCGACGCCGTTGGTCAGCAGCCCGCCGTTTTTCACCACGAAGATGTTCTCGCCCGAGCCTTCGCTGACGTCGCCCCGCTGGTTGAGGAGGATCGCCTCGTCGAAGCCGCGCTTCTGGGCTTCGGTGACCGCGCGAGCGGAGTTGATGTACTGGCCGCACGCCTTGGCCGAGGCGGGAATCGCGTTGGACGGGTACTTGCGGATCGGCGACACGGTGACGCGCACGCCGTTCTCGGCGCCGGCCAGATACGTCCCGGTGGGGAAGGCGGCGATCGCGACGCTCACCGGCGAGTCCTTGGTCCAGACGCTCAGCGTGCCGGCGTCGACGAACACGACCGGACGGATGTACGACGCCTCGAGCCGGTTGACGCGGATCACGTTGAGCGTCGCCTCGGTCAGCGCTTCGATGGTGTACGGGATCTCGAGGTCGTAGATCGCCGCGGAGCGGTACAGGCGGTCCAGGTGGCTGTCGAGGCGGAAGACCGCGGGGCCGTCGGCGGTGCCGTAGGAGCGCAGGCCTTCGAAGACGCCCGTGCCGTATTGGAGGCCGTGCGCCAGCACGTGGACGCGCGCGTCGGGCCAGGAGGTCAGCTGTCCGTTGAACCAGATCGTGTCGGTTGGTGTGAATCCCATGCGCCCAATATATATGAGCCGGCTGCCCCGTTGCACGGTTTGCGACGGTCGTGGTATATTCGTCAGGTTCTAACGGCGCTAGGACACCCTATCTAGCGTCGTTGCCCGGGAAGGTGCCGCTGAGTGGCCAGATCGTTTGGCCGGCGGCAGGGCAAAAAACACGCTGCAGGACCGCTCCCGCGTGGAGCACCCGACCTTCGGGCACGTCCCTCGCGCGAATCACCATACGTTTTAGGGGAGTTGAGTTTTCAGGCGCCAAGCCGCACCGCGGCTTCCAGGCCTGAAACGCCAGGCGTCGCGCTCGCGCGTGACGCAAGTTTATTTGGTTATTTGGCCGTCCGTGTCTCTGGTTCAGGCGAACAGCGCATAACCAGCGATCACGCGGCCAGACAACGAGATTGAGTATGCCGACCATCAGCCAGCTCGTGCGGGACGGACGGAAGAAGATCGTCAGCAAGACCAAGAGCCCCGCGCTGCAGAACAGCCCGCAGAAGCGTGGCGTCTGCGTCCGCGTCTTCACCCAGACGCCGAAGAAGCCGAACTCGGCGCTGCGCAAGGTCGCACGCGTCCGGCTCACCAACGGCATCGAAGTGACGACCTACATCCCGGGGGTCGGCCACAACCTGCAGGAGCACTCGCTGGTCCTCATTCGCGGCGGCCGCGTCAAGGATCTGCCGGGCGTGCGCTATCACGTCGTCCGCGGCACGCTCGACGCGGTCGGGGTGCAGGGCCGGATGCAGGGTCGATCGAAGTACGGCGCGAAGCGTCCCAAGAAAGCTTAGGGATCAGGGATAAGACATGCCACGACGAAGAGTCATAGCGAAGCGCGAGATTCCGGCCGACCCGCTGTACCAGAGCCCGCTCGTCACCAAGTTCATCAGCTGTGTGATGACCGACGGCAAGCGGAGCACCGCGGAACGGATTTTCTACAAGAGCTTCGACATCATCAAGGACAAGACGGGCGACGATCCCCTCAAGGTGTTCAAGAAGGCGATCGACAACGTCAAGCCGAGCCTCGAAGTGAAATCGCGACGCGTCGGCGGTTCCAACTACCAGGTGCCGGTCGAGGTCAACCCGAACCGGCGTCTCTCGCTGAGCATCCGCTGGATCGTCGGCTACGCCACCGCGCGCGGCGACGGCAAGACGATGCAGGAAAAGCTGGCCAACGAGCTGCTCGACGCGGCCAACCTTCGCGGCGGCGCCGTGAAGAAGCGCGAAGACACGCACCGCATGGCCGAAGCGAACAAGGCGTTCGCGCACTACCGCTGGTAACGAGCCATGCCCAGGCAGTCACCGTTAGCCAAAACGCGCAACATCGGCATCATGGCGCACATCGATGCCGGCAAGACCACGACGACTGAACGGATCCTGTTCTACACGGGCATCACGTACAAGATCGGCGAAGTCCACGAAGGGACGGCCGTCATGGACTGGATGGAGCAGGAGCAGGAGCGCGGCATCACCATCACGTCGGCCGCCACCACGTGCTTCTGGCGCGATCACCGCATCAACATCATCGATACGCCGGGACACGTCGACTTCACCGCCGAAGTCGAGCGCTCCCTGCGCGTGCTCGACGGCGCCGTCGCCGTCTTCGACTCGGTGGCCGGCGTCGAGCCGCAGTCGGAGACCGTCTGGCGGCAGGCCGACAAGTACCGCGTCCCGCGCATCTGCTTCGTCAACAAGATGGACCGCATTGGGGCGGACTTCAAGCGCACCTTCGATCAGATCATCACCAAGCTCGAAGCGAACCCGGTGGCCATCCAGCTGCCCATCGGCTCCGAAGACAAGTTCCTGGGCGTCGTCGACCTCATCAAGATGAAGGCGATCACGTACAAGGACGAGACAATGGGCGCGGACTACATCGTCGGCGACATTCCAGCCGACATGATGGAAGAGGCGCGCCACTACCGCGAGCAGTTGATCGAAAAGGTCAGCGAAGCCGACGACAAGATTCTCGAGAAGTACCTCCACGGCGAGGAGCCGACCGAGGACGAGATCAAGGCGGCGCTGCGCAAGCGGGTCAACAGCTCGGTCCGTTCGAAGGGCGAGGCGGCGTTCGTGCCGGTCATCTGCGGGTCCGCCTTCAAGAACAAGGGCGTGCAGCCGCTGCTCGACGCGGTCGTGGACTTCCTGCCCTCGCCGCTCGACGTGCCGTCCATCAAGGGCATCGACCCGGACAAGAAGGCCGATCCGGACAATCCAGAGGCCAACATCATCGATCGTCCCGCCACGGACGACGCGCCGTTTGCCGCGCTGGCGTTCAAGATCATGACCGACCCGTTCGTCGGGCAGCTCACGTTCTTCCGCGTGTATTCGGGCGTCCTCAGCTCGGGCGGCAGCATCTACAACGCGACGAAGCAGCGCACGGAGCGCATCGGCCGCCTGTTGAAGATGCACGCGAACAAGCGCGAGGAAATCAAAGAGGTGTACTCCGGCGACATCGCCGCCGCGGTCGGCCTCAAGAGCGTGTCGACCGGCGACACGCTGTGCGACGAGAAGCATCCGATCGTGCTCGAGTCGATGGACTTCCCGAAGCCGGTCATCTCGCTCGCGATCGAGCCGAAGACGAAGTCAGACCAGGAAAAGCTCGGCGTCGGCCTGCAGAAGCTGATGGCCGAGGATCCGACGTTCCGCGTGCAGACCGATCAGCAGACCGGCCAGGTGATCATCGCCGGCATGGGCGAGCTGCACCTCGACATCATCGTCGACCGTCTGAAGCGCGAGTTCAGCGTCGAGGCGACGGTGGGCAAGCCGCAGGTCGCCTACAAGGAAACGCTCACCCGTCCGGCCGACGGCGCGATGAAGTACGCGAAGCAGACCGGCGGCCGCGGCCAGTACGCGAACGTGAAGATCCACGTGTTTCCGGCCGAGCCGGGCACCGGCTACGTGTTCGAAAACGAAATCAGCGGCGGTGTGATTCCGAAAGAGTTCATCAAGCCGATTGACGAAGGGATCAAGGAAGCGCTCACGCGCGGCGTCCTCGCCGGCTACCCGATCGACGATGTGCGGGTGGAGCTGTACGACGGCGACTATCACGACGTGGACAGCTCGGAAATGGCGTTCAAGATCGCCGGATCGATGGCGTTTCAGGACGCCGCGAAGAAAGCCAAGCCGGTGCTGCTGGAGCCGATGATGCGCGTCGAAGTCGTCGTCCCGAAGGAGCACATGGGCGACGTGATGGGCAATCTCTCGAGCCGGCGCGGGCAGATTCAGGCGCAGGAAGATCGCGGCGGCACGCAGATCATCCAGGCGCGGGTGCCGCTGTCGGAGATGTTCGGCTACGCGACCGACCTGCGTTCGCGCACGCAGGGGCGCGCAACCTACTCGATGCATTTCGAACGCTACGAGCCGGCGCCGCAGAACGTGAGCGAGGAAGTTGTCGCACGGATGCAAGGGAAATAGAGGCTAGGGACTAGAGGCTAGGAAGCAGCGTTTGAGGTTCTTCTAGCCTCCAGGCGCCAGCCCCCCTACAGGAATCAGAAAATATGGCAACCGCATCATTCAGCGACAAGATCCGCATCCGGCTCAAGGCGTACGACTCGCGGGTCCTGGATCAGTCCACGACCGAGATCGTCGACACGGCCAAGCGCACCGGCGCACGGCTGGCGGGTCCGATTCCGCTGCCGACGTCGAAGAACAAGTGGACCGTGCTGCGATCGCCGCATGTGGACAAGAAATCGCGCGAGCAGTTCGAGATCCGGACGCACAAGCGGCTGATCGACATCTTCGAGCCGACGCCGCAGACGGTGGACGCCCTGATGAAGCTCGACCTGCCGGCCGGCGTGGACGTCGAGATCAAGGCGTTTGGCAAGGAACACAAATAAATTGCTGACTGCAAATTGCACATTGCTGATTGGCAACGGCTCACACAACTGGCGATGAGCAATCAATCAGAAATCTGCAATTAGCAATCGGCAATTCAAGAGCCCTTATGGTTACAGGAATCATCGGCAAGAAGGTCGGCATGACGCAGGTGTTCGATGCCGACGGCACCGTGCATCCGGCCACGGTCATCAAGGCGGGGCCTTGCGTCGTCGTGCAGGCCAAGAGCGCGCAGACCGACGGCTACGAGTCGGTGCAGCTCGGGCTGGTCGAGCCGAAGCCGTCGAGGACGAACAAGGCGATGACGGGCCACTTCAAGAAGGCGAACGTGCCGCCGACGCGCGTCCGGCGCGAGGTGAAGCTCGCCGCGGGCGGCGACGGCGCGAAGGCGGGCGATCAGGTGCTCGTGTCGATCTTCGCCGACGGCGAGCGCGTGGACATCGTCGGGACGGGCCGCGGCAAGGGGTTCCAGGGCGTCGTGAAGCGGCACCATTTCGCCGGCGGCGCGGCCACGCACGGGTCGATGTTCCACCGCGCGCCCGGATCGATTGGCGCCTCGTCGTTCCCGTCGCGCGTCGTGAAGGGCATGCGCGCCGCGGGCCGCATGGGCGGCGGGCGCGTGACGATTCACAACCTGAAGGTGCTGCGCGTGGACGTGGACAACCACCTGCTGATCGTCGAGGGCGGGATTCCCGGCGCGCCCGAGAGCGTCGTCGTGGTGCGCAAGGCCGTCACGCTGAAGAAGCTGAAGGTCGCGCAGGTCGAAAAGCCCAAGAAAGCCAAGAAGTAGGGACTTGAGGCTAGGGGCTAGGGGCTAGGGGCTGCAGACCGCAGCGAGCCGCCAGCCTCGAGGCCCCGGTCCCTGAGAGCCGTTATGCAACTAGATGTCGTCAATCACAGGAACGAAAAGGTCGGCGCGCTCGATCTGCGCGACGAGGTGTTCGGCGGCCGGGTGAACGCCGATCTCATCTGGGAGTCGGTGGTGCACGAGAACGCGTCGAAGCGCCGCGGCACCCACGCCACGAAGAACCGCGCCATCGTCAGCGGCAGCGGCAAGAAGCCGTGGAAGCAGAAGGGCACGGGCCGTGCGCGCGTCGGCGACATCCGGAATCCGCTGTGGCGCCACGGCGGCACGGTGTTCGGTCCGCAGCCGCGCAGCTACGACTTCGCGCTGCCGAAGAAGGTCGAGCGGGGCGCCCTGCGCGCGGCGCTCGCGCAGAAGATGAAGGACGGCCAGCTGGTGGTCGTGGATACGCTTGCCGCGGCCGAGATCAAGACGAAGGCGGCCATCGAGCTGCTCACCGCGCTCGGCGTCACCGGCAAGGCCGTGCTGATCGACCTCGCGGTCGACGAGAAGCTGTCGCGGTCGGTGCGCAACGTGCCGGGCGTGGTCTTCGTCGCGAGCGCGCGGGTGACCGCGCGCGACGTGATGCTGGCCGCCCGCGTGGTGGCGACGCAGGGCGCGCTGGAAAAGCTACAGGAGGCGCTCGGCTGACGCTGGAATTGCAGATGGCGGATGGCCGATTGCGAATCTGCAATTGGATCTGCAATCTGAACTCTGAACTCTGAACTCTGAAATCTGAAATCTGAAATCTGAAATTCAGAAATTCTATGCCGAGCGAACAGTTATGAAACTGACAGATGTCATCCGCCGCCCGCTCATCACCGAGAAAACGTCGCTCATGCGCGAGGACGGACGGACGATCGTGTTCCAGGTGGCCAACGGCGCGAACAAGATCGAGATCAAGCGTGCGGTGGAGCAGCTCCTGGGCGCGAAAGTGTCGAGCATCCGCACGAGCCTGACGCACGGAAAGATCAAGCGCCAGGGACGCTTCGCCGGCCGCCGGTCGGACTGGAAGAAGGCCTACGTGACGCTGCGCGAAGGCCAGAAGATGCCGGAATTCCTGGAGGGCGCGTAGATGCCATTCCGCAAACTCAACCCGACGTCGCCGGGCACGCGGTTTCAAACCGTGCAGACCTTCGACGATGTCACGACGCAGGAGCCGTACAAGCCGCTGGTCGAGCCGATGCACCGCACCGGCGGGCGCAACAACCAGGGGCATCTCACGTCCTGGTGGCGCGGCGGCGGCCACAAGCGGATGTACCGGATCATCGACTTCAAGCGCGACAAGCGCGACGTCCCGGCGAAGGTCGCGACGATCGAGTACGACCCGAACCGGTCGTCGCGGATTGCGCTGGTCACCTACGCCGACGGCGAGAAGCGCTATATCCTGCAGCCGAGCGGCCTGAAGGTCGGCGATGCGATCGTGGCGGGCGCCAACGTCGATATTCTTCCCGGCAACGCGCTGCCGCTGAAGAACATTCCGCTGGGCACGCTGATCCACAACGTCGAGCTGAAGCCCGGCAAGGGCGGCCAGATCGCGCGCAGCGCCGGATCGTCGGTGCAGCTCGTGGCGAAGGAAGGCGAGTACGCGACCGTCAAGATGCCGTCCGGCGAGACGCGCAAGATTTTCAGCGAGTGCTACGCGACGATCGGCACAGTGGGGAACACGGACCACGAGAACGTCTCGATTGGCAAGGCGGGCCGCAGCCGCTGGCTCGGTCAGCGGCCGCACGTGCGCGGCGTGGCGATGAACCCGGTGGATCACCCGCTGGGCGGCGGCGAGGGCAAGACCTCGGGCGGCCGGCATCCGGTGTCGCCGTGGGGCATGCCCACCAAGGGCTACAAGACGCGCAACCGCAAGGCGACGGACCAGTACATTGTCCAGAGACGACAGAAGTAATGGGTCACTTGGTGAATTGGTAACTTGGTAATTTGAATTACCCATTGACCAACTTACCAAGTCACCAACTACGAAAGACACAATATGGGTAGATCGCTGAAGAAGGGCCCGTTCGTGGACACCTCGCTGCTCGAGAAGATCGAGGTGATGAATCGCGGGGCCGAGAAGAAGGTCATCAAGACGTGGTCGCGCCGCTCGACGGTGATTCCGGAGATGGTGGGGCACACGCTGGCCGTGCACAACGGGAAGAAGTTCATCCCGGTGTACGTGACCGAGAACATGGTCGGCCACAAGCTCGGGGAGTTCGCGCCGACGCGGCTGTTCAAGGGGCACACCACGAAGGTCGCCGAGAAGACCGCGACGGCCGCACCGGCGGCGGGCGCGGGCGCCGGCAAGCCGGGCGGGGGCGCGTCATGATCGAAGCGCACGCCACGGCACGCTACGTCCGCACGTCCGCACAGAAGGCGGGCCTGGTGCTCGACCTCATCCGCGGCAAGGACGTCAACCAGGCGCTGGCCACGCTCACCTTCGCGCGCAAGTCGGTGGCGGCCGACGTGGCGAAGCTCCTGCGGTCGGCGATCGCCAACGCGCAGCAGAAGGACGGCTTCGGCGGCGACGTCGATCGGCTGTTCGTCTCCGCGTGCTACGCGAACCAGGGTCCGTCGCAGAAGCGGGTGCGCCCCGCACCGATGGGCCGGGCGTTCCGCGTCCTCAAGCGCACGGCGCACCTCACCGTGCGCGTGTCCGAGCGTCCGGAGAAGGTGGTGGTCGTGGCCAGCGGCGAGGCGCCGAAGCGGCGTCCGCGCGCCGGCGCGGTCAGTCGCAAGGCATCAGTCGCCAGTCGCCCGTCGAAGGCGAAGGGCCCCAAGAAGGCGAAGGAGTAATCGTGGGCCAGAAAGTTCACCCGATCGGATTCCGGCTCGGGTTCAACAAGACGTGGCGGTCGCGGTGGTACTCCGACCGCGATTATGCCAAGCTGCTGCACGAAGATCTCAACCTGCGCTCGACGCTGAAAAAGCGCTTCGCGCATGCCGGCGTCTCGAAGATCGAAACGGAGCGCGCGGCGAACAAGCTGAAGATCGACATCTACACCTCGCGGCCCGGGATCATCATCGGGCGCAAGGGGACGGAGGTCGACAAGCTGAAGCAGGAGATCCAGAAGCGCACGAACCGCGAGGTCTTCATCAACATCCAGGAGATTCAGAAGCCGGAGCTCGACGCCCAGCTCATCTCCGAGTCGGTGGCGATGCAGCTCGAGAAGCGCGTGGCGTTTCGCCGCGCGATGCGCAAGTCGGTGGAGTCGGCGCTGCGCTTCGGCGCGCGCGGAATCAAAGTGCGCGTCTCCGGCCGCCTGAACGGCGGCGAGATCGCGCGCTCCGAGTGGTATCTCCACGGGCAGCTGCCGCTCCAGACGCTGCGCGCCGACATCGACTACGGCTTCGCGGAAGCGAGCACGACCTACGGTCAGATCGGCATCAAGGTGTGGCTCTACAAGGGCGAGCGCCTCGTGCCGCAGCGCGGCCGTGAAGAGGAATACCGTGAGCGTGCGCCGCGTCGGCCCTCGGGGCCGCCGCAGGGACGCTAGGAAACTTGCGCTAGAGAATTGCAAATTGCAAATTGCTCATTGCAGATTCGATACAAGAATTAGCAATTAGCAATCGCAATTAGCACTGTAAGGATTCTCCGTATGTTGATGCCGAAGAAAGTGAAGTTCCGCAAGCAGCAGCGCGGGCGGATGGCCGGAAAGGCCTGGCGCGGATCGGACGTGTCGTTCGGCGACTACGGCCTGAAGGCGCTCGAACCGTGCTGGCTCACGGACCGCCAGATCGAAGCGGCGCGCGTGGCGATGACGCGCTTCATCAAGCGCGGCGGCAAGATCTGGGTCCGCGTGTTCCCCGACAAGCCGATCACGAAGAAGCCGCAGGAAGTCCGCATGGGCAAGGGCAAGGGTGCGCCGGATCAGTGGGTGTGCGTCGTTCGCCCGGGCCGTGTGATGTTCGAGATGGAAGGCGTGACGGAGGCGGAAGCGCGGCAGGCGATGAAGCTGGCGGCGGCGAAGCTGCCGATTCTCACGAAGTTCGCGACCCGCTTCGCCATGGAAAAGATGCTATGAAGAGGCAGATGCTATGAAGGCCGCCGAACTGCAGGACCTGGGCGTCGAGGAGCTTGGCGCGCGCGAGCGCGAGCTGGCCGATCAGCTCTTCCGGATGCGCATCCAGAAATCGATGGGGCAGCTGGAAGTGCCGGAGAAGATCCGCACCGTGCGCCGCGATCTCGCGCGCGTGAAGACGGTGATGCGGCAGAAACGCACGGCGTGAGTTGGGCGTCGAGACAATAGTTATGGCAACGAAATCTGAGAAGATCGGCGTCGTCGTCAGCAACAAGATGCAGAAGAGCATCGTCGTTGCGGTGGAGTGGCAGGTGCGGCACGGTCTGTACGGGAAGACCGAGCGCCGGACGTCGAAGTTCATGGTGCACGACGAAGCCAACACGGCGCGGATCGGCGACACCGTCGCCATCACCGAGACGCGGCCGATGAGCCGCCGGAAGCGCTGGGCGCTTGCCCGGATCGTGCGACAGGCGGCAGCGGTTTAGGCAGGGCGGGATCGGCAGGCGCGGTGGACAGGGCCGGAGATCGCCTCCAGCCCGGCGAGCCGCTCCCGGCCGTCCGGCCGACGGAGAACAGTCATGATTCAGATGCGATCGATTTTGGACGTCGCCGACAATTCCGGCGCGCGCAAGATCGCCATCATCAACCCGATCGGCGGATCGACCGGCCGCTATGCGCGCCTCGGCGACATCGTGACGGCGTCGGTGAAAGAGGCGACGCCGGAAGGCACGGTGAAGAAGGGCCAGGTCGTCAAGGCGGTCATCGTGCGGACGACCAAGGAGCAGCGGCGGCGCGACGGCACGTACATCCGGTTCGACCGGAACGCGGCGGTGCTCATCAACGACAACAACGAGCCGGTCGGGACCCGTGTTTTCGGCCCGGTCGCCCGCGAGCTCCGCGAGCGGCGTTTCATGAAGATCATTTCGCTGGCGCCGGAAGTGCTCTGAAGAATTGTAAATTTTATGTCACGTTTAGCAACGCCCATTCGGAAGAACGACAACGTCCTGGTCGTGACGGGCAAGGATCGCGGCAAGCGCGGACGTGTGCTCCGCATCGTGCCGGCGACCAACCGCCTGATCGTCGAAGGCGTGAACATGATCAAGCGCCACACGAAGCCCAACCCCGGCAAGAACGTCATGGGCGGCATCGTCGAGCGCGAAGCGCTGCTGCACGCATCCAACGTGCAGCTGGTGTGCCCCGAGTGCGGCGTGCAGACGCGCGTGGGTCACAAGATTCTCGGCGACGGCCGGAAGGTCCGCGTGTGCCGCAAGTGCGAGGGAGTCGTGGACAAATGACGCGCTTGAAAGAGAAGTACACCAAGGAAGTCGTGCCGGCCCTCACCAAGGAGTTCGGCTACAAGAACGTCATGGCCGTGCCCAAGGTCCAGAAGGTCGTGGTCAACATGGGCCTGGGCGAGGCGACGTCGAACGCGAAGATCATCGACACGGGCGCCGACGAGCTCGCGCGCATCACGGGCCAGAAGCCGGTGACCCGGCGGTCGAAGAAGTCGATCGCCCAGTTCAAGGTCCGCAAGGGCCAGCCGATCGGGACGATGGTCACGCTGCGCGGACCGCGCATGTGGGAGTTCCTCGACCGGCTGATGAGCATCGCGCTGCCGCGCGTCCGCGACTTCAAGGGTGTGTCGCCGAAGGGGTTCGACGGACGCGGCAACTACACGCTCGGCCTGAAAGACCAGCTGCTGTTCCCCGAGATCGACTACATGAAGGTCGACAAGGCGCGCGGCATGAACGTGTCGGTCGTCACCAGCGCGAAGACCGACGAGGAAGCGCGAAAGCTGCTCCAGTTCATGGGCATGCCGTTCAGGCAATCGTAAGAGGCTGGATGCTAGGGGCTCGAGGCTAGAAAACGATATGGCAACGACAGCAAAAATCGCGAAAGAGCAGAAGACGCCAAAGTACAAAGTGCGGCTGCGCAACCGCTGCCACCTGTGCGGCCGCCCGCGCGCCTACATGCGGAAGTTCGCGCTGTGCCGCCTGTGCTTCCGCAAGCTGGCGCTCGACGGCGACATCACGGGCGTGACGAAAAGCAGCTGGTGAGCACCTAGCACCCAGCACGTAGCACGCAGCACCTCGATAAGTTGAGAGAGATATGACCGATCCTATTGCCGACATGCTCACGCGGATCCGCAACGCGGTGATCGCCAAGCACACGCGCGTGGACATGCCCGCGTCGCGCATCAAGGCCGACATCGCCAAGATCCTGCAGGACGAGGGCTACATCCAGGGCTTCAAGCGCCTGGACGATGTGGCGCACCCAGTCAAGGGCGTGGCGCCCGTGAAGACCCTGCGCCTGTTCCTCAAGTACGGACCGCACGGTGAGAAGCTCATCACCGGCGTCGAGCGGATCAGCCGTCCGGGCCGCCGCGTCTACTTCGGCCGCGACGACGTGCCGGAGGTGCTCGCGGGCCTCGGCACCGCGATCCTGACGACCTCGCGCGGTGTGATGACCGGCCGCGAGGCGATCAAGGCGGGCGTCGGCGGCGAGGTTCTTTGTAACGTGTGGTAGCCCCCGGCGCGCGGCGCCTGGCGCCCTGGCGCCGGCCTCGCGCGGCGAGAGTTCGTGAGAATCTGATATGTCTCGAATTGGCAAGAAACCGATCGCGATTCCCAAGGGCGTCACCGTCAAGGTGGTGGAGAACGCCGTCGAAGTGCAGGGCCCGAAGGGCAAGCTGCGCCAGGCGCATCCTGCCGGCATCAACTTCGAGCTGGCCGACGGGCACTTGATCGCCAAGCGTGCCACCGACAACCCGGAGCTGGCGAAGTTCTATGGGCTGGCGCGCAGCCTGGTGGCCAACGCGGTGTCCGGCGTGACGGGCGGCTTCAAGCGCGAGCTCGACATCGTCGGCGTCGGCTACCGCGCGGAGCTGAAGGCGAAGCAGGTGGTTTTCGCGCTCGGCTACTCGCACGCGGTGGTGTTCGACATCCCGGCGGGGATCGAGATCGCGATCGACAAGCAGACGCACATCACGGTGACCGGCGTCGATCGGCAGCTGGTGGGTCAGGTGGCCGCGAACATCCGGCGCCTGCGGAAGCCGGATCCCTACAAGCAGAAGGGCGTCCGGTATACCGGCGAAGTGCTGAAGAAGAAGGCCGGCAAGACCGGGGCGAAGTAGAGCCGACACGGCTGGGATTCAATTTATGAAGATCAAGACCAAGGACGACCGGCGCGTCCGCATTCAGCTGCGGCAGCGGAAGCGGATTTCGGGGACGGGCGCGCGCCCGCGGCTCAGCGTGTTCCGCAGCGTCGCGCACATCTACGCGCAGGTGATCGACGACATGAGCGGGCAGACGCTGGTGTCGGCGTCCACGCTGGATCCGGCGCTGAAGGGTGCGTTCCCCAAGGAAGTGCGCGGCGGCAATCTCAGGGGCGCCGAGGCCATCGGCAAGGCGATTGCCGAGCGGTCGATCGAGAAGGGCATCACGCGCGTCGTCTTCGATCGCAGCGGATTTCTGTATCACGGTCGCATTCGCGCCGTGGCCGACGCGGCCCGCAAAGCGGGCCTGGAGTTTTAGGCAATGCGAACACGTGAGCGAATCGACGCGAGCCAGCTCGACATCAAGGACAACGTCGTCTCCATCAACCGGGTGACGAAGGTCGTCAAGGGCGGCAAGAACCTGAGCTTCAGCGCACTGGTCGTCGTCGGCGACGGCCACGGGGTCGTCGGGTTCGGAGTGGGCAAGGCGAAGGAAGTGCCGTCAGCGATCAAGAAGGGCATCGAGGCGGCGAAGAAAAATCTGATCCGCGTGCCGCTGGCGGGCAACACGATTCCTCACCGGATCGTCGGCGTGTTCGGCGCGGGCAGCGTGCTGTTGAAGCCGGCGCCGGATGGCACGGGCATCATCGCCGGCGGCGCGGTGCGCGCCGTCGTGGAAGCGGCGGGCATCACGAACATTCTGACGAAGTCGCTCGGGTCGGCGAATCCGCACAATGTCGTGCGGGCGACGATCACCGGGCTCGACTCGCTGAAGGATCCGTCCACGATCGCGCGGCTGCGCGGCAAGGAGCTCGCCGACGTCACGAGCGCGACGGCGTAGAGACAGACCATGGCCAATTTCAGAACCGACTCGAAGGGCGGTACGGTGACCGTCACCCTGATCAAGAGCCCGATCGGCTTCAACGCCAGCCAGGCGACGGTCGTCAAGAGCATGGGGCTCCGCCGCATCCGCCACAGCGTGACGCTGAAGGACACGCCGGCGGCGCGCGGCCTCATTCACAAGGTGCGGCACCTCGTTGAGGTGTCTGACTGATTTGGGGATTTGGTGAGTTGGTAATTTACGCATTTGCGAAGTCACCCATTTACCAGCTGCAGGAAAAACACGTATGGGTTTGAACAACCTCCGCCCCCCGAAGGGCGCCAAGCACGGGAAGAAGCGCATCGGCCGCGGCCAGGGATCGGGCAACGGCAAGACGGCGGGTCGCGGGCACAAAGGCGCGCAGTCGCGCTCGGGCTATAGCTTCAAGCGCGGGTTCGAGGGCGGCCAGATGCCGCTGCACCGCCGGGTGCCGAAGCGCGGCTTCCACAATCCGTTCCGGGTCGAGTACGAGGTGATCAACCTCGACACGCTCGGCGAGCGATTCGACGCGGGCACGGTCGTGACGATCGATCTCCTCGTCGCACACCGGCTGGCCAGCGGCGGCAAGAAGCTGCTGAAGGTGCTCGGCCGCGGCGAGATCGGCAAGGCGCTGACCGTGCGTGCGCACAAGTTCAGCGGCAAGGCGGCGGAGAAGATCGCGGCGTCGGGCGGCACGGCGGAAACGCTCGCCACAGGGGCGACACAGACAGAGTGATGTCATGGAAAGCCTGAAGAACATCTTCACCGTCTCCGACCTGCGCAACCGCGTGTTCTTCACCCTCGCGCTGCTGGGGGTGTACCGCGTTGGGCATCACATCCCGACGCCGGGCGTGGACATCAAGGCACTGGCGGCGTTCGCGGAGCAGCTCGGCAAGAACAGCATGTTCGGGCTCTACGACATGTTCTCCGGTGGCAACCTGTCGAAGGTGACGATCTTCGCGCTGGGCATCATGCCCTACATCAGCGCGTCGATCATTCTGCAGCTGCTCACGGTGGTTTGGCCGTACCTCGAGAAGCTCTCGAAAGAAGGCGAGCTCGGACGGCGCAAGATCACGCAGTACACGCGCTACGGGACGATCCTGCTGAGCGTCGTGCAATCGCTCGGCATCGCGTATTTCCTCGAGCGCAATTCGGCGCCCGGCGGGTTTCACCTGGTCGCGAATCCCGGCATCGGCTTCCGGCTGATGACCATCCTGACGCTGACGACCG
>DATATJ010000207.1:0-19120 GCA_036268855.1 Vicinamibacterales bacterium
CGTCGACGAGCTGCGCGGCCCGACAGATCCTGAATCTGAAATCTGAACTCTGAAATCTGAAATCTGAAATCTGAAATCTGAAATGAAAACCGTCTACCAAGGTCGGGTGTTTTCCGTCGAAGTCGATCAGGTGGCGCTGCCGGACGGCACGACACACGAGATTGCCATCGTTCGGCACCCGCCGTCGGTCGTGTTGATCCCGATGCCCGACGCGGCGCACGTCGTCCTCATCCGGCAATATCGGCACAGCCTCGGACGGGAAATCTGGGAACTGCCAGCCGGCAGCCTCGAGCCGGACGAATCGGCGCAGGCCGCCGCCGCGCGCGAGTGCGAGGAAGAGATCGCCCTGCGCCCCGGCCGCGTCGAACGGCTCGCGAGCTTCTATCCGACGCCGGGGTTCTGCGACGAGGAGCTGATCTTCTTCCGCGTGTCGGACCTGCGTCAGCCGCCCGCCGATTCGCCGCACAAGCCCGACGCCGACGAGGACATCCACGCGCACACCTTCACGTTCGCGGAAGCCCGGGCGATGGTCGAACGCCGCGAAATCATTGATTTGAAGACGGCTTACGGCCTTACGCTGCTGCCGGCCTAGCGGCCGCGCCCGGCCAGCTAAACCTCCAGCGGTAGATTGCGGACCGCACGCCCCAGGTCTACTATGACCGTTCGTTTCATCGTTCGTTCCCTCAGGCGAGAGGACGCTCCCGTGAAAAACAGGCTGACGTACGGAGTCCTGAGTTCGGTGGTGGCCGCGCTCGTCGCGGCCACGGTCGCATTCGAACCGGTCAAAACCCTGCGGCCCGGCGACGGACATCGCGAGCGTCATACGCGCTACTCGAAGGTCGGCAACGCCGGCGACGAGTCGAGCGGAGCGCAGACCCGCGAAGAACAGTTCGCGCAGGCGCGGACGGCGCCGGGCATCGTCCTCCCGGGCGCATACAGCGCCGCATTTGCTTCGCTCAGCGGGCTGCCGGTCTCCGGCAGCACGTGGACCGAAGTGACCAACCGTCCGTACAACGCGGACGATCCGCGTTACCGCGATCCGCTCGCCAGCAACTCCGGAGCCGGTAATGGCTTCGCCACCGGGCGCATCGTCGGCCTGGCGCTGAGCAGCGGCTACATCTACATCGGCGGCGCGGACGGCGGCGTCTTCAGGTCGGCCGACGATGGCAAGACGTGGACGGCGATGACCGACGGGCTGCCGACCTTGTCGGTCGGCGACATCCGCATCGCGCCGGACGGCGCGCTGTGGCTCGCGACCGGCGAGGCGAACACGGGATCCACGGCGTTCGTCGGCAGCGGTGTCTACCGTCTCGCGAATCCGAAGACGGGCGTGTTCACCACTGCGGGCCGGGTCGGCGGCACCGAGCTCGAAAGCACATTCATCGGGAAGCTGCGCTTCGATGGCATCGGCAACGTCTATGCGGCCACGTCGCGCGGCGTCTGGCGTCACGCGGCGGGCGGCAGTTCCGGCACGTGGACGCGCGTGCTCTATCCCGTGCCGGATCCGCCGGATCCTGCGCAGCAGTCCACGTACAACAACATCTGCAACGACGTCGCGATCGAGCCGAACAGCGGCGGCCGGCACATTCTCGTGAACTGCGCCTGGCGCGACGGCGCGGCGTACAACGGCTTCTACTACTCCGTCGACGGCGCCGCTTCGTTCGCACGCGTCAACCCGACTGGCGCGCTGAACCCGCAGGACGTGGGGCGCACCACGTTCGCGTATTCCTCCGACGGCACGGCCGTGTACGCGCTGGTCGAGTCGATGACGAAGTACACCAACTCGAATCAGACGGCGCTCGGCGGCGTGTACGTCTCGCCGAGCGGCAATCCCGCCGGGCCGTGGAACAAGATCGCGGGCTCCGGCGAGCTGTCGTCGAAGGGATCCGCGCTCAAGAACTCGGTCTTCTATCGTCCGGGCATTCAAGCTTGGTACAACCAGTTCATCGACGTCGACCCGGCCGATCCGAGTCACGTCTTCGTCGGCCTCGAAGAGGTCTACGAAACCCAGGACGGCGGATCGCACTGGACGACGATCGGGCCCTACTGGAACTTCGACTTCAAGTGCTGGTCGGTGGACCCGTCGCTGAACACCTGCCCGCCGACGACGCATTCGGACCAGCATTCCATCGCGATGGACGGCACGCGCGTGTACGTCGGGAACGACGGCGGGCTGTTCCGGCGTCCGCTGCGGGGACATGTCAACGCGAACGGCAACGCGATCGACTGGGAGAATCTGAACGCGAACATCCGCACGCTGCAGTACTACTCGGTGGCCGTCGGCAAGGTGCCAGGCGGTGTCGCGGTGTCGGGCGGCATGCAGGACAACGGCGGATCGTTGCTGCTCCCCGAGGACCTCAGCGGCGCCGGCACGATGGGGTCGCCGTTCGGCGGCGACGGCGGCGACACGCTCGTCGATCCGAACAACGGCTGCCGGATCGTCCAGGAGTACGTGTTCCTCGCGATGGAAGTCACCGAGAACTGCGCGCGCTCGGACGGTACGCTGCGATCGGTGCGGGACATCGATCCGGGCGATCCGTTCGCCCGCTTCATCGCGCCGTTCGAGCCGGACACCGTGATGCCCGACCACTGGATCGCCGGCGGGGAGTTCGTGTGGCTCAACACGAAGGGCTTTGCGATCCAGAGCGGCGCGGAGTGGACGCCGATCTTCGACGATGGCGCCGGCCACTCCATCACCGTCCTTGCCAGCCAGAACGACGTCGTGTGGACCGCGTGGTGCGGACCGTGCAACCCGCCCGGGTTCACGCGCGGCGTGTCCACCAATGCGGGCGGCGCGTGGCACCAACTGACGCTGCCGTCGAACGTGCCGAATCGCTACATCTCCGGCCTCGCGATCGATCCGGCCGACCCGAGCGGCGCGACCGCGTACCTCGGGTTCAACGGGTTCTCGCGTGTGTGGATCGAAGGGCCGGGCGCGGGTCTCGGTCATCTCTGGAAGACGACCGACGCCGGCGCGACATGGACCAACGTCAGCGGAAATCTGCCGGATGTTCCGGTGAACACCGTCCTGCTGGCCGGCGCGAAGATCGTCCTCGCCACCGATCTCGGCGTGGTCGTGTCGAGCGACGGCGGAGCACACTGGTCGCGGCTGGGGGGCAATCTTCCGTACACCACCGTGATGAAGGTGCGCCTCGGCCCCGACAACCGCGTCTACGCTGCGACCCATGGCCGCGGGATCTGGTCGATCGCGAAACCCTGAGGTTTTCGGTGCGGCGTAGCGCTCCGGGTACGCTCGGCTGAAGCCTTCGCGCTACCTCCGTTGCGCGGCTACGCGCATCTGGAAACGGCTCTAAACTAGCGCGAACACGCCGGCATCGCCGGCGGTCGGGGAATGGTGATCGCTGGGCGCTGCGCCTGCGCGAGCGCCGCGTTGGCTGCCGCGAGTTCCGTGCCGCTCAACTGTCGCCAGGCGTCGAGCGCACTCGTCAGCGATGCGCACCATGCGGCCGACGCGGTCTGCAGGGGCTCGGAAGGCCGGGTGTCGGCGCTTTCGACCATGCTGAACAACCGCGCCATCTCGCGGTTGACCGGCCCCAGTCCTGGAGCTTCGGCCGTACCGGACTGAACCGCATCGACTTTCTTGTCGAATGCCTGGACGGCCGACGCAGCGTCCGCCCGGTCGGGCGCAGCGCCGAAGGCTTTCAGGTGAGCGGCCAGTGCCGCGCGGAGCGTGGCGAGCGCGTTGTAGCCGTCGAAGCTCGCGGCAAGCCCTGCGGAGAGGCGCGTCGCCAGGTCGAGCTGCGCCGTGCGATCCGCCAGCGACGCGTTGACCCGCGGATCGGGCGTCACGACGAGCGTCTGCGTGTCGCGATGCCCGCCGCCTGACAGTTCGATCGTGTATCGCCCTGGCCGCGCGAATGCGCCTCCTGGCTGATCGCGCGGCGTCCGACCGGGAATCGCATGGTCCGCAAGCGTGTACTCGACGTAGGGCAGCATCGCGCCGAAGTACCCGAACGGGAGAATCTTCGGAGCCGGGTATCGGAAGTCCCACGCAAACCGATTCACTCCCGCGTGCGTGCTCAAGACGTCGGGCGGTGCGAACCAGTACGACGGCACGTTCGCGAACATTGTCGCCGGGGCCGGCGCGACCGATGTATACGTGCGCACCGCCTCTCCCCGCTCGTCGCGGATCGTCATCTTCAGCTCCGACTCGACCGCGTTCGGGAGGTAGTAGTCGATGACGGCGCCTTCGAGCGGATTCGGCGCCGTCGGCGTCTCGACCGGCAGCGGTGTGTCTTCGTTGACGTCCCATCGCGAAAGAACCGCGACAGCCGGTTTCAGCAGCTTGAGATCGGCCGGCGCGGCGCCGGTGCCGAGCTGCCGCATAGGGGTGAGGTTGTCGAGAATCCACAGCCCCCGGCCGTAAGTCGCCAGCACCAGATCGTCACCGTGGACGACGATGTCGCGCATGGACGATGCGGGCAGGTTGAGCTGCAGCGATTGCCAGTGATCACCCGCATCGACTGACACGTACACACCCGATTCGGTGCCGCAATAGAGAAGGCCGGCAACGGCCGGATCTTCGCGAACCACGCGGACGAATGCTGTGTCGGGCAGACCCTCGACGATCTTCTGCCAGGTCGATCCGCCATCGCGCGTGCGGTAGATGTAAGGATGCAAATCGTTCGGAACGATGTACGCGGCGAAGGCCGACGAGGGATCGTGGCGGCCGGCGTCGATGATCTCGAAGGTGCCGCGCGGAGGCAAACCGGACGGCGAGACGTTGCGCCATGTCGTCCCGTCGTTGTCGGTCTTCTGCACGATGCCGTTGTTCGTGCCTGCCCAGATGACGCCCTCTCGAACGGGCGAGATCGAAAAGGACGTAATGGACGCCGGCGCGCGTTGCGCAGCCGGTGGATTCGCGGTCTGCGTCAGGTCCGGGCTGATCTCCCGCCACGACGCGCCGCCGTCGGTGGTTTTCACCATGAACTGCGTGCCGTAATAGAGCGCCCGTGGCTCGTGCGGCGAAAACGCCATCGGCGCGTTGTTCACCGACCGGTACTTCGTGCCCGGGACGAACACGCTGGCAATTTGCCCGGTCTTCCGGTCGAAGCGGACCACGGTGCGATACCACCCACCCGCAAAGACGACGTCCGCGTCGAGCGGATCGGGAGCGAGATAGCCGAACTCGAATCCGCCCGGCAGGTACCAATCGCGATAGCTGATCTCGCCGAAGTCGCTGCGGTTCGGTATGGCCACCGATCCGCTGTCCTGCTGCGCGGCGAACACATGATACGGAAAGCGGTCGTCTGTGACCACGTGGTAGAACTGGCCGGTCGGCTGGTTGTACCAGCTGCTCCAGCTCGAGCCTCCATCCACGCTGACCACCGCGCCCTGATCCACGCCGGCGAGGAGCCGCTTCGAGTTGTGCGGATCGACCCAGAGCAGCTGATAATCGTCGCCGCTCGGAGCGCCCGCAAACGCGTCGAACGTGTGCCCGCCGTCGGTGGATCGGTACAGCGCGGTCTGCGTCACGTAGAGAACGCGCGCATTGCCGGGATCCGCGATCACCCCGACGGGCTTGATCCGTGGATCCTCGGTCGCCCGCGTCCAGGTGTCGCCGCCATCGTCCGATCGGAACAGCCCGTCGCGCAGACCGGCGAACACGACGCGTCCTCTTGATCCCGCGGCAACGGCGAGGGCCTGCCGGCCGATGGGTGGCGCCTCGAGGCCGTGCGCGCGCAGGCGCTTCCATGTGGCGCCGCCGTCGATCGACTTGAACACAGCCGCGGACCGTGGCGGCGGGCGGTTCGCATCCGGTGTGGCTCCGACGGACGATGCGGTAATCGGCGGAACGAGTCCGGCACCCCGCGACCCGGCGGCGGGATACAACGTCGCGTACACGACGCGCGGCTCGTCGACGGCGCTGGCGATGGATGGGCAGCCGCTGTCGTTGTCGAGAAACAGGGCCTTCGTCCATGTCCGGCCACCGTTGGTCGTGCGGAAGACGCCGCGATCGGGGCCCGGTGTGCGGTCGCCGATCGCCGCAACGAGCACGTCGTCCGGGTTGGTCGGGCTGATGATGATCGAACCGATGAAGTGCGTGTCCGGGAGCCCCACGTTAGCCCACGTGGCGCCGCCGTCGGACGACTTGAAGACGCCGGCGCCGCGCGTCTCTTCGCCGGTGCCGGCGTAAAGGACTTTCGTGTTCGAGCGCGCCACAGCGAGCGCGCCGACCGACGCGACACCCGCCTGGTCGAAGAGCGGGTTCCAGGTCTGGCCGGCGTTGGTGGTTTTCCAGACGCCTCCGCCGGGACTCCCGAAATAATAAATGTTCGGATCGGACGGATCGACGGCTCCCGCCGACACGCGCCCTGCGCGGAATGGGCCGATGAGCCGCCATTTGAGCGCCGCCAACGTCGCCGGGTTGACGGAGTCCGCGTGCAGCGGCGTCAACAACGCGCATCCGGCCAGAACGAACATCACGAGCCGACCTGCTGCTCTCACCTGCGGACCTCTTTTCGAACGACGGCGAATGAAAGGATCGCTACCATTGCTCATGCTTACCATGTTGCTGGTCGCCGCAACGCTTCAGGCACAAGCGGACATTACCCCATCCACTCAATCCGCGCAGGCGATTCCTGCCGACGCGCGCGCCGCCATCGCGCGCGCGAACGCCGACTGGCTGCGCGCCATGGAGCGTCAGGACGCGGAAGCCGTGGTCGAACCGTATGCCGACGATGCCGTGTTCGTGCCAGCCACCGGCGAGAGCGTCAGCGGACGCGCGGCGATCGCGCAGTTGATGCGCAACCGATTCCGCGCGGGCCACGTCGTCGGCGGCGAGTTGAAGCAGGACGGGCTGGTGGCCGTCGGCTCCATGATCTACGAGTGGGGGCATGCCGATCTGCGGGTGGCTGTGGCCGCGGGCGGATCGAGCTCGCCGTCGACGGGTCGGTACCTGACGGTCTGGAAGCGCGACGCGTCGGGGCACTGGCGCATCATCAGAAATCTGTCGCTCGGCGATTGACGCGCGTCGGTGCCAATGCGGCGTCTCGAGCGTCGTCCTCGATCAACGCAGCCGAATCTGGAACAGGTTCCGATGAGAGCCGGGGTGGTGAGCCGGGCGTCTCGCGCGCAGTGACGCCGCGCGAACCTCAGTCGAACCTTCCTGCAACGGCCGCGGCCTCTTCAATCGTCGCGACGTGAATCGCGACGACGTCGTCCACGTTTCGTGCGTAGCCGCCGGCCAGCGTCACGACCAGCGGCACACGAACGGACGCTGCCGCGTCCAGGACCATTCGATCTCGCCGGCGCAGACCATCCTTCGTGAGGCGCAGCCCTCCGAGCAGGTCGTCCTCGTACGGATCGGCCCCCGCCAGATAGAAGATGCACTGCGGGTTCGACGCCAGCACCTTCGGCAACGCACCTTCTAGCGCGTGAAGGTACGTCTCGTCGTGCGCGCCATCCGCGAGGCCGATGTCGAGCGCGCTGCGCGGCTTGAACACCGGGTAGTTGTGCTGCTGGTGCATCGAGAACGTGAACACCCGCGGATCGGATTCGAAGATGAACGACGTGCCGTTGCCATGGTGCACATCGAGATCCACGATGGACACGCGCTCCAGGCCGTGCGCCTGCAGCATCCGCACGGCGACGGCGACGTCGTTGAACGGACAGAACCCTTCGCCATGATTCGCGAAAGCGTGGTGCAAGCCGCCCCCGACATGACACACGACCTTGAGCGCGCGGCGCGCGAGGCTGTCAGACGACGGGTGATGGCTCCGCGCATGCGGCGCGTCGGGTGTGAGATCGTTTCGACAGGCCACGCGTGCGGCGGCGATGGTGCCGCCGACCATCACCCGGAAGCCGAATACCATTTCCTCGGACCACGGCAGCTCGAGCTCGGCGATCTCCGTCGGAGCGAGCGTGCCGGTGCGCATTTTCGTGAGGTATTCGCGGGTATGGACGAGAGCGAGATCGTCCCAGCTGGCTGGCTCGGGCTCGATGAGCTCACAGCGGAAGGGCATCGCGTCGAGTGCGGCGCGGACACGTCCGTATTTCTCGGTGGGAAAAACGTGGTGCCCGATGTCGATGTGATAGCGGGGCGAATAAACGATCGGCAGCGCGCGATCGCTCATTCACCCCTCACAGGTGCACATGCGGCCTAGGCTGGCGGTGGCGCCGGGCGCGCGGCTTTCGCGCCCCCTTTGCCTTCGTCCTTCTTCTTGACGTCCTCGCGCTTGTCGCTCGACAGCGGCACCAGCGCCAGGGCGAGGACTTCGTCGATGGTCGAGACGAAGTGGACGGTCATGTCCTCCTTCAGCTCCGGCGTGAGGTCCTCGTTGACGTTCTTCGCATTCTGCTTCGGCACAATCACTTCGCGGATGCCGACGCGCCGCGCGGCGAGCACCTTCTCCTTGACGCCGCCGATCGGCAGCACGCGTCCGGACAGCGTGATCTCGCCCGTCATCGCGATGTCGCCCCGCACCGGCCGGCCTGTCAGCACCGACGCCATCGCCGTCGCCATTGTCACGCCCGCCGACGGCCCGTCTTTGGGGATGGCGCCCGACGGCACGTGGATGTGCATTTCGGCCTTCGTGAAGAAATCGGGATCGATGCCGTACTCCTTCGCGTGCGCCCGCAGCCACGACAGCGCCGCGCGCGCCGATTCCTTCATCACGTCGCCGAGCTGCCCGGTGAGCGTGAGCGAGCCGCCGCCGGCCATCCGCGACGCCTCGATGAAGAGCACTTCTCCGCCCGCAGCCGTCCAGGCCAGGCCGATTGCCACGCCGGGATCCTTGGTGCGCGCTTCCATCTCTTCGTCGAGGAATCGCGGCGCGCCCAGCATCGCGACGACGACGTCGGACGTGATTTCGATGGGCGTCTCGTTGCCTTCCGCGCGCCGTCGCGCGACCTTGCGGCAGAGCGCGCCGATCTCGCGCTCGAGGTTGCGCACGCCCGCCTCGCGCGTGTACCCGCGAATCACCTGGCGCAGGGCGGCCGGCGTGAACTGGATGTACTCACCCGTGAGCCCGTGGTTCTTCACCTGCTTGTCCACGAGGTGATCGGTGGCGATCTGGAGCTTCTCTTCCTCCGTGTAGCCCGCGAGCTCGAGGACCTCCATGCGATCCCGCAGCGCGGCGGGAATCGGGTCGAGCACGTTGGCGGTGGTGATGAAGAGCACCTCCGATAGATCGAACGGCACGTCGAGATAGTGATCGCGGAACGTGTTGTTCTGCTCCGGATCGAGCACCTCGAGGAGCGCCGACGAGGGATCGCCGCGGAAGTCCGAACCGAGCTTGTCGATCTCGTCCAGGATGAAGACCGGGTTCTTCGACTCGGCGCGGCGCAGCCCCTGAATCACCTGGCCGGGGAGCGCGCCGATGTAGGTCCGGCGATGGCCGCGGATCTCGGCTTCGTCGCGCATGCCGCCGAGCGACACCCGGACGAACTTGCGGCCGAGCGCCTGCGCGATGGAGCGCGCGAGCGACGTCTTGCCGACGCCGGGAGGTCCGACGAAGCAGAGAATCGGCCCCTTCACATCGGGGTTGAGCTTGCGGACAGCCAGATACTCGAGAATGCGGTCTTTCGCCTTTTCGAGGCCCGAGTGATCGGCGTCGAGCACGCCCTTGGTCTTCGGCAGATCGATCACATCGTCGGTCCGCCGCGCCCAGGGGAGCGCCACGAGCCAGTCGAGATACGTGCGGGACACCGTGTATTCGGCCGCCGCCACCGGCATCTTGGACAGCCGATCGAGCTCGCGCAGGGCTTCCTTTTTCACGGCATCGGGCATCCCGGCCGCCTCGATCTTTTCGCTCAGCTCCTCGATCTCTTTGGTCTGATCGTCGCCCTCGCCGAGTTCCTTCTGGATCGCCTTCATCTGCTCGCGCAGAAAGTACTCGCGCTGGTTCTTGCCGACCTCGGACTGCACCTGGGACTGAATCTTCGAGCCCAGCTCGAGCACTTCGAGCTCCTTGATCAGAATCCGGTTCAGGTTGTCCATGCGCGCCCGGATGTCGAGCGTCTCGAGGACCTCCTGTTTCACCGCGGTGCTGATGGTCGAGAGCGATGAGGCGATGAAATCGGCGAGACGCCCCGGCTCGGTGATGTTGGTCGCCAGCGTCTGCAGATCGTCGGAGAGGAGGGGCGAGAGCGACACCACCTGCTGAAAGTTCGTCTTGATGTTGCGCGCCAGCGCGTCGATCTCGAGCCTGTCGGCGTCGTTGGTGCCTTCGGCGGCGGCGGTCACGCGGGCGCGCAAGTACGGCTGCGTCGCCACGACCTCCTGGAGCGCCAGGCGCGCGAGGCCCTGCACGATGAGGCGCAGGCTGCCGTCGGGCAGCTTGAACATCTTGTGGATGTGCGTCGCCGTGCCGACCGGAAAGAGGTCGTCGTGTCCAGGCTCTTCGACGGCGGCGTCACGCTGCGTGAAGACGGCGATCAGCTTGCCGTTGGCGATCGCATCGTCGATCAGCCGAACGGAACTTTCGCGGGCCACGGCCAGCGGCATGAAGGAATTCGGGAACAGCACGGTGTCGCGAAGCGGCAGCACCGGCAGCTCAGGGGGAATGTTCAGCGGTCGATCGTTGTTCGAGATGTCCTCAGACCTGAGGTCCTCGATCGGATCGCTCATGGCGACCTCTCTCTCAATAGTTGATTGCGAATTGCTGATTGCAGAGTGCGTCGCAGATTGACACGGCCAACCTGCTATCTGCCATTTGCAATCAGCAATTTGCGTTCTGAATTCCGGTGGGGAGGGGGTTGGGCTCCGCCACCGGCGGAGCCCCTGTCAGGGACGCCAAACTCTTACATGTCGAGAAACAGCGACGAGGCGCCGCGGCGCTGCGTCAACTGACGCTCGCGCTGCTCGGCGGTCTCGCGCGCTTCTTCGCAGTCTTTGCAGCGGACGGCGAAAGGCAGCGCACGCAGACGCTTCTCGCCGATTTCCTCGCCGCAGTCGAAGCAGTTGCCGTAGCTGCCGTGGTCGAGCCGGACCAGCGCGTCGTTGACCTTGTTGAGGGTTTCCGACTTCATCTGGATGAGGGCGAACTCGATATCTTCCTGAATATCGGCCTCGGAGCTTTCCACCGTGTCGAGGACCTCGTTGAGCTTCCCGCCCCACGTGCCCTCCTCGCGGACGCCGCGCATTTTGCCCTGCACTTCGGCCTGCAGTTCGCGCCGACGCTCCTCGAGCATCTGCTTCAGTTCGGTATAGCGGGAGGATACCTTCTCGGTGCCCGCCTTGTGAGTATCTTTCATGATGCCGCTCCTTCTCGCCCGTTCTTCGGGCTCGCCGCCTCTTAAGATTGCCGTCGCTTATGCAAATGAACTGCCAATAATATACTGAACTAGAGTCCTATCGCAACTACTCGCGCCGCTGTCGCCTCGAACCCATAGGCGTCCCGAGAGCGAACGATTTCAAGGCACTCGCCGGAAGACCTTCGGTTCATCCCCTGCATTTACCTCATCTCGAACAGTGACTTACGGCGGTCTGAGCTAAACAATAGACCGCTTGTTCAAAAACCGATGCTCCGTTAGACGCCAGCCGTCGAGGAACGGTTCTGCCCTCTCCTGCTGTCGCTGTCCGTGGAATGAGACGTTTCGTATTGCGGAAATCGATGAGCGGCGCGTGAGTGCGCACGCTACTGTGTGCGGGTGTGTGAAATCGCGACGTTCGGTACGACCCCGCGGGCAATGAGGAGCCTGCCGCTGTGCTTGCTGCCGGTCTTCAACCATTTTTCGTACAGCCGCAGCAAATCTGCATTCGACGCGCACGACGTCCGCGCGCTGATCTCCTCGAGGACATCGACGAAGTCGCCGAACTTTCGCGCCAGCTCCGCGAACGCGGGCGAGAGTGCGTCGGTCTCGTACCGGCTGAGAGCCGAATAGGCACAACCGCCGATCGCCGCGTAGTAGTCAACGTCCACCAGGCGGCCTCGCAGCGAGTCGGAGAAGAACCCGGATACGAACAGCGAGGCGTCGCCGATTTGCTTGAGCCGGTTCCGCTGTTGGACGCCCTCGGCCGTCAGCGCGTGCGCCAGCTTGAACGCCAGCGGCTCGTCGTCTTGGTCGGCGGGGCGTTGCAGGAAGGCCGCGAGGAGCTGGACGACATAGAAAGCGGTCAGCTCGCCGGCGTTGACCTGCTGGTTCGCCAGCGCTTCGTCCACCAGCTCCTTGAAGTATTCGACTGCCGAAGCCTCCCGAAGGACGACATCGCTCATGAAGAAACCTCCAGCCGCTGTCCGTACCGTCAGTGCAAAGGACGTTCCGATGAGCTCACCCGCATTGGCCTGGACAAACCATGCAACCGCGTCCAGCCTTGCGGACAACCCGCCGTGACGCATATACTTACCGTTTCGCTTCAAGGATGGATTGATGGCCAAGCGTTGCGAGATTTGCGGAAAAGGTCCGGTGGTCGGCCGGCAGCATAGCCATGCGAACAACGTCAGCGCGCGCCGGTTCGAGCCGAACCTGCAGACGGTGCGGGCAATGATCAACGGCGGCGTCAGGCGGATTCGCGTCTGCACGCGGTGCCTGCGCTCGAAGAAGGTGGCGAAGGCGGCGTGAAGCAGAGCATCGCCAGCCCGGACGCACCGAAAGCGATCGGCCCTTACTCGCCGGCCGTACGGGCCGGCCAGCTGCTCTTCGTCTCGGGACAGGTGCCGTTCGATCCGGCGACCGGCAATATGGTCGAGGGGGACATCACCGTCCAGGCGCGGCGTGTGCTCGACAACATCGGCGCGCTGTTGAAGGCCGGAGGCCTCGCCTTCGCGGACGTCGTGCGCACCACCATTTTCCTCGCCGACATGAACGACTTCACGGCCGTGAACGAGGTGTACGCGACCTACTTTTCACAGCCGTTCCCCGCGCGTGCGACCGTGCAGGTGGCGCGCCTGCCGAAGGACGCCCGCGTCGAAATCGACGCCATCGCCAGCTACGACACCGCGTCGGGCCGCTAAGCCGGCCCGGCCCGCGCCCCCACGCTTTCCGCCCTAAACCGCCCCCCCGGATCGGCCGGCCCGCTCGACGCCAAGGACGCCATCGACGCCACGCACGGCTTTGAGCACTTTTTCCAGGTGCTTCAAGTCGCTGATCTCGACCGTCACGTCGATGCGCGCGTGCTGATCGTCCTCGGTGCGCGCCTCCATGTTCTTGATATTGGTGTTGATGCCGGCGATCTTCGCGCTGACCGCCGCCAGCAGCCCCTTGCGATCCTCCACCTGCATCGTCAGCTTCACGGTGTAGCGGGCGGCCGCGTCGCCTGACGGCGCCTTCTCCCATTCGACGTCGATCCGGCGCTCGGGATCGTAGAGCAGGTTCACGACGTTCGGGCACGTGGCGGAGTGGACCGACACGCCCTTGCCGCGCGTGATGTAGCCGACGATCTTTTCGCCGCGAATCGGATTGCAGCAGCGGGCGCGGAAGACCATCAGATCGTCGAAGCCCTTGACCGTGATCTTCTCTTCGCCGCTGCCGAAGACGCGCCTGACCGCGGCGGACACCTTGCCTTCCGGCGCCTTCTCGTGCAGACGATCGGGCGGCAGGACCTTCGCCATGATCTGCTTGGGCGCCACCTTGCCGTAGCCGATCGCCGCAAACAGATCGTCCGCCTTCGTGCCGCCGATGTCGGTGAGCGCCTTGGCGAAGCCGTCACCCTCCAGCAGCGTCTTGACGTTGATGTCGTACCGCCGGGCGTCCTTCTCGAACAGCTTGCGCCCGAGCTCGATCGCCCGCATTTTTTCTTCGGTGTGAATCAGGTGCTTGATCTTGTTCCGCGCGCGCGACGTAACGACGTGATTCAGCCAGTCGCGGCTCGGCTTGTGACCAGCCGCCGTCACGATCTCGACGATGTCGCCGTTTTTCAGGCGCGTGCGGAGCGGCACCATCTTGCCGTTGACGCGCGCGCCGACACACTGGTGCCCGACGTCGGTGTGAATGGAGTACGCAAAGTCGATCGGCGTCGCGCCGCGCGGCAGCGCCTTCACCAGTCCTTTCGGCGTGAAGATGTAGACCTCTTCGGGGTAGAGCTCGATCTTGAGGTTCTGGATGAACTCCTGCGGATCGCGCACCTCCTGCTGCGACTCGAGGAGCTGTCGCATCCAGAGGAAATAGCGCTCATCACGCTGATCGCCGATGCGCCCTTCCTTGTACTTCCAGTGCGCCGCGATGCCCTCTTCGGCCATGCGGTGCATCTCGATCGTGCGGATCTGCACCTCGAACGGCATGCCGTGCTCGCTGATCACCGAGGTGTGCAGCGACTGGTAGCCGTTGGGACGCGGCATCGCAATGAAATCCTTGATGCGCCCCGGCACCGGCGACCAGGTCTGGTGGATGATGCCAAGCGCGGCATAGCAGTCCTTCACGCTCTCGGTGACGATGCGAAGCGCCATGAAGTCGTAGACCTGCTCGAGATCGATCTTCTGCACCCTGAGCTTCTGGCTGATGCTCCACAGGCGCTTGATGCGGCCGTCGATTTCGAGGACCGGCACCTGTGCCTCGGCCAGCTTCGCGGTGATCGTGTGCTTGAGATCCTCGATGAGGCCCTCGGTCCGGCGGCGCCGCGCGTCCACCTTGGCCCGCAGTTCCTCGTACGCCTGCGGCTCGAGGTAACGGAACGACAGCTCCTCGAGCTCGTTCTTCACCTTGCTCATGCCGAGGCGGTTGGCGATCGGCGCGTAGATGTCGCGCGTCTCCTGGGCGATCGTGATCCGGCGCTCGTCCGGCAGGTGATTGAGCGTCCGCATGTTGTGGAGCCGATCGGCGAGCTTGACGAGGATCACGCGGATGTCGTCCACCATCGCCAGGAGCATCTTGCGGAAGTTCTCGGCCTGCCGCTCCTCG
Organism: Vicinamibacterales bacterium; assembly: GCA_036268855.1. Lineage (GTDB taxonomy): Bacteria > Acidobacteriota > Vicinamibacteria > Vicinamibacterales > CAVVIG01 > DATATJ01. The sequence continues at coordinate 14,800 of DATATJ010000207.1, forward strand.
GTGGACGCAAACGGAATCGCGCTGATCTTCGTCACCCCCTCGACGACGTGGGCGACCTCGGGGCCGAACAGCTCCTGGATCCGCTCGATCGTCGTCAGGGTGTCCTCGACGACGTCGTGCAGGAGGCCGGCGGCAACGGCCACGACGTCCATCTTCATGTCGGCGAGAAAATCGGCGACGGCGAGGGGGTGAATCAGGTAGGGCTCGCCGGAGTGGCGCACCTGTCCCCGGTGCTCGAAGGCCGAGAAGACGTAGGCCCGCCTGAGCAGCTCGACGTCGGCGTCTGGGCTGTAGGCCCGGACTTTTTCGAGGAGATCCTCGAAGCGAATCATCGGTTTCGGTGTCTAATTACTCATTGGAGATTGCCTTGACGTACGTTTTTTTTCTTCACTATACTGGCCCGGTTTCGGCCACGGCAATTATCCTCGCCTGCAGCTAAGGATATCGAACACATGTTGAATCAGGGCAATAGAGGGGGATCGATGCGATCGTTATCGGGAGCGTCGCTGTCGGCTAGATCGCTGGCGGTGGCCGCGATGCTGGCCCTGGGAGTCGCCGTGTCGACGGCGGGTTGCGGCAAGGTCGGCGAGTTGAAGGCGAAAAAGGCCTTCAAAGAGGCGAATCAGGCCTACCAGCAGCAGGACTACAAGAAAGCGGCTCAGCTCTACGAGGATGCGATCGAGGCCGCGCCCGACACGCAAACCGGCCACGAATCGCAGTTCTTCCTCGCCAACAGCTACGACAACCAGTACAAACCCAGCAAAAAGGGCGATGCTGAGAACGATGCGATGCTGACCAAGGCGGTCCAGCACTACGAGCTGGCCTCCCAGACGCTGGCACAGTCGCCGGACGCGAACGACAAGCTCTACGGCAAGCGCGCGCTCGAGTTCCTGGTGTTGTGCTACGGGCCCGACAAGCTGAACGACCCGGCCAAGGCCGAACCCGTCGTGCAGAAGATGATTCAGCTCGAACCGTCCGAGCCGACCAACTATTTCGCTCTGGCGAAGATTTACGAGGACGCAGGCGCGTACCCGGAAGCCGAGCAGACGCTTCTCAAGGCTCGGGACGTCAAGCCGTCCGATCCGGCGGTGTACATGACTCTGGCGGGCTACTACAACCGGCAGAACGAGTTCGACAAGACCATCGACGCGCTCGAGCAGCGCGCCGCGAAAGAGCCGAATAACCCGGAGGCCTACTTCACGATCGCGACCTACTACTGGGACAACGCGCAGCGCAATTTCCGCCTGAGCGAAGCCCAGAAGAAAGAGAACGTGGAGAAAGGCCTCACGGCGATCGATCGAGCGATCCAGCTGAAGTCCGACTACATGGAAGCGCTGGTCTATAAGGGGCTGCTGCTCCGACTCGAAGCGAACATGGAAAAGGACCCGAAGAAGCAGCAGGATCTGATCAAGCAGGCCGTCGTGCTCCACGACAAGGCTGAGGAACTGCGCAAGAAGAAGGCTTCAGGCGTCAGCGACTAGCACCCTTCATCTGTTTGGATCGACCAGGCCGCCGGCGTTTCCCGGCGGCCTTTTTTGTCTCACTTCCGTTACATTCCCCACGCTACAATACCGCGTCTTCCAAGGCCCCATCGGATCAACGAGGTGTCTATGCGAAAGTGGTGTCAAACGATTCTCGTCGCTATCGGCCTTCTCTGCGCCCCTGGACTCCTGAGCGCCTCGGCGCAGACGGCGGCAACCGGGAATGTCGAGGGCCAGGTGACCGACAGTTCTGGGGCCGTCCTGCCGGGCGTCACCATTACCGTTCGAAATATGGACACCAACGTCACCCGGGACATCGTGACCGATGGCAATGGGCGGTATCGCGCGGTCGCGCTCCAGCCGGGTCGTTACGAGATCTCCAGTGTGCTGGCGGGATTCGATGCGAAGCCAGTCAGCAACATCGACGTCCAGGTTGGTCAGACGGCCGCTGTGGACATGCGGATGCATCCGGGCGGCGTCGCGGAAACGGTGACTGTCCAGGCGGAAGCTCCGGTGATCGACACGCGGCGGACCGATGTCAGCAGTGTCATCGGCGAGCAGGCCATCGAGAACCTGCCCATCACCGGCCGCCGGTGGGACAACTTCGTGCTCCTGAGCCCCGGCGTCACCAACGACGGCAACTTCGGGCTCGTCAGCTACCGCGGCATCTCCGGGCTGTACAACAACAACATGGTCGACGGCGTCGACAACAACCAGGCCTTCTTTTCCGAGGCGCGCGGCCGCACGCGCATCTCGTACGCGATCAGCGAATCGTCCATCAAGGAATTCCAGGTCGGCGTCAGCAACATGTCGGCGGAGTTCGGCAAGGCTGCCGGCGGCTCGGTGAACGCCGTCACCAAGTCGGGCGGCAACACGCTGAACGGCGAGGGCTTCTATTTCTTCCGCGACAAGGCGCTGCAGGCGAAGAACCCGCTCATCACGCTGCCGGGTGATCCGACTGCCAAGCCCGACGAGCGCCGCCAGCAGTTCGGCGGCGGCGTCGGCGGCCCCCTCGTCAAGGACAAGGCATTCTTTTTCCTCGACTACGATCAGCAGGTCCGCGACTTCCCAGTGTTCACCGCCCCTTCCGCGGCAAACTTCTACACGGGCGGCTGCACATCCGCGGCCGCGAATTGCGCGTCCGCCATCTCGTTCTTCCAGTCGCAGGGCGTCCTCAACCCGCGGAACGGGAACAACAAGGTCGGCCTCGGCAAGGTGGACGTCACGCTCAACAGCGCCAACACGCTGAGCCTGAGTATCAATTCGCATCGCTGGAACTCACCCAACGGCGTCCAGACACAGCCGGTGGTCTCGGTCGCGCAGTCGCAGAACGGCAGCGATCTGGTGACGACCGACTTCTTCGTCGGCAGCCTCAACTCGATCCTCAGCCAGCGGTGGCTCAACGAGTTCCGCACCCAGGTCGGCCGCGACTACGAGGAACAGTCGCCGAATGGCGTCCCGCCGAGCACCACGGTCACCGGAGGGATCAGCTTCGGCATGCCGAACTTCCTCCCGCGCGCGGCGTATCCGCACGAGCAGCGATTCGAGTTCCTCGATTCGCTCACCTACTATCACGGCAGCCACAGCATCAAGGTCGGCGCGGACATCAATTACATCCGGGAATTGCTCATCAATCTGTTCAACGGCGGCGGGACGTTCGCGTACACCAACCTGTCGAACATCGCGCAGGACTGCCCCATCGGCGCGTCGGCGTGCGTCCCGGTGTCTGACGCGACCGCGGGGCGGCACTACAGCACGTTCACGCAGGCCTTCGACCTGACGGGCCTCAACGGCAAGCTGGCGTTCAACCAGCTCGTCCAGAGCTACTACGTGCAGGACACCTGGCGCGCGAGCAACGAGCTCCTCTTCAACTTAGGGCTGCGCTGGGACTACCAGCAGCTGCCGGAGCCTGGATCGATCCAGGTGGACAACGTCACGTTCGCGGGCAACCCCGCGTATCCGCTGACCACACACTTCGATCAGGACAAGAACAACTTCGGACCGCGCCTGGGCGCCACCTACGACTTCGGCGGCAAGCACGACTCGGTGCTTCGATTCGGCTACGGCGTGTTCTACGGCCTCACCAGCAACAGCGCCGTCGCCAACGCCATCACGAACAACGGGATCAGCCAGGTGTCCTACACCTTCACGCCGACGTCACTCGGCGCGCCGGCCTACCCGAATACGTTCTCGGCGGTGCCGAGCGGATCGGGCTCGAAGCCGAACATCAACGAGTTACCGCAGGGCCTGCAGCGGCCAACCATCCAGATGGTCGACCTGACGCTCGAGCAGCGCGTCGCGAACGACATGACCGTCTCGGCGTCGTATCTGTACAGCCACGGCTCGAACCTGCCGATTTTCCGCGACATCAACTTCAGCCCGGCGAACTCGCAGGTCTCGTACGTGCTGGACGGCTCGACGGTCGGCACCTTCCCCCTCTACCGCGGCGCGCGGCCCGACCCGAACGTCAACTCCATCCTGCTGCTCGACCCGGCGGTGACCTCGCGCTATAACGCGATGGTGCTCGCGACCAACAAACAGTTCTCCAACGGCCTGATGTTCAACGCGAACTACACGCTCTCGAAGGCGGTCGACAACGGGCAGGAGTCGACGACGTTCTTCTCGACGTTCGGCGAGACGTACGACCCGCTGAACCTCGGCGTCGCCGACGGTCAGACGACATCGACGTTCGACCGGCGGCATCGGTTCGTCGGCAGCCTGTATTACCGTCCGACGTATCTCTGGGGCATCGGGGTCGGCGCGGTCGTGACGCTCGAAAGCGGTCTGCCGATCAGCGAGAACATTTCCGGCAGCCTGAGCTCGGGCATCGGCGCCACGAA
>DATATJ010000208.1:0-9570 GCA_036268855.1 Vicinamibacterales bacterium
GCATCCGGTCGGTCTATCATCCGTCTCTAACGTCGACACTGGCCTCGCAGTCGACCAATACCCCGGCGACCTCGGCGTTGGTTGGCGGCTCAACAGCTGGCAGCGGCGTCGTCGCGGGTCTGACAACCTATAACGGAGGCGTTGCGCAAAGCGTCCCGTGGGGAGGCGGCTCATACCAGGTTTCCCTCAACAACAATCGTCAAACGACGACGAGTCTCAACACGTTGTACAACCCGACATTCAATGCCAGCTGGTCCGGTTCATACACTCAACCACTACTGCGCGGTTTCTCCATCGATGCCACCCGCCAGCAACTCGCGGTCACAAAAGTCAATCGTGACATCTCGGACGTCCAGCTGCGCTCGACGATCACCAATACACTGTCGAACGTGCGGAATGCGTATTGGGATTACGTGTTCGCGGTGCAGTCGGTCGATGTCGCGCAGCAGTCCGTGGATCTGGCGGAGCAGCTCGTGAAAGACAACCAGACGCGCGTCGAAGTCGGCACCATGGCGCCGATCGACGTGGTGCAGGCGCAGTCGCAGGCGGCCACGCAGCGGCAGAATCTCGTGGCGGCCCAAGCCACGCGGCGGACCGCGGAGCTGGCACTCAAGCGGTTGATCGTCGGAGGTACCGCCGATCCGTTCTGGAACTCCTCGATCGACCCGGTCGATCGGCCGGACTTCCACCCGGAGTCGGTTGACATCGACGCCGCCGTTCGCCGGGGGCTGGCCGAACGCACCGATCTGGACGTCGCGCGAAAAGAGGTCCAGGCGAACGCGGTGACGGTCAAGTATCTGAAGAATCAGCTACTGCCGCAGGCCGACTTCGTCGGCACGTATGGATTGGTCGGCATCGGCGGCTCCCAGCTGGTGTTCCCGGAAGGCGCAACCGGCGTCAATCGCGTTCCGATTCCGGGGCTCACCATCCCCGGCGGGTACGGTGACGCGCTCTCGACGCTGTTCAACAGTAATTATCCCCGCTGGACCGCACAGGTGAACATCTCCTATCCGCTCGGGCTCAGCTCGCAGGAAGCGTCGGCCGCGCGTGCGCGCGTGCAATTGTCGCAAGTCGAAGCACAGCTCAAGCAAATCGAGCTGCAGGTGGCAACGGACATCACGAATGCGGCTGTCACTGTCCAGAGCAACGTCGAGCGCGTACAGGCGGCACAGGTGGCGCGCGATCTCGCGCAGCAGACGATGGCCGCCGAGCAGAGCAAGTTCGAGGTCGGGATGTCGACGAACTACAACGTCATCCTCACGCAGCGCGATCTCGCGACCGCGCAGAACAATGAGCTGCAGGCGGTGCTCGCCTACCGGAAATCGCTGGTGGAACTCGAGCGTCTGCAACAGACCACGCTGTCCAGCCTCAACGTGACGGTGATCTCCACCAGCACGACGGCGGCACCGACAACTGGCGGCGTCACGACGACCTCGAGTGTCGTCAACAGTGGTATCACGACTGCGCCGACGCCTTCATCCACGCCCACCGGTACGACGACGACGACGGGCAGCTCCACGACGAGCACGACGTCCGGCGCCACGAGCGGCGGTGCGCAGCCGCGTGTGATCAAGTGACGGCCCGGTCGTCTGTGACGCACTCGAACGGAGAGCTATGAAACGCGCAATCATCGTCCTCGTCATCGCCGCGGCGATTGGCGCCGGGGGCTGGACGTATTACGTTCGCCACAGCACCGTCGAGCTCACCGTCAACACTGCGCCGATCACGCGCGGCGAGATCGTCGACGCCGTCGCCTCAACCGGCACGCTGCAGGCCGTCGTCAGCGTCACCGTCGGCAGCCAGGTGTCGGGCAACATCTCGTGGCTCGGCGCCGACTTCAACTCGATCGTCAAGAAGGGCCAGGTGATCGCGCGTCTGGACCCGACGCTCTTCCAGGCGCAGGTGTCGCAGTCGGCGGCGAACCTGGCGAACGCGAAGGCGCAGATCCTGAAAGATCAGGCGAGCCTCGCTTACGCCAAGACGACGCTGCAGCGAAACGCCGACCTGCAGAAGCGCGGCATCGTCACGCAGGACGCGCTCGACGCGGCGAAAGCGGCATCCGATCAGCTGGCCGCGCAGGTCGAGGTGGACCAGGCGCAGATTAAACAAGCGCAGGCGCAGCTCGACTCGAGCCAGACCAACCTCGATCACACGATTATCACCTCTCCCATCGACGGCATCGTGACGCAGCGCAGCGTGGACGTCGGCCAGACGGTGGCCGCCAGCATGACTGCGCCGGTGATCTTCATCATCGCCGCCGACCTGACGAAGATGCAGGTGAGCGCCAACATCGACGAGTCGGACGTCGGGCGCGTCCGCCCGAACCAGACGGTGACGTTCCGCGTCGACGCGTATCCGGGCGTCGATTTCAACGGGACGGTGTCGCAGATCCGGCTCAACCCGATCGTCGTGAACAACGTGACGACCTACGCAACGATGATCAACGTCCCGAACGACGATCTGCGGCTGAAGCCGGGCATGACGGCGAACCTCAAAGTGCAGGTCAATCGGCGCACTGACGCGGTCCGCGTACCGAATACCGCGCTGCGCTTCCGGCCGACGGCCGACATGTTCGCGACGTTGAATCAGCCGGTGCCGCCGGAGGCGATGGCCGCCGGACGCGGACGCGGCGGCCAGGGCGGCGGCGGACGCGGCGGGCGCGGCGGCGGCAATGCGGAGACCGGTCCCGCGCCATCCACGTCGAGCGGCCAGGCAACAGGCACGCCCGGCACCCCGGCAGCGCCCTCCGGCGCGTCGTCGTCGGCCGCCTCTGCTGACGCGACCGGGTCCGGCCGCGGCGGACAGGCCGGCAATCAGGGCGGCGACCAGGGTGACCGCACGCAGCGTCAGCTCGCACGCTTCAAGGCGATGTCGCCTGACGATCAAAAGCAGTTCCTGGCCCGGCTGAAGGAGCGCGGCCAGGACACGACGCCGTTCGAGACGGCGGCTCCAGCGACCGGCGGAAAATCGAGCACGCCGGCCGCGGCCAAGGCGCCAACCGGCAAGAATGCGCTGGCCGACGCCTTCGTGCCCAAGTACGGCAGCGCACAGTCGGCGCAGTCGATCGATGCGCTGTTTGCGCCGCTACAGCCGGTGGAGTCGCGCGGCCGCGTCTGGGTCTATGTGGACAAGCAGTTGAAGCCGCTCAACCTGCGGCTCGGCATCACCGACGGCACGAACACGGAGTTGCTGAGCGGAGACGTGCAGCAGGGCATGGACGTTGTGACGACGATCAGCGGGATGAATACGACGACGCGCACCACCGCGCCCGGCAGCACGGGCAATCCGCTCCTGCCGCAGCGGGGTGGGCCAGGGCGAGGCCGATAGGCGCGATGCCGACCGTCATCTCCGTCAAGAATCTCGTCAAACGCTATGTGGTCGGCGAAATCGAGGTGAAGGCCCTGCGGGGGGTAGACCTCGACGTCGAGCGTGGCGAGTTCCTCGCGGTGACGGGACCCTCGGGCTCAGGCAAGTCGACGTTCATGCACATCGCCGGTTGCCTCGACAAGCCGACGTCAGGACAGTATTTCCTCGACGGCCAGGACGTATCGCGCATGTCGAAGGACCAGCTGGCGGTCGTGAGGAACAAGAAAATCGGGTTCGTGTTCCAGGGGTTCAACCTGCTGTCGCGGACCTCGGCGCTCGACAACGTTGAGCTCCCGCTGCTCTACGGCGGGAATGCCCCGAAAACCGCCGAGCGGCACAAGCGGGCGACCGACATGCTGACGCTCGTCGGGTTGGGTAACCGGACGGACCACCATCCGAACCAGCTCTCGGGCGGCCAGCAACAGCGCGTGGCGATTGCGCGTGCGCTGATCAACAATCCGTCGATTCTGCTCGCGGACGAGCCGACCGGGAACCTCGACACGCGTACCAGCATCGAAGTAATGGACATCTTCCAGCGTCTCAATGTCGAGCGCGGGATTACGGTGCTGCTGATTACGCACGAAATGGACATCGCTGAGTACGGCACCCGGATCGTGACGTTCCGCGACGGGCAGGTGGTCAACGACAAGGCCGTTGGCAAGCGTCGCGTGGCGCAGGAAGAGCTCGCGGCGCTGCCGCAGGCGGAAGCGGTTTAAGGAGCGGCATGTCGATTCTGATGATCTTCCGCATCGCGCTCAAGGCGCTCGGCCGCAACAAGATGCGGACGGCATTGACGATGCTGGGCATGATCATCGGCGTGGCGGCGGTGATCACGATGGTCGCGCTCGGCACGGGTGCGCAGAGCTCCATCGAGTCGCAGATCCAGTCCACCGGGACGAACATGATCATCGTCACGGCGGGCAACTTCTCGCAAGGCGGCGTCCGCCAGGGTCAGGGCAACGCGAGCACCCTCACGCCAGACGACGCGAACGCGATCACCCGTGTGGACGGCGTGCAGTACACGGCGGCCGGCAGCAACACGCGAGGCCAGATCATCGCGGGAAACCAGAACTGGAACACGCAGGTGCAGGGGACGGACGTGGACTTCCCCGCCATTCGCTCGTGGCCGACCGTGATGGGGAACTTCTTCACGCCGCAGGACGTCAGCACGGCTGCCAAGGTGGTCGTGCTCGGTAGCGTCGTCCGGGATCAGCTGTTCGGCGAAGGCGCCGACCCGGTCGGGCAGGTCATCCGGATCGCGAATACCGGCGCCACCGGCCAGGTGAGCTACCCGTTCACGGTCTCCGGCGTGATGTCCAGCAAAGGGCAATCGGGGGTCGGGCAGGATCAGGACGACGTGGTGTTCGTGCCGTACACGACGGTGATGAAGAAAATGCGCGGCGTCACGTTCATCCAGAACGCGAACGTCTCGGCGGCCTCGGCCGGCGACACGTCGGCAACCGCCGATCGGATCGCTGCCCTGCTGCGCACGCGCCACAAGATTCAGCCGGGCGATCCCGACGACTTCATGGTGCGGACGATGGAAGAAATGGCGAGCGTCCGCGTGCAGGCGACGCAGACGATGACGGCGCTGCTGGCGAGCATCGCCGGCGTGTCGCTGCTCGTGGGCGGCATCGGCATCATGAACATCATGCTGGTGTCGGTGACGGAGCGGACCCGCGAGATCGGCCTGCGCATGGCGATTGGGGCGCGCGGCAGCGATGTGCTGCTGCAGTTCCTCGTCGAGGCGGTGGTGCTCAGCCTGTTCGGCGGCTCCATCGGGATCGGGCTGGGCTTTGCGTTGTCTGAGGGCGTCACGTACTGGATGAACTGGCCGACGGCCGTGTCGCCAAGCGCGGTGGCCATTGCCTTCGGCTTTGCCGGCGCGACCGGCGTCTTTTTCGGATTCTACCCGGCGCGAAAGGCGGCGGCGCTGGATCCGATCGACGCCCTGCGGTTCGAGTAAACAGACACATGAAAATTCTGCAGGCTGTCCTCGTCGGGTCGCTCATCGCGGCCTCGACCCTCACCACAATCGGGTGCTCGGCCGGCGAAGCGCAGCCGCAGCAGCCCGCCACGGCCGGCGGCGGGCGCGGCGGGGGTCAGCAGGCGGCGGTGCCCGTGACGACGGCGAGCGTCGTGCAGAAACCGATGCCGGTGGAGATCGACGTCATCGGCACCGCAGAGCCGTACTCGACCGTGTCGGTGCACGCGCAGATTACCGGCGAGCTCACGTCCGTCAATTTCAAAGAAGGCGACGACGTCAAGAAGGGGCAGATTCTGTTCACGTTGGACCGGCGGCCGCTCGAGGCTGCGCTGCAGCAGGCACAAGCGAACCTCGACAAAGACGTCGCGCAGACGGCCAACGCGAAGGCGCAGGCCGTCAGGTACCGTGATCTCGGCGCGCGCGGCATCGCCACCCGCGAGCAGATCGATCAGATGAACGCGAACGCGGGCGCACTCGAAGCTACGGTGGCCGCGGACCGCGCGGCGGTCGACAACGCCAAGGTTCAGCTCCAGTACGCGACGATCACGGCCCCCCTGTCGGGTCGCACCGGCGCGTTGATGGTGCACGTCGGCAATCTCGTTCGCGCCGGCGACACCGTGCCGCTGGTCGTGATCAACGAAATCGCGCCGATTTACGTGTCATTCGCCATTCCCGAGGCGCAGCTTCCGGACTTCAAGCGGTACATGGCGAAAGGATCGCTCGAGGTCGAGGCGCGTCCGCCGAACGACACCGAGAAGCCGTCGAGCGGGCGGATCAGCTTCGTCGACAATCAGGTGGATCCGACGACCGGCACCATCAAGCTCAAAGGGACGTTCGCCAACGGCGATCACCGGCTGTGGCCCGGGCAGTTCGTGAACGTGGTGATCACGCTCACGACGGATCCGACGGCCATCGTGGTGCCGTCAGTCGCCGTCCAGACCGGCCAGCAGGGGCAGTACATCTTCGTGGTCAAGACGGATCAGACCGTGGACCTCCGGCCCGTGGTCGTCGCCCGCGCCGCCGGGGACGAGACGGTCATCAAGACCGGCATCAAGGCGGGCGAGACGGTGGTCACCGACGGCCAGCTGCGTCTCGTCAACGGCAGCCCGATCAGCGTCAAAGGCAACGGTCCGAAGGTAGCCCCATGAACCTCGCAGCCCTGTTCATCAAGCGGCCGGTGACGACCACCCTGATCATGCTCGGGGTGATGGTTTTCGGCATCCTCGCCTACCGGTTGCTGCCGGTGAGCGATCTGCCGACCGTCGACTTCCCCTCTATTCAGGTCAGCGCCGGGCTGCCGGGCGCAAGCCCCGACACGATGGCGTCGGCCGTTGCGCTGCCGCTCGAGAAGCAGTTCGCGACGATCGCCGGACTCAACTCGATCAACTCGACGAGCACGCAGGGCAACACCAACATCACGCTCCAGTTCGACCTGAGCCGGAACATCGACGCCGCCGCGCAGGACGTGCAGGCGATGATCGCGAAGGCGGCCCGTCAGCTGCCGCCGCAGATGCCGGCGCCCCCGTCGTACCAGAAGGTGAATCCGGGCGACCAGCCCGTGATGTTCCTGGTGCTCCGGTCCAACACGCTCCCGCTCTCCACGATCGACGAATACGCCGAGTCCACGATCGCGCAGCGCATCTCGATGGTGAGCGGCGTGGCGCAGGTGCAGGTATTCGGCGCGGCAAAGTACGCGGTGCGCATCGACGCGGATCCGCGCAAGCTCTCGGCGCACGGGATCGGCATCGACGAGGTCGCTGACGCGATATCGAACGCGAACGTGAACCTGCCGACCGGCACGATTTACGGCAATCAGCAGACCTTCGTCGTGCAGGCCGACGGCCAGCTCCTGAAAGCGGCCGCGTACCGCCCGATGATCATCGCGTACCGCAACGGCAGTCCCGTGCGGCTCGACGACGTGGCGCACGTGTACGACGGCGTGGAGAACGACAAGACCGCTGCCTGGTACCTCGGGCAGCGCACGATCTACCTTGCGATTCAGAAGCAGCCGGGCACGAACGTGGTCGCGGTCGTGGACGCCGTGAAGGCGCTGTTGCCGACCTTCCGCGAGCAGCTGCCGGCGTCGGTCTCGCTCGACGTCCGGACCGACCGCTCCGTGTCCATCCGCGAGTCGGTGTCCGACGTCAAGTTCACGCTCCTCATCACGATCGCGCTCGTCGTCCTGGTGATCTTCCTGTTCCTGAGAAATGTCTCGGCGACGGTGATCCCGAGCCTGGCCTTGCCCGCGTCGATCGTGGCGACGTTCGCCGTGATGTACCTGCTCGGGTACAGCCTCGACAACCTGTCGCTGATGGCCCTCACGCTATCGGTCGGGTTCGTCGTGGACGATGCGATCGTGATGCTCGAGAACATCGTGCGCCACATGGAAATGGGCAAGCCGCCCATGCGGGCGGCGTTCGATGGCTCCAAGGAAATCGCGTTCACGATCGTCTCGATGACCCTCTCGCTCACCGCCGTGTTCATCCCGGTGCTGTTCATGGGCGGCATCGTCGGCCGCCTGCTGCACGAGTTCGCGGTGACGATCGGCGTCGCGATCCTGGTGTCGGGCTTCGTGTCGATCAGCCTCACGCCGATGCTGTGCAGCCGCTTCCTCAAGGCGCCGCACTCGCAGAAGCACGGCCGCGTGTACAACGCGATCGAGCGCATGTTCGACGCGTGGCTGCACGTGTACGACGTCACGCTTCGCGCGTGCCTCCGCTTCCGCGCGACGACGATGGCGGTGTCGGTGGCGCTGCTGGTCGGCACGGTCTATTTGTTCATGATCACGCCGAAGGGCTTCCTGCCGAGTGAAGACCAGGGGCGCTTCAACGTCAGCACCGAGGCGGTTCAGGGCATCGGCTTCGACGACATGGTCAAGCACCAGCTCGAAGTCGCCAACATCATCGCCAAGGATCCGAACGTCGCGGGATTCAGCAACAACGTCGGCGGCGGGTTCGGCGGCGGCCTCAACCAGGGCCGCTTGAGCGTCGACCTCAAGCCACGGAATCAGCGGGCATTGAGCGTCGACCAGGTGATCGCGGAGTTGCGGCCGAAGCTGGCCCAGGTGCCCGGGATGCGCGTGTACATGGTCAACCAGCCGCCGATCAATCTGGGCGGACAGGGCGGCGCGCGCAGCCTGTATCAATACACGCTGCAGGACACCGACACCGCCGAGCTGTATCACTGGGCGCCGATCTTCGAGGCCAAGATGCGGGCGATGGCCGGTCTGGAAGACGTGAACAGCGACCTGCAAATCAAGAACCCGCAGGTGAACATCAGCCTGGATCGCGACAAGATCTCGGCGCTGGGCCTGACGGTCAATCAGGTCGAGACGGCGCTCTACAACGCGTACGGCACGCGTCAGGTGTCGCAGATCTACGCGCCGAACAATCAGTATCAGGTGATCCTGCAGGTCGCACCGGAATATCAGAAGGATCCGGCCGCACTGTCGATGCTGTACGTCCGATCGAATTCTGTGCCGCCCGGTGCCTCGATGGGTCCGCTGGTTCCGCTGAGCACGGTGTCGAAGGCGACCACCGATGCAGGACCGCTCTCGGTGAGCCACACGGGTCAGCTGCCGTCGGTCACGATCTCGTTCAACCTGAAGCCCGACTTCTCGCTCGGCGACGCCGTGGCGCAGATCGAGTCGGCCGCGGCCACCACGATGCCGGCGGCGGTGGCCACGAGCTTCCAGGGCGCGGCGCAGGCGTTCCAGGACTCGGTGCAGGGACTCGGCGTGATCCTGCTGATGGCGATCGTGGTGATCTACATCGTGCTGGGCATCCTCTACGAGAGCTTCACTCACCCGCTGACGATTCTCTCCGGCCTCCCGTCCGCCGGATTCGGCGCGCTGATCACGCTCCTGATCTTCAGGACCGAGCTCAGTCTCTACGCCTTCGTCGGCATCATCATGCTCGTCGGCCTCGTGAAGAAGAACGGCATCATGATGGTGGACTTCGCCGTCGAGGCGCAGCGTGAGCACGGCAAGTCGCCGGTGGACGCGATCCACGAAGCCTGCCTCGTCCGCTTCCGGCCGATCATGATGACGACGATGGCGGCCTTGCTCGGTGCGGTGCCGATCGCACTGGGCTTCGGATCGGGCGGTGAGGCCAGGCGGCCGCTCGGCCTCGCGGTCGTCGGCGGCCTGATGGTGTCGCAGCTCATCACGCTGTATCTGACGCCGGTGGTCTACACGTTCATGGCGGCGATCACGAAGC